>NZ_DASSXS010000247.1:0-3759 GCF_035703625.1 Nocardioides sp. | reverse complement strand
TCAACGGTGCCGCCGGCGCTGTGCTGACCGAGTACCGCGGGCTCACCGTGAAGCAGCTGCAGGACCTGCGGCGCTCCCTCGGCGAGAACGCCAACTACGCCGTGGTCAAGAACACGCTTGCCAAGATTGCCGCCACCGAGGTGGGAATCGAAGGCTTCGACGACCTGTTGACCGGCCCCACTGCCATCGCCTTCATCAATGGAGACGTGGTCGAGGCCGCCAAGGGTCTGCGTGACTTTGCCAAGGCAAACCCCGCTCTTGTCATCAAGGGCGGTGTCCTGGACGGCAAGTCCCTCGACGCTGCCGAGGTCGCCAAGCTGGCTGACCTCGAGTCGCGTGAGGTGCTGCTGGGCAAGCTCGCGGGCGGCATGCTCGCGTCGCTGTCCCAGGCCGTCTACCTCCTCAACGCCCCGCTCGCCCAGGCTGCCCGGCTCGCCGGCGCCCTGGAGGCGAAGGCGCAGGAGGACCCCTCGATCCTCGCAGGTGGTGCCGGTACGCCGGCCGCTGCCGAGGACGCTCCGGTTGCCGACGAGGCCGCCCCTGCCGAGGAGACCGAGGCGCCCGCCGCCGAGGCCACCGACGCCGAGGCTGCTGAGGCCACCGAGTCCACCGACGCCTGATCGGTACGGCGCAAGCCGGGTCGCAAGGCCGACGTACACCACCTGAAACCCACGGACCGAGGGAGACCTCCCCGGTCCAAGAACGGAAGGAAACGCCATCATGGCGAAGCTCACCACCGACGAGCTGCTCGACGCGTTCAAGGAGATGACCCTCATTGAGCTGAGCGAGTTCGTGAAGCAGTTCGAGGACACCTTCGGCGTCACCGCCGCTGCGCCTGTCGCAGCTGCCGCCGCCCCCGCCGCGGGCGGTGCCGGCGAGGCCGGTGGCGACGCCGCCGCCGAGCAGGACGAGTTCGACGTCATCCTCGAGGCCGCCGGCGACAAGAAGATCAACGTCATCAAGGAGGTGCGCGCCCTGACCTCGCTCGGCCTGAAGGAGGCCAAGGACCTGGTCGAGGCCGCACCGAAGCCGGTGCTGGAGAAGGTCACCAAGGAGGCCGCGGAGAAGGCCAAGGAGTCCCTCGAGGGCGCCGGCGCCTCCGTCACTCTCAAGTGACCCCACGCTGAACCGAGCCCGAGCGGGGCGAGCCACCGAGAGGTGGCTCGCCCCGCTCTGCTTTTCCCGGCAGTGTTTGTGACACCCGTTGGCGGGGGATCATGTGGGTGTTCAGTTGTCCACTGGCTGAGGTAGCAACTGACGCCGAGGAAAATTCCGCGTAACCTCGCGGCTCGGGGTCCGTTGTTACTCGTGAGTGGGGGTAGTAATGGATCGGGTCGCGCCTCGAGCGCGCCCGAGGTCCGCATGCACAGCCGGGCGAGAGGGAGGCCAACCGCATGGGTGTCGAGATCAAGGTTGACGACCTCACCAAGTCGTTCGGCAAGCAGCTCATCTGGGGCGACGTGTCGCTCACCGTCCCGGCCGGCGAGATCTGCGTCATGCTCGGCCCGTCCGGAACCGGCAAGTCCGTGTTCCTCAAGTGCCTGATCGGTCTGCTCAAGCCGGACCGTGGCTCGATCATCATCGAGGGCACCGACATCGCCAGCTGCTCGGAGAAGGACCTCTACGAGATCCGCAAGCTCTTCGGCGTGCTGTTCCAGGACGGCGCGATGTTCGGTTCGATGAACCTCTACGACAACGTCGCCTTCCCGCTGCGCGAGCACACCAAGAAGTCCGAGTCCGAGGTCCGCGACATCGTCATGGAGAAGATGGACCTCGTCGGCCTGCTCGGCGCCGAGGACAAGCTTCCCGGCGAGATCTCCGGCGGTATGCGCAAGCGCGCGGGCCTCGCGCGGGCCCTCGTCCTCGACCCCGAGATCGTGCTGTTCGACGAGCCGGACTCGGGTCTGGACCCCGTGCGAACCGCGTTCCTGAACCAGCTCATCGTCGACCTGAACGCCCAGATCGACGCGACGTTCCTGATCGTGACCCACGACATCAACACCGCGCGCACGGTGCCCGACAACATCGGGCTGCTCTACCACAAGCACCTCGCCATGTTCGGTCCGCGCGAGATGCTGCTCTCCTCCGAGGAGCCGGTGGTCCGTCAGTTCCTGAACGCCCAGCGGGTCGGTCCCATCGGCATGTCCGAGGAGAAGGACGCCGACGAGCTCGAGGCGGAGAAGGACCAGGAGCTGCCCCCGCTGCCCCCGATCCCGATGCAGATCGAGCCCTCCAACGGGATCCCCCGTCGCAGCCAGCGCGAGCCGGGTGCGTGGTGCCGGGAGAACGGCGTCGAGCCGCCGCCGGGATCGTTCGACGACAACATGACCATGGTGTCGGGGGCCTGAGTCTGTGTCCTCGTTGACCGAATCCCGGGCACTTGCGCCGATCGGGACCGCAGGCAAGTTGTTTGCCTTCGGTCTCGATGTCGGGCGCGCGCTGTTCAAGCGTCCCTTCCAGACCCGGGAGTTCATCCAGCAGGCCTGGTTCATCGCCTCGGTCACGATCATCCCGACCGCACTCGTCGCCATCCCCTTCGGCGCGGTCATCGCGCTGCAGGTCGGCGGTCTGATCAAGCAGTTCGGTGCACAGTCGTTCACCGGATCCGCGGCCGTCCTCGCCGTCGTCCGTGAGGCAGGGCCCATCGCCACGTCCCTGCTGATCGCGGGTGCCGGCGGGTCCGCCATCGCGGCCGACCTCGGCGCCCGGAAGATCCGCGAGGAGCTCGACGCCATGATGGTGCTCGGGATCGACCCCATCCAGCGCCTCGTGGTGCCCCGGGTCCTCGCCTGCATGCTGGTCGCGGTGTTCCTGAACGGCCTGGTGAGCGTCGTGGGCGTCGCCGGAGGCTACGTCTTCAACGTCGTACTCCAGGACGGGACACCTGGTGCCTATTTAGCGAGCTTTACCGCGCTCGCACAGTTACCGGATCTGTGGCAAGGCATGGCCAAGGCGCTGGTCTTCGGCCTGATCGCGGCGATCGTCGCGTGCTACAAGGGCATGAACGCCGCCGGTGGCCCGAAGGGCGTCGGTGACGCGGTGAACGAGTCCGTCGTCATCACCTTCATGCTCCTGTTCGTCGTCAACTTCGTCATGAGCGCGATCTACTTCCAGCTCGTGCCACCGAAGACGGGTTGACGCCATGGCCGACGTGAAGCAGGTCTACCAACGCCCCGCCCGGCAGCTCGACCACCTGGGCGAGGAGCTCGCCTTCTACATCAAGGCGCTGGCATGGACGCCGCGCACCATCCGCCGTTACAAGAAGGAGATCCTGCGGATCCTGGCCGAGGTGACCCTCGGCTCGGGTGCGCTGGCGGTCATCGGCGGCACGGTCGGCGTCATCACCGCCATGTGCTTCTTCACCGGCACCGAGGTCGGCCTGCAGGGCTACGCCGCCCTCAACCAGCTCGGCACCGCCGCCTTCTCCGGCTTCGTCTCCGCCTACTTCAACACGCGCGAGATCGCTCCGCTGGTGGCCGCGATCGCACTCGCCGCGACGGTGGGCTGTGGCTTCACCGCCCAGCTCGGCGCCATGCGGATCTCCGAGGAGGTCGACGCGCTCGAGGTGATGGCGATCCCGTCGATGCCGTTCCTGGTCACCACCCGCATCATCGGCGGTCTGATCGCGATCGTCCCGCTCTACGTCGTCGGCCTGCTGTCGTCGTACTTCGCGACCAGGTTGACCGTCACCGGCTTCTTCGGGCAGTCGACCGGAACCTTCGACCACTACTTCAACCAGTTCCTCCCACCAGGAGACGT
>NZ_DASSXS010000209.1:0-11452 GCF_035703625.1 Nocardioides sp. | reverse complement strand
CACCTTCGAGACGTCGATCCCGTCGCCGGGCAGCATGTTGATCACGCCCGGCGGCATCCCTGCCTCCTCGAGCAGCTGCATGGTCATCGACGCGGCGAGCTGCTGGGTCGGCGAGGGCTTCCAGATCACCGTGTTGCCCATGAGGGCCGGCGCGGTGGGCAGGTTGCCGGCGATGGCGGTGAAGTTGAAGGGCGTGATCGCGTAGACGAAGCCCTCCAGGGGCCGATGGTCCGTGCGGTTCCAGATGCCCGGGCTGTTGGCGATCGGCTGCTCGGCGTGGATCTGCTTGGCGTAGTGGACGTTGAAGCGCCAGAAGTCGATCAGCTCGCAGGCGCTGTCGATCTCGGCCTGGAACGCGGTCTTGGACTGGCCGAGCATGGTCGCGGCGTTCAGGCGCTGACGCCAGGGTCCGGCCAGCAGGTCAGCGGCCTTGAGGATGATCGCGCACTTGTCGTCGAACGGGAGCGCCCGCCACTCGGGCGCCGCCTTCGCCGCCGCGTTGATCGCCGACTTCGCGTCGGCGCCGTCGGAGTTCTTCATGACGCCCAGCACGTGCTGGTGGTCGTGCGGCTGGACGACCTTGATCTCGCGGCCACCACCGGACCGTCGTCGGCCCCCGATGTGGGCCTTGAGGTCGTGCTCACGGCGCTTGAGCCGGTCGATCTCGAGGACGAGTGCCTCGCGCTCGGGAGTGCCGGGGGCGTAGGTCAGGTTCGGCTCGTTGACGGGAGCCGGCGGGGTGGTGGTCGCGTCCATGGGTGCGAGCGTAGCGAGCCAGGCGCCGCTCGCCGACCAGCCGCTACTTCTTGCGGCCGCGGGGAGCGCGGGGCCGGCCGCCCGCGGCGGTGTCGAGGAGCTCGTCGAGCGCCTCGGTGAGGCACTGGCCGAACACGTCCGCGTCGGGGAGGAGGTCGCGGTCGGCGGTGATGCCGTAGTAGACGGCGCCGTCGTACGACGTCACGCCGATGGCCAGGGCGTGGTCGCGGGTCAACGGGTGGACCGGGTAGGTCTCCAGCATCCGCGCCCCGGCGGCGTAGAGCGACGACTGCGGGCCCGGGACGTTGGTGATCGAGATCTGGGCGCCCCGCCTGAGCTCGTCGGCGGCCACCCGGGAGCCGATGGCGTGGAAGGTCGCCGGGGCGAAACCGGCGATTCCCGCCAGCCGGTTCGCGGCCACGGCGCGACCGGTCTCCTTGTGCGCCTGGAAGGAGTACGACACCTGGTGCAGGCGCACCACCGCGCTCGGCTCGCCGACCGGGAGCGAGACGAGGTGGGCCGCGATCTGGCTACCCAGGGAGGTGGCCTCGAGCTCCTCGTCGATCACCGAGACCGGGACGACCGCCTTGATCTTCCGCAGCCCGGCCAGCGACTCGGCGCGGGTCATCAGCCAGCCGCGCAGACCGCCGGTGATGGTCGCCAGGATGACGTCGTTGACGGTCCCTCCGTGCGCGCGGCGCACCTTGCGGTAGGCCGCGAGGTCGGTGCGGACCGCCACGAACCGACGCTGCTGCGAGAGCTCACCGGAGATCGGGGTCTCGGGTGGGCGGCGGTTGGTCAGGGCGTTGGTGATCTCACCCGCGCGGCCGGCCGCGGCCTCGGCGGCCCGCTTCGCGGATCCCGCGTTGCTCCGCAGGGTGTCGAGGACGGTGCCCGGTCGCTGCACCGACTCGCGCACCGCCGAGACGACCAGCGCGGTCGGGGTCGGGCGGGCCGGAGGCCGCCACTCGTCGTTGCCCAGGATCCGCTGCTCGGAGCCCACGTCGAGCAGCACCTGCCCGAGGTCGACGGTCTCGATGCCGTCGACGAGCGCCTGGTGGGACTTCGACAGCACGGCGACCAGGCCGTCGGCCAGCCCCTCGACGAAGTAGACCTCCCACAGCGGCCGGTGGCGGTCGAGGGGTCGGGAGACGATGCGGGCGACGAGCTCGCGGAGCTGCTCCATGGAGCCGGGACGCGGGAGCGCGGAGCGTCGTACGTGGAAGCCGAGGTCGAAGTGGGGGTCGTCGACCCACACCGGATTGGCCAGCCGGCCCGGCACCGCCTGCACGCGCTGGCGGTAGCGGGGCACGAACGAGATCCGGTCACCGATCAGGGCGACCAGGCGCTGGTAGTCGAACCCCGAGCCGGCGGGGTCGAAGATCTCCACCGTCGCGTTGTGGAGGGGCGTGCGGGCGGACTCCTCGGCCAGGAAGGCGAGGTCCCTGGCGCGGAGTCGCTGACTCATGGCTGATGCCCTTCGGTGTCGGGTGACGGGCCGCTGCCCGCAACGCTTGCTCAACGTGGGATTCTGGCAGAAGGCGGTCGCCCCACGGGCGACCGTCCGCCACGCGCCCCCAGGCGAGCGACACGGACGCTGTGACACCGAAGAAGGGAACTCACACCATGCGCCGCACTGCCATCGTCCTCACGGCGCTCCTCTGCGCCAGTCCGATCCTGGCGGGTTGCAGTGACGAGGAGTCGCCCGCGCCCACCTCGTCGGGAGACGAAACCGCCACGGTCGAGATCACCTTCTCCGACGGCGAGGTGACGCCGATGGGCGACCGGGTCGAGGTCGAGGCCGGGAAGCCGATCGAGCTGGTGGTCGAGGCGGACGAGCCCGGCGAGCTGCACGTCCACAGCACGCCGGAGAAGGAGTTCGAGTACGACGCCGGCAGCTCCACCTTCGAGCTGACCATCGACGAGCCGGGTGTGGTCGACGTCGAGGCCCACGACCCGAAGGTCGTGATCGTCCAGCTCGAGGTCTCCTAGCGGTGCCGGGCGACGGGATCTCGCTGGCCCACGGCATCGGCGGGGCCAAGGACCTCCCGATCCCTCCCGAGCTCGCCATCCTCGGCGCGGTCGCGGCACTCACCGTCTCGTTCACGGTCCTCGCCGTCGCGTGGCGCACCCCCCGCTACGACGAGAGCAAGACCGGCCGCCCCGCTCCCGACTGGCTCGCCGGGGTGGTGGATTCGGCGGCGTTCCGGATCGGGCTGCGCGTGGTGGGGATCGTCCTGTTCGCCTACGCCGCCGTCGCCGCCGTCTTCGGCCGGGACCTGCTGACCAACCCGGTCTTCGGCATCTTCTACGTGTGGTGGTGGGTCGGCCTGGTCCCGCTCTCCCTCCTGTTCGGTCCGGTGTGGAAGGCGATCAGCCCCGTGCGGACCATCAACCTCGTGTTCGCCAGGCTCTCCGGCAGCGACCCAGAGGCGGGGGTGTTCCACTACCCCGCCCGCCTCGGCTACTGGCCGGCAGCAGTAGGACTGTTCGCGTTCGTGTGGCTGGAGCTGGTCTACCCGTTCTCCACCGAGCTCGGCCCGGTTCGCCTGTGGTGCGCGATCTACGTCGCGGTCATGCTCCTGGGCGGCGCCCTGTTCGGGAGCGGCTTCTACGAGCGCGGCGACCCGTTCGAGGTCTACTCCAGCCTCGTGGCGAAGCTGTCGGTCTGGGGACGGCGGGACGGGCGGCTCATCGTCCGCAGCCCCCTGGCGAACCTCGACACCACCCTGGCCGTGCCCGGCCTGCTGGCGGTCCTGTCGGTCCTGTTCGGGAGCACCGCGTTCGACTCGTTCAAGGACTCGAGCTTCTGGGTGCGGTTCACCCAGGACAGCGACATCTCGACGAACCTCCTCAACAACCTGGCCCTGCTCGCGTTCTGCGTCGGGGTGGGCCTGGTCTTCCTGGTCGGCTGTGTCACCACCGGGGTCGACCCCGACACCCGCCGGCTGGAGCTGCCGAACAAGTTCGCGCACTCGATCATCCCGATCGTGGTCGGCTACATCGTCGCCCACTACTCGACGTACCTCCTGGAGTACGGCCAGCAGACCCTGATCCAGGCCAGCGACCCGTTCGGCAACGGGAGCGACCTGCTCGGCACCGGCGACTGGACGGTCAACTACTGGCTGTCCTTCCACCCGACGTTCCTGGCCGTCCTGAAGGTGCTCGCCGTGGTGGTCGGGCACGTCCTCGGAGTCATCGCCGCGCACGAGCGCGCGATCGAGCTGCTGCCGAAGCGGCACCAGCTCACCGGTCAGCTGCCGCTGCTGTTCGCGATGATCGCGTTCACCGTCGGGGGCCTCTACCTGCTGTTCGCCGCCTGATCCTGCGGACCGGGGCGGCGGGCGCCGACTCGGGCAGCAGCTCGTCGGCGATCTCGCCGATCGCGCGGCCCAGGGCGCAGTCGCCGGACTCCACCACCGTGCGCCCGGCGACCAGGGCCCGGTCGACGGCGGCCCGGTCGTCGGGCAGGAAGTGGAGTCCGGTGAGACGGGTGAAGCCCTCGACCATGCCGGCGATGTCCTTCTCCGACCAGCCCAGTGTGGGACGCATCCGGTTGACCACCACGCGCACGGGCGCGCCCCCGGTGAGGTCGCGCAGCTCGACGAGCCCACGGGCCAGCCGGGAGAGGCCCACCGGGTCGGCGCTGCCCACGACGACCACCTCGTCGGCCACCCCCAGCGCGCCGTGCGTCATCTGGTTGCGCCCCGGCCGTGACCCGAAGTCCGTGGCGGGATCATGTTCGAGGCTGAAGCCGGTGTCGACGACGACGTGGCCCCGGTCGCGGCCGACCTCGAGCAGGTGCTCCACCACGCCCGACCGGACCTCCAGCCACCGGTCCGGCCGCGGCAGCCCGGTGACGACCCCGAGGTGCGGACCGATCGTCCGCTGCACCGTCCCGAACCGGTCGGGAAGGGCGCCACCGGCGGTCAGCCGGGCGGCCGCGAGCAGCCCCGACACCTCGTCGAGGATCCCGAGCTGCTGGGCCACGGCCCCGCCGTAGGGGTCGGCGTCGACCAGCGTCGTGGGGCACCCGCGTCGCGCCAGCTCGGCGGCCAGACCCACGGCGAGGGTGGTGCGACCCGGCGCCCCGGCAGGACCCCAGACCGCCAGGACCCGTCCACCCGGCTCCGGACCGGCGGCCGGCTCCTCGGAGACCTCCCCCTGCCCGTCCGGGTCCGCCGGCGTCTCGTCGGCCAGGACCTCGTCAGGCAGGGCCACCAGCTCCGCCTCGGAGACCGTCGAACGGATCCCGATCCGGGTGGCCCGCAGCCGTGCGGCGTCGTGCTCGATGCCGTCGGCGACGATCGCGACGGGTCGCACCGAGTGCGAACGCAGCAGGTCGACGGCCGCCTGGTCGAGGCCGTGGGTGTCGATGCCCAGGACGGCCACGTCGGCCTGACCGGCGCTGGCCGAGGCCAGCAGGTCATCGAGGTCGACACAACGCTTGAGGACGACGATGCCCCGCCTCTCCGACAGCAGGGCCAGTGCGGTCGACTCCCATGCCGCTCCCGCGGCGACGACGAGGACGACCACCACGACGCTATCCCCGTCGGACGATCGTGAGGACCGGGGCGTCGATCGACCCGGTGACCCGGAAGAACTGCTGCGCCTCGCCCTCGGTGACCCCGAGCACCACCTGTCGCTGCCCGCTGACGGCGAGGCTCTCGGCGGCCGGCGGCGCCTCGAGGACGGTGACCCCGGACAGGACGGACCGGCCACTCGCCCCGCCCATGACGTAGACGTCGACGATCCAGCCCGACTGGACGCCCGGCGGCACCCGGGTGGTCTCGACGGCGACCGGAAGCTCCATCGCGTCGCTCTCGCCGGAGGTGCCGACCGCCGACCGTGGCAGCAGCTCCCCCTCGCCGACGGCGCGCTCGAGCCGGAGGTCGCCCGGCAGCTGCTCCTCGGCGAGGAAGTAGCGGTCCAGAGAGGCCGGTTCCACGAACCGGACCTGGCGCGCCGTCAGGTCGTCGGCGGAGACGGTGTCGCCCGGCCCGAGGTCGGTGGCCACGGCCCACACCGTGACCGAGTCGTCGGCCCCACCGACCAGGCGTGCTCCCGCGACCACCGAGACCGCCACGAGGGCGACGCCGATCCAGAGCCGCGGATCACGCCAGCCCGGGGAGGCCGCACGCACCGCCGGCGGGGCCTCGGGAGCTCCGAGATCGTTGCTCACGCGGACATCATGCCGCTCGCGACGCGCTTGGTCATCTGGTTGTCCACAGGCCTTCGCCGCGCGGCGTACCCGATCCGGGTAAACGGTGGGACCATGGACGCATGCCCGGCGCACCACGCTTCCTGACCCTCGGCGAGGTGGCCGAGATCCTGAACACCTCGTCCGCACAGGTCTACGCGCTGGTGCGGCGCGGCGAGCTGCGGGCGATCAAGATCGGCGGGCGCGGCCAGTGGCGCGTCGAGGCCACGCAGCTCGAGGACTACATCCAGCGGATGTACGACGAGGCCGACAGCTTCGTCGCCGAGCACCCGTTCGTCGAGGCTCGCGCCGGGCGCGACGACGCGCAGGCGGACGACGAGCCCACCTAGGACGTCGCTGCGGCGCCTCAGCCGATCTCGGAGCCCAGGGTGATCTCGACCGTGCGCTCCTCGCCCCCGCGCAGGATGGTGAACTCGATCGTCTCCCCCGGCTGGTGGGTACGGATGGCGACGATCAGGGCGATGCCGTCGGTCACGCGTTCGCCTTCGACGGCGGTGACCACGTCGTCCTTGCGGAGGCCGGCCTTCTGGGCGGGCGTGTCCGGGTTGACCTTGTCGATCCGGGCACCCTCGCCCTCGTCCCCGCCGGTCTGCACCTGCGCGCCGATGACGGGGTAACGCGCCTCGCCGGTGCGCAGGATCTGGTCGGCCGTGATCCGGACCTGCTCGATCGGGATGGCGAAACCGACCCCGATGTTGCCCGACTCGCTGCCGAAGCCGCCTCCGGTCGTGGCGATGGCACTGTTGACGCCCACCACCTGACCCTCGAGGTTGACCAGCGGACCGCCGGAGTTGCCGGGGTTGATCGCGGCGTCGGTCTGCACCGCATTGATGTACGACGAGTCGTTGGCGGAGTCACCGGTGGTGACCGGCCGGTCGAGCGCGCTGACGATCCCGGCGGTGACCGTGGAGCTCAACCCGAGCGGGGAGCCGATGGCGACGACCCCGTCGCCGACCCGCATGACCTTCGAGGCACCGAGCGACGCGGGACGCAGCCGGCTCGCCTTCTCGGAGAACAGCACCGCCAGGTCGTAGACCGGGCTCCGGCCGACCACCTCGGCGTCGTACCGGTTGCCGTTCTGGTCGACGATCTCGATCGGGCCGTCACCCTCTGCGGCGTCGGCCACGACGTGGTTGTTGGTGATGATGTGCCCCTGCCGGTCGAGCACGAATCCCGAGCCGGTGGCACCTCCGGCCTCGCCCTCGAACTCCGCGGAGATCTGGACGGTGCTGGGCAGGAGCTGCCGCGCGACCGCGGTCACCGACCCGTTCTCGGCAGGCAGCGGCGGCGTCGAGACCGTGTCGACCTCCCCCAGCCCTCCGGAGACGAGACCCGGTGTGTCATCGACGAGGCCCTGCACGAGCAGCGCACCGACGGCGCCGCCGAACAGCCCCAGCGCCAACGCCAGGCCACCCACGGCCAGCCACATCCACCACGGCACCGGGCCCTGCGGCTCGCGGGGGGCCGACGCCTGCGGGTGGGGTGCGGCGTACCCCTGGCCGGGCTGCCCCGTGAGCGGGGGCAACCATGACCCGCCGGCGGGTTCTGCCGGCTGCGCTCGCTCGGACAACGGCCGGGTGGGTTCGGTGTCCCGCGGCCCGTCGTCGCCGGGGTCGCGGCCGTCGTCGTGTGAAGTCACGGGTTCATTTTCCCCCACGACCGAAATCGGGGCGGACCAGCCCGCCGCCGGGTCAGCGACGCGGTCCCGGCAGCGTCGTCGCCGGGGCCCGCGGACTCTCGCTCTGACCGATGTTCGTCACCGGCGCCCGACGGTCGACGGGGCCGTCCGGTGACGCCGCGCCCAGGGCGATCACGCCGAGCACGGCCACCCCGGCGGCGCCACCCCCGATGGCCAGCCCGGTCCAGCTGCGGGAGCGGCGGCCCAGCACGTCGACGTGCGGGCTGTGCGGGTACGGACCGAGCAGCGACCCCTTGAGGTGCTCGGGGGCGGACGTGCCGCCGAAGGAGAGCCCCGCCAGTCGGTTCTTGATCCATCCCTCGCGCTCGACGAGGTCACGACAGGCGTGGCAGGCGTGCACGTGGGCCCAGGCGCGCTCGGCCTCCTCGTCGGAGAGCTGGCCGTCGAGCAGGGCGCTGACCCGGGAGCCGAGATGCCACATCACACGTTGCCCCGCGGGATCAGCATCGACCCTGTGGCGGGACCGGAGTAGCGGGTGCGGCCGGCCGCAGGGGCCCGGTGGGCGAGCGCCTTGCGGAGCATGGCCCGTCCGCGGTGGATCCGCGACCGGACCGTCCCGAGCTTGGCGTCGAGGATCTCGGCGATCTCCTCGTAGGTCAGCCCCTCGACGTCGCAGAGGACCACCGCGGCGCGGAAGTCGGGGGGGAGCGTCGAGAGGGCGCGCTCGATGTCGTCGTCGAAGGTCTGGTCGGCGTACGCCGCGTCGGGAGCCGGCGTCCCGCTGCTGAGCCGGGCGGCCCGCTCGTCGGAGAGCGCGTCGAAGCGGATCCGCTGCTTGCGACGCGCCTGGTCCAGGAACAGGTTGGTCGTGATCCGGTGCAGCCACCCCTCGAACGTCCCGGGGGTGTAGCTCGACAGGCTGCGGAAGACCCGCACGAAGACCTCCTGGGTGAGGTCCTCGGCGTCGTGCCGGTCACCGGTCAGGCGGTAGGCGAGCCGGTAGACGCGGTCGGAGTGACGCTCCACCACCTCGTCCCAGGTGGGTACGCCGTCGGTCGTGTCCACCGGAGCCTCCTGGTGCCCAGTCAATGTCCGGGCCTGCGCCTGCGATCGGATCAGTGTCCTTGCCTTTCCCAGCGTAGAGATACCGACTGAGAGGAACCTGTGAATCCCTCCCTGCTGACCCGCACAACGACCCGCGTGCCCCGGGTGTTCCCGGCCGCTCGGGCCGGGCGTGTCGCGATAGGGTCGAGGCGCACGTCCACACCTGTCGGTCCGGTCCGGCGGGTGTCCGACCCAGGAGGCCCGCCATCTCTCCCACCACGTCGCCGATCAAGCCCGCGAGCTGGTCCTACGCCGAGGCGCACGTCGTCGAGGACGACGTACTGGCTGCGGCCCGGGCCCGTGCCGAGGAGGTCGGGGTGGTCCCGATCGGCTCCGGCGGGGGCGCCGCGCTCAGGTTCCTCGCCTCCGTGCTGGAGGCACGCGCCGTCGTCGAGATCGGCACCGGCACCGGCGTCAGCGGGATCTGGCTGCTGCGCGGCATGCGCCCCGACGGGGTGCTCACCACGGTCGACATCGAGGCCGAGCACCAGCGCCTGGCCAAGCAGTCGTTCACCGACGCGGGCATTCCGCCGCAGCGGGCACGGACGATCTCCGGTGCCGCGCTGGACGTGCTGCCCCGCCTCACCGACGGCCACTACGACCTGGTGTTCTGCGACGGCGACAAGTCGGAGTACGCCGCCTACCTCAAGGAAGCCGTGCGGCTGCTCCGCCCCGGCGGGGTCGTGGTCTTCGACAACGCCCTGTGGCACGACCGGGTCGCCGATCCCGCCCAGCGCGACGAGGAGACCGTGACCATCCGGGAGCTCGGCAAGGAGGTCGCCGACGACGACTCCCTGATCTCGGTGCTGCTGCCGGTCGGCGACGGACTGCTGGCCGCCAAGAAGGAATGGTCCCCCGAAGCCGGGTAGGTCAGGCCCGCGGCGTCGCCGCGAACCCCTCCCAGCCCTCGGCGACCGCCACGACCTCGCACTCCTCGATCAGGACCGGCGCGCTCCCGATCAGCTTCGACCCCGGGGCCTCGGCCGCCGTCTCGGTGAAGCCCGCCTGGAACTCCGCGCGGGCCTCCTCGGTCGCGAACACGTAGCAGCCCTCGAACCACTGCCCCGGACGCATCCGCCAGGTCTTGAACCGGAGACCGGCCAACCCGGTGAACCGTGCGTGCGACGTCTCGGCGACGTAGTCGGCCAGCTGCTCCTCGATCCCGTCGGGCGCGTCGGCGAGTGACCAGCGCACTGTCAGGCCCTTCATGCGACCCCCTCCAGCGGGTCCTCGCTGCCCAGCCATGCGAGCAGCGCCCGAGCACCGAATCCGGTGGGTCCCGCGGTCCACTCGTACCTGTCGTCCGGCGCGTCCCCCACCGACGCGATGTCGAGGTGCGCCCAGGGCCGCCCACCGACGAAGTGCTGCAGGAAGAGGGCGGCGGTGATCGCGCCCGGACCGCCCGGCGCGTTGTCGGCATCCGCCACGGCGGAGGACAGCTTGTCCTCGTACTCGGTGGCGAGCGGGAACCGCCACAGCGGTTCGCCGGACTCCTCCCCGGCGCGGGCGATGACCGACGCGAGCTCGTCGCGGTTGGCGAAGAAGCCTCCGACCTGCTGTCCCAGGGACACCTTCATGGCGCCGGTCAGGGTCGCCACGTCGACGATCACGGCCGGGTCGAGACGGTCGACGGCGTACGACAGCGCATCGGCCATCACCAGCCTGCCCTCGGCATCGGTGTTGGTGACCTCGCTGGTGCGGCCGCCGTAGTGGCGCACCACGTCGCCGGGTCGCAGGGCGTTGCCGCTGATGGCGTTCTCGGCGGCGGCGATGAGGCCGGTGACGCGCACCGGGCACTCCACGGCCGCGAGCGCCGCCATCACCGCGAGCACGACGGCACCGCCGGTCATGTCGCGCTTCATGTTGACCATGGACTCGCCGGGCTTGATCGAGAGCCCGCCGGAGTCGAAGGTGATGCCCTTGCCCACCAGCACCACCCGCGGTCCGCCGCGGCGACCCCCGGGCGGCCGGTAGTCGAGCTCGATCATCCGTGGCGGGGTGGCCGAGGCCTGCCCCACCCCGAGGATCCCGCCGAAGCCACCCTCGGTCAGTGCCTCGACGTCCCAGACCTTCGACTTCAGGCCGGACTCGTCGGCGACGACGACGGCCTGGTCGGCCAGCCAGACGGGGGTCTTGAGGTTCGAGGGCACCGCCGCCAGCATCCGGGCCCGCCATCCGGCGCCGCCGACGGCGATGGCACGGTCGAGGACCGGGGCCCAGCGCTCGTGCCGGGGCAGTCCGGCGAGCACGACCCGCGACACCGGGACGTGCTCGGGCGGCCGGGAGCGCCAGTGGAAGACGAAGGAGCCCAGCATCACGCCGACCACGAACGCCTCCAGACCGCCGTCCGGGGCGATCGCGGGGACCGAGGTGGCGACGCTGGACCGGTCGCGGGTCGCCCGGGCGAGGGCTGCTCCCGCCCTGCGCAGGTCGGCCGGCTGCTGCTCACCGACCCCCACGAAGTGCACCCAGCGCAGCGCCTCGTTGTCGGGGATGCCGAGGGGGACGGGGTACGACGTGATCTCGCCGGCCTTCCCGGTGGCCCCGGCAAGCTCGAGCAGGGCCAGCGCATCAAGCTCCAGCTGCGCGGCGACCTCGTCGGCGCCGGGCCCGAGGAGGATCTGACCCTCCTCCCCGTCCGGACCCGGCAGCACCGGGAGGGCGACCGCCTCGGCGCCCCGGATCGCGTGCGGCCGCAGCTCGCTGACCGCGAACTCGGGCGGTGAGACCTG
>NZ_DASSXS010000007.1:0-19334 GCF_035703625.1 Nocardioides sp. | reverse complement strand
CGACGCGATCATCCGGCGATCGACCCGGGCGGGTGACCGGGACACGGTCGGGATCGTGGGCGGTCGCCGCTCCGTCGTGGAGTCGATCCTCGACGTACCCCTCGAGGAGGGCGAGCCCGAGGACGGGCACATCGCCGACCGGCTGCTGGCGATCCCGTTCCGGCAGGTGGCCGAGCGTGGGTTCGAGGCGCACGACGACGGCACGCCCCTGGTGGTGGTCGACGTCGAGAGCGAGCTGGAGTTCTCCGTCGCCGAGGTGCTCGACGCGATCGACGACACCGGCGTCGAGTTCGCCGACCGGGGCGGCTTCGAGACCGACGACGATGAGTACGGCAGGCTCGTCGACGCGATCATCCGGGACGAGATCGGCCAGGGAGAGGGCGCCAACCTGGTCATCGGCCGCCACTTCCGCGCGCAGGTCGCCGACTGGGGGGCGGCCACGGCACTGACGGTGTTCCGCCGCCTGCTCGAGCGCGAGCGCGGCGCCTACTGGACCTATGTCTTCTTCACCGGCGACCGCTACCTCATCGGCGCCAGCCCGGAGCGGCACGTGACCATCCACGGCGGAGACGTCCGGATGAACCCGATCAGCGGGACCTTCCGGATCCCGCGTGAGGGCGACGTGACCGCCCGGCTGCTCGACTTCCTCACCGACGAGAAGGAGATCTACGAGCTCTTCATGGTGGTCGACGAGGAGCTGAAGATGATGTGCGACATCTGCCACGAGGGCGGCCAGGTGCTGGGCCCGTTCCTCAAGCCGATGACCCATCTCGTCCACACCGAGTACCTCCTCGCCGGCCGCACGCACCGCGACCCGCGCGAGGTCCTGCGCGACACGATGTACGCCGCCACGGTGACCGGCAGCCCGGTCGAGAACGCCTGCCGGCTGATCAGGCAGTACGAGCCCCAGGGCCGTGGCTACTACGGCGCGGCGCTCGCGATCCTCGGACGCGACCCCGAGGGCGGCCCGGTCGTCGACAGCCCGATCGTGATCCGGACCGCCGACGTCGGCCTCGACGGACGCCTCACGGTCACCGCCGGCGCGACGCTGGTGCGCGACTCCGATCCCGACCACGAGGTGGCCGAGACGCACGCCAAGGCCGGGGGGATCCTCAGCGCCTTCGGCCTCGTGCCGCCCGCCCCCCGGCCGGAGGTCAACATCGCGGAGCTGGTCAGCGACGAGGACGTCCTGCTCACGCTCAACGCCCGCAACCGCAGGCTCAGCCGCTTCTGGCTGACCGACCAGGCCGGGGCCCCGCCCGACCCCGCGCTGAAGGGGAGGTCGGTGGTCATCCTCGACGGCGAGGACGACTTCGTGAACATGCTCCGCCACGTCCTCGGTGTGCTCGGACTGACCAGCAGCGTCGTACGCCACGACGAGTACGCCGACGGCGACCTCGACGGCCACGACCTGGTCATCGTCGGCCCCGGTCCCGGCGATCCACGGGACGGCGACGATCCCAAGATCGCGACTTTCCGCCGGGCCGTGCGGCGGGTCCTCGACGGCGACGTGCCGTTCCTCGCGGTCTGCCTCGGACACCAGGCCCTCTGCGAGCGGCTCGGGATCCCGCTGTCCTACAAGGACATCGTCTTCCAGGGGACGCAGTCGCCGGTGTCGATCGAGGGGCGCACCGAGCGGGTCGGTTTCTACAACACCTTCGTCGGACGGGTCGGCGACGGGGACCCGCTCCCCGAGGGCGTCAGCGTCGAGGCCGACCCGCTCACCGGCGACGTGCACGTCGTGCGGGGCCCCCACTTCCGCGGCATCCAGTTCCACGCTGAGTCGATCCTGACGGAGAACGGCTACGACCTGATCCACGATCTCGTCCGGGAGCTGCTCTGCCCGTCGCAGTAGGTTGACCCGGTGCCCGTGCCGGACGTGGTCGTCGTCGACCACCACGACTCCTACACGTGGAACCTCGTCCACCTGATCGCCTCCGTGACCGGCGTCCTCCCGCGCGTGGTGCAGCACGACGAGGCGACGGCCGCCGACGTCCTCGCCCACGACTACGTCGTCCTCTCGCCCGGGCCCGGCGGCCCGGACAACCCGGAGGACTTCTCGGTCGGTCGTGAGGTGCTCCTGGCCGGCACGACGCCGGTGCTCGGCGTCTGCCTCGGCATGCAGGGCCTGGTGACGGCGTACGGCGGCCGGGTGGTGGCGGACCTGCACCGGCTCGCGCACGGGGAGGTCGCCCGGATCAGCCATGACGGACGGGGCGTCTTCACCGGCCTGCCGCAGGGCTTCGCGGGCGTGCGCTACCACTCCCTGGCCGCCCTCGACCTGCCCGGCTGCCTGGTCGCGACGGCCTCCTGCGCGGGCGACCGTGGCGAGGAGCCGGAGGTCGTGATGGGCGTGCGCCACGTGTCGTTGCCGTTGGAGGGCGTGCAGTTCCATCCCGAGTCGATCCTCTCCGAGCACGGCTCCGCGATCGTCGCCAACTTCCTGGACCGCCGATGACCGACCCGGTCCCCGTCTTCCGCGATGTCGCCGCCGCGCGTCGCCGCTGCTTCTGGCTCGACGGCGGCGGTGCCCGAGAGTGGTCGGGCCGCCGCTCGATCATCGGCTGGCTCGACGAGGACGACGTCTCCCTGACCTACGACGCGGCGCGCGGCGAGGTCGTCCGTCACTCGGCCGGCGCCTCGGAGGTCGTCGGGGCCGACGTCTTCGCGGCACTGGAGGCCGAGCTCGGATCCGGCCGTCCGACCGACCAGTGGTTCGGCTACTTCGGCTACGCCTCCCGGCCCGACCTCCCCGCCGCCACCGGAAGCGGCATCCCCGACGCCGTCTGGATGCGGCCCCGACATGTGCGGATGTTCGAGCACGACCTGACCGGGTCGAGCTCCCAGATGGCCGCCCGGGCAGCCACGTCAGCGCACGACGCGAGCTACGAGCGGGCGTTCGCGAGGGTCCAGGAGCACCTGCGCGCGGGCAACTCCTACGAGGTCAACCTCACCTACCGGGAGCAGCGGCCGAGCGATCTCGACCCGGCGGCGGCGTACCTCCGGCTGCGCGAGCTCAACCCGGCGCCCTACGCCGGCTTCCTCCAGCACGACCTGCCGGACGCGCGGGCGTGGCTGCTCAGCTCGAGTCCCGAGCGCTACGCGCTGGTGGACGGCGACCGGATGATCGAGACCAAGCCGATCAAGGGCACCACCTCCCGCGGCTCCACCGTGGAGGCGGACGAGGTCCTGCGAGAGCGGCTCGCCGCCGAGCCGAGGTTCCGCGCCGAGAACCTGATGATCACCGACCTCCTCCGCAACGACCTGTCGATGGTGTGCGAGCCGGGCAGCGTCGAGGTGCCGAGCCTGATGGCCGTGGAGTCCTACGAGACCGTCCACCAGCTGGTGTCCACGATCCGCGGCCGGCTGCGCGACGACGTCTCGACGGTCGGGGCGCTGCGGGCGCTGTTTCCGGCGGGATCGATGACGGGAGCGCCGAAGCTGCGCACCATGCAGATCATCGAGCAGGTGGAGAGCAGCCCGCGCGGGCCGTACGCCGGGGCGTTCGGCTGGGTCTCGGCCGACGGCCGGGCCGACCTCGGCGTGATCATCCGGTCCCTCATGACCGCCGGCGACGGGCGGTACCTGCTCGGCACCGGCGGCGGGATCACGGTGCACTCCGACGTCCGTGACGAGTACGCCGAGTCGCGCTGGAAGGCCGACCGGCTGCTGCGGGTTCTCTCCGGCTGAGGCGCCCGGCAGGGTCAGCCGGGACCGGTCAGGGCGTCGGAGGACGAGGGGGCGCTCTGGCCCTCCGGCACGGTGGGGGTGCCGGGCAGCCGGACCGTGAACCGCGATCCGCCGGAGGCACAACGCCCGGCGGTGACCGACCCCGCGTGCCGGTCGACGACCTGTCGGACGATGGAGAGTCCCAACCCGGACCCGGGCATCGAGCGGGACTCGTCCGCGCGGTAGAAGCGCTCGAACACATGGGGCAGGTCGGCGTCCGAGATGCCCCGGCCCTGGTCGTCGACGGTGAGCACGCCGTCGACGATGCGGACGGTGACGACCCCCTCGGGCGGGCTCCACTTGGCGGCGTTGTCCAGCAGGTTGGTGATCGCCCGCTCCAGCGCCGAGGCCTCCCCGACGACCCACCACGGGTCGGCCTGCACCGCGAAGCCGATGCCCGGCGCCCGGCGGCGTACCCGCGCGACCGCCCGGTCGACGACCTCGGCGAGGTCGACCGGCTCGACGATGTGGGCCATCGGCTCCTCGCGGGCCAGCTCGACGAGGTCCCCGATCAGCGTGGTCAGCTCCTCGATCTGGGCGCGTACGTCGCTGAGCAGCTCGGCGCGCGCCTCCTCCGGCAGGTCGGGGGAGCCGTCGGCCTGGGCCAGCAGGTCGAGGTTGGTCCGCAGCGAGGTGAGGGGGGTGCGCAGCTCGTGTCCGGCGTCGGCCACCAGCCGCCGTTGCCGGTCGCGCGAGGCGGCCAGCGCCGTGAGCATCCGGTTGAACGCCGTGGTGAGCCGGGCGATCTCGTCGTCCCCCTCCACGGGGAGCGGGTGGAGGTCCTCGGTGCGGGCGTTCTCCTCGACCGCCGCGGTCAGCCGGCGCACCGGTCGGAGTCCGTTGCGGGCGACGGTCCAGCCGGCGACGCCGGCCGCGAGGACCCCGGCCAGCCCGAAGAGGAGCATCACCACGCCGAGCTGCGCCAGCACGTCCTCGTGGCCCTCGAGCGACTGGGCGATCACCAGCGCCTGCCCGGGCTGGGGCGTGGGCACCGCGACGACGCGGTAGCGCACGCCGTCGACGGCGATGGTGCGGATGCTCTCCCGTTGGGCGTCCGTCGCGACGGCGAGCTCGGGTTCGCCGAGGAGGGGGAAGGGACGCTCCCGGTCGGGGGTGAGGATCGAGCGGCTGGAGGTGATGAAGGCGATCCGGACGTCCGCCGCGCCGAGCGCCCACGACGGCAGCTCGTAGTCGGTCGGGAGCTGCTGGAGCGCCGGGGAGTCGGCGGCGCGGTGTGCGCGGTCGAGCAGCGACTCGTCGAGCGTCGACTGCAGCTGCATCCGGACCGTGAAGTACGCCCCGGCGGAGAGGAACGCGACCGCCAGCCCGACCGCGATCGTGGTGAGCAGGATGACCCGGCTGGCCAGCGACCGGCGGTAGTGGAAGCGCTCGGCGAGCGGCGGCCTCATGTCTCCTGCTTCAGGACGTAGCCCACGCCCCGCACGGTGTGGATCAGCCGCGGCTCGCCCCCGGCCTCGGTCTTGCGACGGACGTAACCGACGTAGACCTCGAGCGAGTTGGCGGTGGTGGGGAAGTCGTAGCCCCACACCTCCTCCAGGATGAAGGACCGCTCGAGCACCCGCCTCGGCCTGCGCAGGAACATCTCCAGCAGCGTGAACTCGGTGCGGGTCAGCTCGACCAGGCGGTCGCCCCGGCGCACCTCGCGGGTGGCGACGTCGAGCGACAGGTCGGCGAAGGTGAGCACCTCGTCGGGGGCGTCCTCGTGGGGTACCACGCGGCGCAGCAGCGCGCGGAGCCGCGCCAGCAGCTCCTGCAGCGCGAACGGCTTGGTCAGGTAGTCGTCGGCTCCGGCGTCGAGTCCCTCGACGCGGTCGCCGACCGCGTCGCGTGCGGTGAGCACGAGGATCGGTACGTCGTTGCCGGCCTTGCGCAGGGCCCGGGTCGCCTCGAGACCGTCGAGCCGCGGCATCATCACGTCCATCACCACCACGTCGGGCGCGCTGCCGGAGATCGACGCCAGCGCCTCGGCCCCGTCGGCCGCGAGGGCCACGGCGTACCCGTTGAACTCCAGCGAGCGGCGGAGGGACTCACGTACGGCCCGGTCGTCGTCGACGACGAGCACGCGTGCAGGCGCCTGGGACGAAGCGGTCACCATCCCACTGTGCCAGCCGTGCCTGAGCCACCGCTGAGAACGATCAGGCGTAGCGCGCCGCGACCGCCGCCGCCCGTGAGGCGTAGCCCCCGCCGAACATGCAGGCGTGGACCAGGAGCGGGAACAGCTGGTGCAGCGGCAGCCGGTCCTCCCAGCCGTCGGCGAGCGGGGTCGCCTCCGTGTAGGCGTCCATGACGCGCGGCAGGTGGGGCAGCCCGAACAACGAGAGCATGGCGAGGTCGGCCTCGCGGTGGCCGCCGTGGGCCGCCGGGTCGATCACGCGCACGACCCCGTCGAGACCCCACAGGACGTTGCCGTTCCACAGGTCGCCGTGCAGCCGGGACGGCGGCTCCTCGGGGAGGAGGTCGGGCAGGCGACCGATGACGGACTCCACCATGGCGGCGTCGTCCGCGGTGGCCATGCCCCGGTCGCGGGCCAGCTTGAGATAGGGCAGCACCCTCCGGGTGGCGTAGAACTCCGCCCAGGTCGGTGCCGTCCGGTTGGGCAGCGGCAGCCTGCCGATGTAGCCGTCCCGCTCCAGGCCGTACGACGGCGCACCCGCCGCATGGGTCCGCGCCAGGGCCTGCCCGAAGGCGGTGGCCGCGTCGACGGTGCTCTTGCCCGGCTCGATCCAGCGCAGGATCAGGCACTCGTCGTCGGAGCCGAGCACGTCCGGGCAGGAGACCCCGCCGCTGTCGGCCAGCCACCGCAGGCCGGTGGCCTCGACGTCGAAGAAGCCCTCGGGGGCCTGCGGGTAGGTCTTGACGAGGGCGGTGGTGCCGTCGCTCAGCCGCAGCCGCGTGGCGGTCGAGATGTCGCCGCCGGCCACCGGGGCGGTGGCCACCACGGCCGCGCCGAGCAACGACTCGGCCCGCTGGGCGATCACCGGCAGCCGTGTCATGTGAGGGGCAGTTCCTTCTGCAACGCGGCGACGATCGCCGTGCCGGTGCGCTCGACCATGCGCAGGACCTCCTCGTAACCGCCGAGGCCACCGTAGTACGGGTCGGGCACATCCGCGCCCGTGTCCACCGGATCGAAGTCCCGGAACAGGGCCACCCGGGCTGTCCTTCCGCCGATGTCGGCGAGGTTCTGCTGGTCCATGGCCAGGACCAGGTCGTAGTCGTCCAGCCACCCCGCGTCGAACTTCCGGGCCCGATGGCCGCTGGGGTCGTACCCGGCCGCGGAGAGCGTCGTCGCCGCGCGGTCGTCCATGGCCTCGCCGAGGTGCCAGGTGCCGGTGCCGCAGCTGGCAACCTCCACGACGCCGTCGAGACCGGCCTGGTCGAGCAGGGTCGCGAGGACGACGTGGGCCGTGGGCGAGCGGCAGATGTTGCCCAGGCAGACCACGCCGATGCGGTAGCGCCCCGGGGTCCGTGGCGCGGGGAGGGTCGTGGGGTCGACGGTCACCGGTCGCGCTCCCCGACCACCCGGTCCAGCACCCAGGTGGCGATGGTGATCACGATCGACCCGCCGACCGCGGTCCAGAAGCCGTCGACGTGGAAGCCGATGCCGAGCACGCCGGCGAGCCACGCGGTGAACATCAGCATCAGCGCGTTGATCACGAAGAGGAACAGGCCCAAAGTCACGATGATCAGCGGGATCGACAGGATCTGCAGGACGGGCTTCACGAACGATGTGACCGCGCCGAGGATCAGCGCCACGAGCAGCAGCGGCAGGAGCTTCTGGGTGACCTCGGCCTGGCCCTGGTCGGGTCCGCCGAAGCTGATGCCGTCGAAGAGGAGGGCGGCCAGGGCCAGGGCCGCGGCGTTGGTCAACAGCCAGGTCAGGAACCTCACGGAAGCGATCGTAGGGCGTGTGTCCCTACCCCTCCTCCAGGTGCAGGCGGTCGATGATCGCGTCCTCGGCCCCCGCGAGGTGGCTCTCCAGGTCGGCGACGGCCTCGTCGATCCGGCCGGTCTCGAGCAGGTCCAGGAGGCGGGTGTGTGACCCCACCTGGGCCTGCGCGTTCTGGCGCTCGCGGTCGACCTGGGCCAGCGCGAGCCGGAGCTCGCCGACCAAGGCCTCGGCCATCGCCACCAGCCGCGGTGACCCGGTCAGGCCGACGAGCGAGAGATGGATGGCGAGGTGGCGCTCGTTGAGCACCTGGTAGGAGGCGCCGTCCTCGGCCGCCTCCTCGTAGGCGCGGAGGGCCTCGCGCACGGCCTTCCGGTCGGTCTCGTCGGCGCCGGGCCAGTGCCTGACCCCGGCGATCTCGAGGACCGTGCGGGCGCGGCACACGTCGCGCACCGAGCCGGGGTCGGGACTGGTCACCGACACGCCCCGGTTGGGCTCACGCGTGACCAGGCCCTCGGCGACCAGCACGCCCAGCGCTTCGCGGACCGTGGGGCGCGAGACGCCCAGGGACGAGGCCAGGGCCACCTCGCGCAGCGGCGTCCCGGACTCGAGCTCTCCCTCGAATACCGCCCGCCGGAGCTCCTCGACGATGCGGTCGACGGTGGAGGAGTGCTCGAGGTGGAGCGAGCCGAACGGCTCGGTCATCCCGCCTCCCCTCGACGATCCGGCCTCGGTGTGACCCATTCGATGCGGGCCCATTGTGCCCCTGTCTTGCGTCGCGCGCTCCCACCCGCCACACTTGGACATGTCAGATTGTCTGACAATCAAACAATCTTCAACGATTCCAGAGGGAGGCGACAAGCCATGGGCACAACACTCGCGTGGGGCAGGCAGTACGTGATGGTTCGACCCGATCACTTCCGGGTGGAGTACCGGATCAACCCCTTCATGGACCTCGCCGACCAGCCGGATCCGGTGCGGGCGCGGGAGCAGTGGGAGGACCTCGTCGAGGCGATCCGCTCGCTCGGCGGCGACGTCGACGCCCTCGGGCAGCGCGAGGACGCGCCCGACATGGTCTACGCGATGAACCTCGGCCTCGGCATCGTGCGGCCCGACGGCCGCCGCCACGTCGTCATGTCCCACATGCGCCACCCGCAGCGGCGGATGGAGACCAGCACCGCCCAGCCGTGGTTCGCCGGGCACGGCTCCACCACGTCGTACGTCGGCCGCGAGGGCGTCGGCGCCCACTTCGAGGCGGGCGACGCCTTCGCCTTCGGTGACGCGCTGGTCGTGGGCTACGGGCCCCGGACCGAGGAGCTCGCCCTCAAGCACCTCGCCGTCGACCTGGGCGTCCGTGTCCGCGGGCTGCGGATCACCCACCCTGGGATGTACCACCTCGACCTGGCGTTCTGCCCGCTCGACGAGACCCGTGCGCTCGTGTGCCCGGCCGCGTTCGACGACGAGTCCGCCGAGGCGCTGATGGCGCTGGTGCCGGAGCCGATCGTGCTGACCGAGGAGGAGGCGCTCACCACCTTCGCCGCCAACTCGATCGTGATCGGCCGCACCGTCGTCATGCCCGCCTGTCCCGACCGCGTCCGCGCCGAGCTCGAGGCCGCCGGCTTCGAGATCCGCATCGTCGACGTGTCGGAGTTCCACAAGGGCGGCGGCTCGATCCGCTGCCTGACCAACCCCGTCGACGTCCGGCTCGGCCGGGACCTCCCCCGGGTCGAGGGTGGAGCCGTCGTCGTACCGCCGATGGGACTGCCGCTCGCCGGCTGAGTAGCCTCGGCCGGGTGTTTCCGGTCGGTGGCATCGGCGTGATGCTCGCGGGCGCCGCAGTGGCACTCCTGCCCTGCGGCGCCCTCGCATTCCTGCTCGCGCGACGCTCGGGCTGGATGCACGCGATCGCGGTGTCGGGGTTCGTCTGGTCGCTCGTGGTGATCGCGCTGGTGACCCTGATCCCGCCGTACGGCGCGCCCGGGGTGGTGCCGGCCGAGAGCCGGCTGCCCTTCTGCTCGCGCGAGATCGGCGGGCCGGCACCCGACGGATTCGCGATGTTCGGCAACGACCAGCGCCTGCTCAACACGCTGCTGTTCGTGCCCTCCGGGGTCCTGCTGGTCATCGCCGCGATGCGCCGCCCGGGCCTGGCGATCCTGGTGGTGCCGCTCGGGCTCGGCTTCCTCGCCGTCTACTCCGGGGCGATCGAGCTCGTCCAGTTCGAGCTGGCCAGGATCGACCGCGCCTGCGATCTCACCGACTTCGTCGACAACGTCACCGGCGCGCTCGTCGGTGCCCTGATCGGGCTGGCGCTGGCGCTGGTGCTCCGGCCGTGGCGGCACCGATAGCCTCACCGACCATGAGCTCGCCGCAGCCGCGCCCCAATGTCTCCGCCATCCCGGCCTACGTGGCCGGCAAGCCGCCGACACCGGTGCCCGGGATGAGGTCCTACAAGCTCTCGTCGAACGAGAACCCGCACGTGCCGCTGCCCGGCGTGCTCGAGGCCGCGGTCGGGGCCGCCGCCCGGATGAACCGCTACCCCGACATGGGCAGCTCCGAGCTGTACGCCGCCCTGTCGGACCGCTTCGACGTACCGGTCGAGGACCTGGCCGTCGCCACCGGCTCCGTCGCGCTGATCTACCAGCTCGCCCAGGCGTTCTGCGAGCCCGGGGACGAGGTCGTCTTCGCCTGGCGCTCGTTCGAGGCGTACCCGATCGCGGTCGCCGCGGCCGCCGCCACCGCCGTGCAGGTGCCGGTCACTGCGGACGGCCGGCACGACCTGGCTGCGATGGCGGCCGCCATCACCGAGCGGACCCGGGTGGTCCTGGTCTGCACCCCCAACAACCCGACCGGGCCGGCGGTGTCGCAGGCCGAGCTCGATGCGTTCCTCGCCCAGGTGCCGCCGCACGTCCTGGTGGTGGTCGACGAGGCGTACGTCGAGTTCGTCCGGATCGACGACCCGATCGACGCGATGGCCGCCTACCGTTCACACCAGAACGTCGTGGTGACCCGCACCTTCTCCAAGGCCTACGGCCTCGCCGGGCTGCGGGTCGGGTTCGCCGTCGCGCCCACGCCCATCGCCACCGCCCTGCGGGCGGTGTCGCTGCCGTTCGGGGTCTCCTCGGTCGCCCAGGCCGCGGCCGTCGCCTCCCTCGAGCGGGAGGCCGAGCTGCTCGCGCGGGTCGAGGCACTGGTCGAGGAGCGGGACCGGGTGGTCACCGGCCTCGCCGAGGTGGGCTGGAACGTCCCCGACGCCCAGGGCAACTTCGTGTGGCTCGAGCTCGGCGACCGGACCCTCGACTTCGCCGCCGCGGCCGAGGCGAAGGGCATCATGGTCCGCCCGTTCGCCGGTGACGGTGCCCGCGTCTCCATCGGCGAGTACGAGGCCAACGACCGCTTCATCGAGCTCGCCGGGGAGTGGGCCCGCTGATCGAGCGGGCGTGTGCCCGAAGTTCGATCCCGCTCAGCAGCTTCATCAAGGTATGCAGGTGAACCTGCACTTCCCACGACAAGCTCACCGAGGGAGGTGGCGCTTCATCAAGGTATGCAGGTCAACCCGCGGGTGACCCGCATACCGCCCGAGCCCGATCCGGCCGGCCGGGGAGTGGGCCGGCTGACGCGGTCGTGTGCCCGAGTCCGACCTAGTGGGCGTCCTCGGGCACGCGACCGGTCCGTGCCGGCACCGGACGGTCGTCCATCTCCCGCCAGCGCGGGTCGAAAGCCGGCGCCATCGTGACGACGAAGTACGCCGCCCCGGTCGCGAGCATCGCGGCCGTCAGGCCCCAGCCGCTCACCAGCACCCCGCCGAGCAGCCCGCCCAGGGGCATCAGGGCGAAGCACATCGCGGTGGTCAGCGAGGTGACGCGGCCGACCAGCCGCACGGGGATCCGCTCGTACATCACCGCGCCCAGGATCGGGTTCAAGAACCCGGACGCGAATCCTCCGGCCACGCTGATCGCCAGCACCCACCAGATCGACACGTCGAAGGCCATCACCGCGAACCTGGGCAGACCCGTGACCAGGAACGCGAGGAGGTAGGTCCGATAGCGAGGCATGCGTTCGCCCCAGGCTGCTGCGCACAGCGCGCCGGCGACGGACGCGCCTCCGAACACCGCGAACAGGAGACCGATCGCCGCCGCACCGCCGCCGTACTCCTTCGCCCAGACGGGCACCAGCACCGTGGTCCACGCGATGTCGAGGAAGTTCGTGAGCGCGACCATCACTGCGATGCCGAGCAGCACCCGGTCGCCGCGGAGGAAGCGCCACCCCTCGGCCAGCTGGCGGCGGTACGGCGGCTCGGCGGCGCCCTGCTCGCGGGGGGCCGGGCCCATCCCGACAGTTGCCCACGCGAGCACGGCAGCCGAGACCAGGAAGCTGCCGGCGTCGACGAGCAACGCATTGGCCGGGCCGATCACCGAGATCAGGCCGCCCGCGACGATGGCGCCGAGCATCGAGGCACCCCGCTCAACCGTGGACCCGAGGCCGGTGGCGCGCTCCATCGGCACCCCGGCGCGCTCGACGAGGGCTGGGACCAGCGCGTGCTTGGCGCCGTCGCCGGGCCCCCGGAGGGCGCCGGCCATGGCGACGAGCAGCAGGAGGCCGGGGAAGGACAGGTGACCGGCCTGGTACATCAGCGGGATCGACCCCACCACCAGGACGCTCAGCAGGTCGCACGTGATGCTGACCCGGCGCGGGCCGACCCGGTCGATGATCGGACCGCCGAGCACCTTGAGCAGCACCATCGGCAGCATCTCGGCGAGGGCCACCAGCCCGGTCTTGCCGGGGCTCCCCGTGGTGGTGAGCACGAACCAGGGCAGCGCGATCATCGAAACACGGGTGCCGGTGATCGAGACCGCCTCGGAGACCAGCCAGCCGTAGAGCGGGCGGCGGGTGCTCATGCCGGATTGCCCCGCACCGTGCCGGGCAGGGGAAAGGCGCTGAGCTGCACGACGAACTGCTCGGACTCCTCGGACACCGGGTCCTCCTCGGTGGCAAGGATCGCCTCGTGGATGGCGTCGCGCACCCGGCGCGCCTTGGCCGGCGTCAGCCGGAGCACGTAGTCGCTGAACTCTGACGCGTTGCGCCAGGATTCCGGCAGCAGGGGGCGTTCCTCCATCGCCCGTTGGAGCAGCTCGGTGTAGAGGACCGCGACCGCCTGGAGGTAAGCGTCGAGCACCTCCCCGGCCTCGTCGTCGCCGGGGTCCTCGCGACCTGCCGTCGTCGACTGGTGCACGGCCCGCCACCACCGGTCGCGGGCGTTGCCGCGCTCGGCGTCGTCGACGATGAAGCCGTGTTGCGCGAGGTGGCGCAGGTGGTACGACGTGGCGCCGGTGTTGAGCCCGAGCCGGGCCGCCAGCGACGTGGCCGTAGCGGGACCCTCGATCCGCAACAGGCCGAGCATCCGCAGCCGAACCGGGTGCGAGAGCGCCTTGAGCGCCTCGGGCGACGGCGTGATCGTCGTGAGGTCGTCCATGGCGGGAGCCTACGATTGCAAAGAGATGTTTGCAAACATTTCTTTGCAGATTCCTCCTGACTAGGCTCGGGGCATGAGCGAGCGGAGCGAGGAAACGTCGTACGTCGAGGAGGACGGCTTCTCGCGCGACATGAACTACATCCCCGACCGGATCACCCGCGGCGGGCGTGAACCGGAGGCCGGCCCCACCGAGGGCCGGACGTGGCCGGTCGAGCCCGGCCGCTACCGGCTGATCGCGGCCATGGCCTGTCCCTGGGCCAATCGGGCGATCATCGTCCGCCAGCTGCTCGGGCTCGAGGACGTCATCTCGATGGGACTGGCCGGTCCCACCCACGACGAGCGGAGCTGGACCTTCGACCTCGACCCCCGCGACCAGGACCCGGTGCTGGGCATCGAGCGGCTGCAGGAGGCCTACGTCGCGCGCTACAAGGACTACCCCCGCGGGATCACGGTGCCCGCGATCGTCGACGTGCCGACCGGCAAGGTGGTCACCAACGACTTCCCGTGGATCACCCACGACTTCTTCTTCGAGTGGCGCGACCACCACCGCCCCGACGCTCCGGACCTGTGGCCCGACGACGTCCGCGCCGAAATGGACGAGGTGATGGACCGGGTCTTCACCGACGTCAACAACGGCGTCTACCGCTGCGGCTTTGCGGGGACGCAGGAGGCCTACGACGCGGCGTACCAGCAGCTGTTCGCTGCCCTCGACTGGCTCGAGGAGCGGCTCGTCGACCGGCGCTACCTGATGGGGGACCGGCTGACCGAGGCCGACGTGCGCCTGTTCACCACGCTGGCCCGCTTCGACGCCGTCTACCACGGGCACTTCAAGTGCAACCGCAACAAGCTGACCGAGATGCCGGCGCTGTGGGGGTACGCCCGCGACCTCTACCAGACGCCGGGTTTCGGGGAGAACACCGACATCGAGCAGATCAAGCAGCACTACTACGTGGTGCACACCGACATCAATCCGACCGGGATCGTCCCCGAGGGTCCGGACATGTCGGTCTGGCACGAGCCGCACGGTCGCGAGCGGCTCTAGCCCGCCGACCCGCCCGAAACTTTCGGGCGGGTCAGCGCCTTCCCCCGCTCTCGGGCCTGCGTTCAGGTGAGCGCGTAGGCAGCCGGCAGGGTCAGCGCCGCGAACCGGGCCAGCCGTCCGAGGAGGCAGACCGACCCGAACTCCCAGCGACGCTGTGCCGACGCGCCGGCCACCAGGCTGACCAGCGCGAGCGGCGGCAGGCCGACGGCGGCGGACGCCAGGACCGTCGGCAGTCCGGTACGCCGCCTCGTCATCAGGGCGCACACGCGGTCATGCCAACGTGCCGCGCGCCCCTCACCGCGCCGGCACAACCGCGTGTGCAGACGGCCCGACCCCCGGCGCGCCGCCCCGAAGAGCAGGAGCTTCCCGATGGTCTGTCCGGCGGCCAGTGCGAACACGACAGCCACCGCCCCAACGCCGTGGGTCCGCGCGGCGGCCAGCAGGGCGTAGGCCTCGGCGTTGACGACCGGCAGGAGTGCGGAGCCGACACCGACCACGGCCGCGACCGCGGACTCCGCCAGCCCGTTCACCGTCCCTCCGCGGCCAGCAGCCGGATCACGCGGCGGGCCGACCAGAGCTTGACCCCCAGCACCACGACGGCCACGGCGAAGGCGACGGAGAAGAGCTCCAGCGCCAGGGCGCCCACGACGCCCGCGGTGTTCGCGGCCTTCGCGAGCGGCGACCAGTTGAGCTGCCAGACCCGCCGGTCGACGACGTGGAAGTAGTTGGGGCTGAGCACCGGCCAGCACAGGAACGCCATCGACAGCATCGAGTCGAGCACCATGAACGAGAGGACGAACACGACCACGACCGGGAGCGCCGACGGGACCGATGCCACCAGGCCGACGCACAGGATGCCGGTGCACGCGCGGTCACACACGATGTCGAACACCGCCCCGGCCCGGGTCTCCTGCCCGAGCTTCCGGGCGGACCAGCCGTCGGCGATGTCGCCGGCCCAGAAGACGCCGTACGCCACCGCGAGCAGCATCAGGTCGCCTGAGGCGACGGCGATGCTGCCGATCGTCACCGCAAGCACGGTGCGGACCAGCGTGACCGCATTGGGCACGGTGCGGAAAGGGCCGACCGGCAGGGCTGTCGGGACCACGTGAAGCGCCTGGGCCGCGTTGGGGAGATGCGTCATCGTCATGTCGACGACGGTCCCGTTCCGCGGTCCTCTTGCAGAACGGTCGACGGTGCCGTTCCCGGGGCGGGAAGGCACCCCGGCCCCGCGCCCGACCGGTACCCAGGTACCGAATTGGCGCGGACCGCCCCGTAACACCTCGTGACGGCGGAGACTGGGCCAATGAACCCGCTGGGACGGTTGCGCGTCGACCCCCACCTGCTGCGGCGGACGGCCTACGCCGTAGCCGGCCTGGCTGCGGTCGGATCGATGTTCGGCGTGTTCATCTACGAAGCGGAGCCCAACTCGGTCTGGGTGGTGGGCTGGATCCCGGTCATCGCGGTGGCCTCCGTGCCGAACCGGAGGTTCCGCGCGACCATCCTCGCGATCGGCGGCGGTTTCATCGCCCTCTGGACGCCGGATGCCGTGTTCCTGTGGCCGGCGGTGTCCGCGTTCGTGATGGTGTCGGTCACGGAGGACCTGCATGAGGTGCCCATCGTCGGGTGGGCGTTCGGCTTCGCCGGCTCGGTCGGCGCATTGTTCCTCTTCCCCGGCCAGGCGACGGTCTCCGGGTTTCTGGCGGTCGCGCTCGGTGGCGGGCTCGGGCTGGTGTTGCGGTCACGGTTCACCGAGGCGCAGCTGACGGAGCAGGCCCACTCCCTCCGCGGCAAGGCGGCCTGGCTCGAGCAGCGGACCAGCCTCGCAAGGGAATTGCACGACGTCGTGGGCCATCACGTGACCGCGATGGTGGTGCAGGCCGAGGCGGGACAGATGGGCGATCCGCAGGCGGCACTGCGCAACATCGGGGACCTCGGCCGCAAGGCGCTCGGCGAGCTCGACTCGCTCGTCGTCCACCTGCGTGACCCGAAGGCGGACCTGGTGGTGACCGCTCCGCCCCGGTTGCTGGACATCGATGAGCTCCTCGCCGCACCCCTGCGGGGGCAGGGCGTGGACGTGTCGGTCCGGATGGACGAGGAGCTCGGCCTCGGGGAGGTCGGCGTGCTCACGGTCTACCGGATCGCGCAGGAGGCGCTCACCAACGTCACCCGGCACGCACACGCCGAGCGCGCGTGGGTCGAGCTGACCCGAAGCGACGGCCGGGTGCGGCTCCGGGTCAGCGACGACGGGGTCGGGCCCCGGGTGGCGCCGGACCGGGGTGCCGGCCTGCTCGGGATCGAGGAGCGGGTCAGCGCGCTTGGTGGCACCTGGGACCTGAGCACTCGTCCCGGAGGCGGCACGATCCTCGACGTCAGCATCCCCGTGGACCACCGATGAGCGACAAGGTGCGGGTCGCGGTGGTCGACGACCAGGAGATGGTGCGCGACGGGTTCGCGATGATGATCGCCGCCCAACCGGACATGGAGGTCGCCGCCACCGGCGCCGACGGTCAGCAGTTCCTCGACGCCGTACGCGCCGACCCGAACATCGACGTGGCCCTGGTCGACATCCGGATGCCGGTCCTCGACGGGCTGCAGGCCATCCGCAAGCTGACTGCGGTCCCGTACGCCCCCGCGGTGGTCGTGGTGACCACGTTCGACGACGACGCCTACGTCCTCGACGCGATCGCGGCTGGTGCACGCGGGTTCCTGCTGAAACGGTGCAGCGGCCGCGAGCTCGTGGGGGCGGTGCGGACAGTCGCCTCCGGAGGCTCGATCCTCTCCACCGAGGTGACCGGGGCGGTGCTCGACCGGGTCCGCGGCGCAGGCCCGGTCTCCGGCGTCGACCTCTCCGGCTACCGGCTCACCGGGCGCGAGCGCGACGTGCTGGCCCTGGTCGGGGCGGGGCTCAACAACGCCGAGATCTCCGGACGGCTCCACCTGTCCATGAGCACCGTCAAGTCCCACGTGACCAACGTCCTCTCCAAGACCGGTAGCCGCGACCGGGTCCAGGCCGCGATCCTCGCGATCCGGGCCGGCATCGCCACCTGACCGGCTCTTCGCCGGAGCCGGACCGGTCCGGGTCACTACCCTCGAAGGATGGGTCACTCCCACGCCACCGGTCGGGCCGCCGACCGGTCCCGGCTCCGGCTGGTGCTCGGCATCACCGCGGTGGTGCTCGTCGTCGAGCTGGTCGGTGCGTGGATCGCCGGGTCCCTCGCGCTCCTCGCCGATGCGGGCCACATGGCCACCGACGTCTCCGCGATCGTCCTCGCGCTGGGAGCGTCGTACGTGGCCGCCCGGCCGGCCGGGCCCCGCTCGACGTTCGGCTGGCACCGGGCCGAGATCCTGGCCGCTCTCCTCAACGCCCTGGTGCTGCTGGGCGTCTGTGGCTACCTGGCCTACGCCGGCATCTCGCGGCTGGTCGATCCCGAGCCGGTCCGGGCCGGGGTGCTGATCGTGTTCGCCACGGTCGGGCTGGTCGCCAACGGTGTCTCCCTGTTCGTCCTGAGCCGGTCGACCAGCGGATCCCTCAACCTCCGGGGTGCCGCGAACGAGGTCTTCGCCGACCTGGTGGGGTCGGTGCTCGCGGTGACCGCGGGGGTGGTGATCGCCCTGACCGGCTACGTCCGGGCGGACCCGATCGCCTCGCTCGTGATCGCGGTGATGATCCTCCCGCGCTCGTTCGTCCTGCTGCGCGACTCCGCCGCCGTGCTGCTCGAGATCGCCCCGCGCGAGCTCGACCTCGAGGACGTACGACGCCACCTCGCCGGCGTCGCCGGCGTGGTCGACGTCCACGACCTGCACGCCTGGACGATCACCAGCGGCCTGCCCAGCCTGTCCGCGCACGTGACGGTCTCCGACGAGACCCTCGAGACGACCGGCGTCGGCGGGGTCCTCGACCAGCTCTGCGAGTGCGCCCGGGAGCACTTCGAGATCCATCACGCGACGTTCCAGGTCGAGCCGGTCACCCACCAGGAGCACGAGGACCTCGGCGAGACCCACTGACCGACCCCCGGATTGGCGGGTGGGCCGGACCGGCCGGTACTTTTGGTGCCACGCAGACATGTGGTGCCCGTCACAAGCAGGCACGCACTGCTCCCGATCGAAGGCGGCGACCCCGCTCTGGTCAGAACAGAAGGAGTGCAGGTGACCCAGACAAGTCCCGGGCCCGGATCCGGTCCAGGGTTCGGCCCCGACCTCGTGGAGGTCTTCGGGCCTTCCCAGCAAGACGGCGGGCCCGAGCTCGTCCAGCTCCTCACTCCCGAGGGGGAGCGGGTCCACCACCCCGAGTTCGACCAGGACTTCACCGAGGACGAGCTGCGCGGCTTCTACCGCGACATGGTCCTCACCCGGCGCATCGACACCGAGGCCACCGCGCTCCAGCGCCACGGCGAGCTCGGCATCTGGGCCCAGTTGCTCGGCCAGGAGGCCGCCCAGATCGGCGCCGGCCGCGCCCTGCGTCCCCAGGACTACGTCTTCCCGACCTACCGCGAGCACGGCGTCGCCTACTGCAAGGGCGTCGACCCGCTCAGCCTCCTCGGCCTGTTCCGCGGCGTCGACCAGGGCTCGTGGAACCCCGACGACAACAACTTCGGCCTCTACACGATCGTGATCGGCGCCCAGTGCCTGCACGCCACCGGCTACGCCATGGGCATGCAGCGCGACGGCGTCGTCGGCACCGGCGACCCCGACCGCGACGCAGCCGTGATCGCCCACTTCGGCGACGGCGCCAGCAGCCAGGGCGACGTCAACGAGGCGTTCATCTTCGCCGCCTCCTACAACGCCCCGGTCGTGTTCTTCTGCCAGAACAACCAGTGGGCGATCTCCGAGCCGATCGAGCGCCAGACCCGGATCCCGCTCTACCAGCGCGCCCTCGGCTTCGGCTTTCCCGGCGTCCGCGTCGACGGCAACGACGTCCTCGCGTCGTACGCCGTCACCAAGGCCGCCCTCCAGCGCGCCCGCGACGGCCAGGGCCCGACCTTCGTGGAGGCCTACACGTATCGGATGGGTGCCCACACCACGACCGACGACCCCACGCGCTACCGGCTCTCCGACGACGTGGAGCACTGGAAGCTCAAGGACCCGATCGCCCGGCTGGAGGTCTACCTGCGCCGCAACGGACTGGTCGACGACGACTTCATCGGCGACGTCCAGGAGGAGGCCAAGCAGCTCGGCGCCCACCTGCG
>NZ_DASSXS010000187.1:0-5036 GCF_035703625.1 Nocardioides sp. | reverse complement strand
CCAACGCCCGGGGACGAGAAACCGGCCGGGTCGCTCCCCCGTGGGCAACCCGGCCGGTCGGCAGTGAGCGGGTCTCGGGTCCCGCAGCACCACGCTCTGGATGACTGTCGTGCAGAGACTCCCTGCCGCGGGCTTCTCACTGGTCCAAGAGCGGCCGGGCCCGGGCCAGATACATCAGCCGGAAAGAAAGTCGGAGGAGCTCACCAGCCGGCGCCGAAGGTGAGCAGCGGCAGCACGTCGTCGGCCGCCTCCGAGACCTCGGCGAGGGCGTCGGCGGGCGACTGGCCGCGGGCCAGCAGGGCGTGCCAGTGGGCGAGCGCCTCGCAGGCGACGTCGTCGGCGATGACGACGGGGGACGACAGCACCGTCCGCGCCCCCGCATGCAGCCACGCGGCGGTCATGCCCACGGACTCCTCGCCCGAGCGGACCGACGCCCGCCCGAGCTCGCACGCGGAGAGCACCACGGTCGACGGCGTTGCGGGCAGGAGGTCGATGTCGTAGCCGAACCACGGTCCGTCGGCGAGCTCCACCGCGGCGAAGAGCGGGTTCTCCCCCTGATGGCGTCCGTGGCCGGCCAGGTGGAGTACGTCGACCCGTGCGGCCAGGGCGGACACCTCCGCCGCGGTGGCGTCGGGGCCGGACCGGACCTGGGTCACCGCCCACTCGGCGGCGGCGCGACGGACCTCCTCCTCCGCCCGGGCCAGGTGCGGCCCGGCGACCAGGCCGACGCTCCGAAGAGGTGGCGCCGGGGATCGTCGCTGTTCGATCCAGCGGGTCGCGGACGTCGGGACGGTGACCGGTCGGCCGGCCAGCCCGGGCATCAGCGACCAGGGCGCCCCCGCCAGCGCTCCGGAAGGGGTGAGGACGACCCGCCGGCCACCGATCAGCGGTAGCAGCGGCCGCACGAGCTCGTCGGCCGCCGCGTCGAGCCGGGCGCGCAGCGAGGATCGGATCGGACCGGCCAGGGGTCCGAGCCGGTGGGCCGCTGCCATCGTCAGGTCGGAGGCGATGGCGTCGAGGCGGTCACGCACCGTCGTCGTGCGACCGATCTCCACGAGCCGGGCGTCGTCGGCCGTGACCACGAGGGCGGACACCCGGTCGTCGACCACGAGGTGGGCCACCAGGGCCGCGTCGCAGGTCGCGAGCGACGCCTGGACGTCCTCCATCGCGGCGGGCTCGCCGACTGAGCCGCCCCCCTCGCCGTACCAGCTCCGTTGCCGGATGCGGGCCCGCAGCTCGGCCATCCGCTGCGTCTCGCCGGTCGCGGTACCGCCGACTCCGGACTGGAGCAACCGGAGCTCGGCGAGGTCGCCCGCCACCTGCGCGTCGGCCGGCGGGCGCACGGGAGCCACCCTGCTCACCAGGGCGCGAGCCCGCTCGGACCACTCGAAGGCCAGAGTCGGTCGACCGTCGTCGAGGGCGAGCCGCAGGCCCTGCATCGCCAGCCCGCGGCCGTGGCCGACCAGCGTGCTCTGCAGGTCGAGGCTGCCGAAGGTCGACTGCCACTCGTGCAGGTCGGCGAGCCCCGCCCGCACGTGGTCACCGGCGCGGCGCCGGTCGCCCCGGGCCCGGGCGAGCTCGGCGCGGACCTCGCGCGAGAGCAACCGGGTGGCGACCGGCGCACGATCGTCGACGCGCACCCGACGGATGCGGGCCGCGGCGTCGTCCAGCTGGTTGCGGTCGATCTCGACCCGGGCCGCCTGCAGCTCCAGCAGTACGGCGTCGCGCCGGTGACTGCTGCGGCGCAGCTCCTGGCTCAGCTCCTCGGCCCTGCGCACCAGGGCCGGAGTCCGGCCGCCGGCGGAGATCTCGGCCACCGTGGCCGCCGCCTCGGCCCGGAGTGCGGGCACCGGGCTCTGCTGGCTCCGGTAGTGGCGCGCGGCCTGACGGGCGACGACGCGGGCCCGTGCCGGGTCCTCGCGCAGCAGGGTCCAGGCCAACGTGAGCTCGCAGTCGGCCTGGAAGGTGCGCAGCCGGCGTGAGCCGTAGGCCTTCGCGGCCGTCTCGAGTGCGCGGATCGCCTCTCGTGGGCGCCCGGCGGCGGTCATGATCTGTGCCCGGTCCTGCTCGACCGTGGCCCGATAGGCCGCGGACTGGGCCGCCAGGACCGGCGCCGCCGCGTCGATCATCTGCAGCGCGCCGACGATGTCGCCGTTGAGCAGGCGCGCATACCCGAGGTTGTGCTCAACCTTGGCCTGCCACACCTCCCCGCCACCTGCGCGCGAGAAGTGGTCTCGCGCCGCTGCGAAGTCGGCGATGGCTGCCTGGGCGTCCCCGCGCTGCAGATGCACGTTTCCGCGATTGAGCAGCACCAGACCCACTGGCTCGCCACCCGTCGGAAGCAGGGACTCCGCCCTGGCGAAGGCGTCCATCGCGCGGCCGACGTCTCCGGTGCGCATGCTCAGCAGACCCAGTTGTGACCAGACCAGCCCCCGGGTCTCGTCCAGGAGCCCGGGGACGTCGAGGAGGCCGGCACAACGTTCGCGACCGGCAACGGGCTCCCCGGTCTCGGCCTCGACGTAGGCCCGGGTCAGGTCGATGCGCGCGTGCAGGTCCGGGTCGCTCGTGGCTGTCTCTGCGCGATCGAGCAGTGATCTCGCGCGCACGAAGGCACCGCGATTGACGGCCGACTTCGCGCGTTCGTGCAGTGCATCTGCCCCGAGCATGTGCCCATCATGGCGCCAGGTCGGTCAGCGCGCTCAGCGCTTTCCAGGCCCGAGCCACCGCGGGTGGACGACCGTCGTCGTCCGGGTCGATGCCATCCACGATCTGCTCGGCCACCTGTCCGGCGAAGAGCGGGGCCGCGAAGGACGTGCCGCTCCAGAGCGCGAAACCACTCGTGTAGTCGTCCGGGTCGAGCGACTCGCGCCGGCGACCGTACGCCTCGGTTCGGGCGGCAGGTTCCAGCCCACCCTGGAACTCGGGCATGGTGCTCATGACTGCGGCGCCGGGTGCATGGGCCCGCACCCAGGGTCCGGCATTGCTGAACAGGGCGTCGGTGCCGTTGGGGTTCAGGGCACCGACCGACATGATCGGCACCACCGTGTCCTCGGGAGGCACCCCGCCCGCTCCGTCGGCCCAGGGCGCGAACGCCGCCGGGAACATCGGCCGGGCGGTGGCGTCGTTTCCGGCAGAGCAGACGACGGAGACCCCACACTCGCCGAGGCGGCGCAGGATGTCGTACATCGTGGGGTCGAAGAGCTGGTCCTGCGGTGTCTCGTGGTAGTAGCCCATCGACAGGCTGAGCACGTCGATCGGATGACCGCCCTCCTGCCCGTCGCGGTGCCGACGGGCCACCTCGGCGATGTCGGCGAGCGCAGCGACCAGGTCGCTTTCCACCACCGGACCGTCCGACCCGACGACCCGCCAGGCCACGATGTCGGCGTCGGGGCAGGCCTGGTGGATGAGACCGGCGATGAAGGTGCCGTGTCCGGAGAGGGCGTCGATGCCGCCGTCGAGCGGACCCACCTGGTCGAACCACTTCTCGGGATCGCTCTCGTCGTCGACGTACCCGATCGGCTGACCGTCGAGGCCAGGGCCGGGCGTCACCACGGCAGCCAGCCACGGGTGCTTCCCGCATCCGGTGTCCACCGTGGCCACCACAGGCCGGCGGCCCACGAGCTGGTCGTCGGGACGACGTACCGGCTGGGGGCCGGCGTACCCGATCGGCTGGCGCCCGCCCCATCCCGCGATGGCGTAGGAGGACACAGCGGCCGATGCCTGGCCCCCCGCAGGGTTGCTGCCGTGGAAGGGGTTGCTGCCGTGGAACGGATTCGGGTCGATGCCGCGCACCAGCACGATGTGGTCGAGGCCGACCCGGCTCATCGCCTCCAGCCCGTGGGTCGCCCGGGCGTTCTGGAGCAGGACCCAGCCGTCGGGGGCGATGGTCGCCTTCTCGTCCAGGACGGTCAGGTCCAGCCGGACCACGCCGAGGCGGGTGTCGTCCTGCTCGTCGGTCACGTGCGCCTCGTCGCCGGGGTGGACGGTAGCCAGCCAGCCGAGTGACTCGGCGACGGCCTGCAGCTGCGCGACGCGGGTGGCGGTGGCGTCGCTGCGCGAGACGAGCAGGCGCGGGCCGACGTACACCGTGGAGCGGGGCCGCACGCCCTTGACGGCGAGCGCGGTCCCGGGGTCGAGCACCCGCCCGTCGACCTGGTCGAGGACGTGTCCGGGTGGGACGTACGGCTCGCGCTGCGCGGAGAGCGCGGACTGGCGTGTGGGAGTCGGGCGGTCGGCCGACTCCGGTGGTTTCGGGTCCATTTGTTCCTCAGACGTGGAAGGGCGGCGTTGCTCGGGGCCGCGCACTGCTCGGCGGCTCGTCGGTGAAGGTAAGACGGACGACGCCGGACGTGGCGCGGGCGAAGGCGAACCGGCCGTGCTGGTCCACTGCGGTCCGCTGCTCGGTGGCCCCGTGCTCGTCGCGCAGGGTCACGGTCAGGCCGCGTGCCGGCACCACCCAGCCGTCGAGCCGGGTGCCGTCGTCGAACTGGGAGAGGTGGACGTAGACCCGCAGGTCCGGGCCGACGTACTCCAGGAACGTGGAGGTGAGCTCGTCGGAGTCCTCGACCGTGTCCGCGGAGCGCACGCCGGCGAGGGCGTCGGAGGATTCCACCAGGGTCATCAGCTCGAGCTCGAGGTCCTCGGCCGCGAGCCGGGCCAGCACCCCGTGGGCGAGGTCGGCTGGCGGTGGGTCGACCTGTCGCCACAGGCGGGAGATGGCTTCGAGCAGGACGTCGTCGTCGAGCTGCTGGTTGGACTCGTTCATGCCAGGCCTCCCGTCCGCACCAGCTCGACGCGCAGCTTCTCCAAGCACCGGCCCCGGGTCGGCCCGATGCTCCCCACGGGCATGCCGAGGTCGGAGGCGATGGCGGTGTAGTCGGGGCGCGGCGCGGCCGCGACGATGCGGAGCAGGCGCTGGCATCGCTCGGGGAGCTGCTTGAGGCAGTCCCAGAGCCGAGCGCTCTCGTCGTCGAGCACAACCTGCTGCTCGGGTGCCGGCTCCTCCGGCAGGTGCCGGTCGAGGATGTCGTCTGCCT
>NZ_DASSXS010000195.1:0-6535 GCF_035703625.1 Nocardioides sp. | reverse complement strand
ACGAACTCGATGCCTGCGTCCACTGACTCGGGCCGTCCCCGGAACGTGCTGGAACGCGCGTACATGACTTTCCCTTCCGCCGGGTTGCGTCCCTTGGTCGTCCAGCCTTCTCCCCGGCCCACGGGCAGACAATGGCCACCGCGGGCGGGTCCGAGAGGACTACTCGAGGCGCCGTCCAGGGGCGAGGCCCGGCCCAGTACGCTTCCGCGGTGCTTCGAGGTCTTGCCCTGGTCCTGCTCGTCTGCGGTCTCGGCCTGGTCGGGCCCACGCCCGCGCAGGCGGCCGTCACCCTCACCGTCCGGACGTCCGCGACCACCCTCGACGAGGGCGACCGCGTCACCTTGGCCGGCACCGCGCGCGGCGCCCGCCCCGGCAGCACCCTCCACCTGCAGCGCCGCGTCGGCGACGGCTGGCAGACGGTCGCCTCGCGCACGGTGACGGAGACGCGGAGGTACTCCTTCGCGGTCACGCCGCCCCGTGGCCGCCCGGCCTACCGGGTCGTCAAGCCGCGCGGGCTCGGCCAGGCAGCCGCCACCAGTGAGACCGTCCGACTCACGGTGCGCTGGCAGCCCACCCTGACGACGAGCACGACCTACCGGCTCGACGACCAGCAGCGCTCGGTCACGCGCATCAGGCTCGACCACACCGGGCTCGGGGGCGTCACCGTCACGGAACGACGGCTCGAGGCCGACAACGGCTCGGGAGTCAGCTCGTGGGTGGCGACCGGCCGCACCATCACCCTGCCCCAGTCGGGCTCCATCGCCGTCGACCGCGTCCGCGAGGCGCGCGGCAACCTCTTCGCGTACGACGCCCCGGCCCTGGGGGCGCGGAAGGCGGCCTCGTCCGACGCGGCCCGGGTCGACGTCGCACCCGTCCGCTACGAGCTCACCTCGGGACCGCTGAGGCTGCGCGACCTGCGGATGGGGACCACGGCCACGGTCACCTTCGACGGCGTCGCCGGACAGCTGGTCGGCATGGCCTACGGCAACGTGGAGCCGGCGGAGGCCGAGGACGACCTGCTGTTCTCGTTGCACGGCCCCAATGGTCGGCCTCTGCCCCACGGCTCGTTCGGCACCCAGTCGTCCGACCTGCGCTACGGGACGCAGACGGTCCGCCTGCCCCAGACCGGGACCTACCGGCTGGACGTGAGGCGCTACAACTCCAACGCCCCCGACGTGGAGTCGCTGGACGTGTGGATGTCCACGCCGAAGGTCGTGCAGACCGACGACCCGGAGCACCGCATGGCTCCGCTGTCCGCCGACTGGCCCGGCCAGGGCGTCCTCTACCGCTTCCCGGTCAGCGCCGCCGAGCTCGTGGTCCAGTCGGACGACTACGGGTCGCCGGACGACCAGCGCCTCGACGGGTGCCCCGGGCACCGCTCGTTCTCGGTCGACGGCACGCCGATCTCGCCGTGGGAGCTCGGCGAGGGCTTCTACGGCGACCACGAGTGGGGGCTGCTCAGCCCGAGCGACGGCACGCTGTCAGCGCTGTGGACGCCGTGCGTGGGTGCGGTCCCCCTCAGCGAGGGGAGCCACATGCGCACCCACCGGGTGGAGACCGCCGACATCACCCTCGGCGGCGAGTCGGCAGGGCTGACCAGCCCCGGCGACATGGGCGACCGGATCCGCTTCCGGTTCACCGGTGAGGCGGGGCAGCGGATCGAGTTCTTCCACGAGTACGCGCCCAGGGAGCGGGTGTGCTGCCCGTACCTCTACACCGATGACGGCTCCTACGTGGCGCCGGGGTCCGACGGGACGACGTACACGCTGCCGGTGACCGGCACCTACCACCTGCTGTTCGGCCGCGACACCGGTACCCGCACCATCGGGGTGCGCGAGGTGCGCGGCAACTAGCTCTTTTCGCGCACCGGGCTCGCGGCGCTGTGGTCGTTCGGGGGTTCTGGTGCGGTCCGGCCTGTGCTTGGATGCCTGTCATCCAGGGCCATCCGGCCCCGGAACTTTTCGTGGGATCGACCTCGCTTCCGGACGGTCCTGCTCTCGGGACAACGGAGGCTCGATGAAGTACACGCACGTCCTCGGCGGCCTGGCGGCCGCCCTCGTCATTGCCACCGTGGCACCGGCCGCGGCGCACGAACCCTGGGACGACGGCAGCGTCCCGCCGCCCCCACCGGCCAGCCCGGCCGACGGCGTGAGCGGCAACATGCACCTGCTCAGCACCAGCGAGCACCGCGGCGGCGTCAACTCCGACCTCGCCTTCAAGGGCACCCTCGCCTTCGCCGGCCACTACGGCGGGTTCCGGGTCATCGACCTCGCGGACCCCGGCAGCCCCGTCGAGGTGGCCGACGTGCACTGCAACGGTCCGCAGGGTGACGTCACCGTCCACGGCGACCTGCTGTTCCTCTCCGTCGACACCCCGCAGTCCACCGTGGGCTGTGCGGGTTCCCGGAACGTGACCGCCAGGACCGAGGGCGCCTTCGAGGGCATCCGGGTCTTCGACATCAGCAACCCGGCGAACCCGGTCTTCCTGCAGGGCATCCGCACCGACTGCGGCTCGCACACCAACACGCTGGTCCCGGCCGGGGGCGACAAGGCCTACCTGTACGTCGCGTCGTACCCGCTGTCCGCGAGCGGCATCGGGCCCGACTGCCAGGCGCCGTTCGAGAAGATCTCGGTGATCCAGGTCGACGGGACCAACGCCGTCGCCGGCCTGTCCGCCCGGGTGGTCGCCGAGCCGACGATCACGGGCATCGACATGTTCGGGGCGGCCTACGGCGCCACGCCGTTCTTCGCCTGCCACGACATCACCGTGCTGTCGCCGACCAAGACGGCCGCGGCCGCCTGCCTGTCGCAGGGACAGCTGTGGGACATCTCCGACCCGCTGGCGCCCCGCGTCACCGCCAACATCGACACCCCTGACGTCGACATCTGGCACTCGGCCGCCTACAGCCCGGACGGCGAGCTGGTCACCTTCGGCGACGAGTACTTCGGCACCCCCAAGGAGCCGTACGGCGCCCTCTGGACCTACGCGGTGGCCGACCCGGCGACGCCGCTGAGCCACTACCGGATCCCGCGCGCCGAGCCGAACACGTACCACAACTTCAACTACGTGCCGCTGCGCGATCGCTACGTCCTGGTCTCCTCGGCCTACGGCTCCGGCACCTCGGTCGTCGACCTGACGAAGCCGACGGCACCGAAGGAGATCGGCTACTACGACATGCAGTCCAACGCCTGGTCGACCTACTGGTACAACGGCCTGATCGTGGCCAACGACATCTCCCGTGGCCTCGACACCCTCCGGCTCAGCGACCAGCGGGTCTCGGGTGCCCGGAAGCTGCCGATGCTCAACCCGCAGACGCAGGACTACCTGCTCTGAGCCGAAGCGCGCAGGGGCCCGTCGCTGCAGCGGGCCCCTGTTGCGCTCCAGGCTCGTGGTCGACGTGCCTGGATCTCTGCCCTGTTTCCGCTTCTTCCCGGTCGATCGGGACTCGGGACCCATGTGCTGGGTGGGTCACGCAGTGGACTCTGGTCTCGATCAACCAGGGTCGATAGCCGCCAAGCCGGTTACGGATCAGGCCCCTGGGACACGGGGAGGTAGCCATGAGAGGTCAGGAAGCAGGTGGCGCACGGCGCCTGGGTCTCGCTGCAGGAGGGCTCGCGCTGGCGGTCGTCGCTCTCACGAGCGCTCCGGCGATGGGGGACATCATCGGCGGTGCCGATGACGACACGATCAGGGGTGGACCGGGCCACAACTGGATCGAGGGTCGTGCTGGTGACGACCGCATCTGGGGCCAGGACGGGTCGGACTTCATCCACGGCAACTCCGGGAGGGATCGCCTGGCCGGTGGCCCCAACCTGGACTTCCTCAACGGATGGGCAGGGAACGACCTGCTCTACTTCGGCCGCGGTTCGGACTACGGCTTGGGCATGGGCGGCAACGACCAGCTCCAGGGTGGCCCGGGTTTCGACAGGCCGCTCGACGGCGGTCCCGGGCGTGACCGCGTCCGGGGTGGCTCAGGCAACGACAAGCTGCTCGGCCAGCGGGATCGTGACCTGATCTGGCCGGGCCCCGGCACCGACGATTCCGGGGGCGGGGCAGACAATGACCGATTCTTCCTGCGCGTCGACGACGCCCCCGACAAGGTGAACTGTGGAACGGGAACCGATCTCGTGGCGTACGCGGGCCAGCAGGAGGGGGCCGACACACTGAGCGGTTGCGAAAGGGTCTGGACAAATGTCACGACTCCCGCGTGCGTCACCGGGGACGAGTGGGATCGAACAGTGGTGGGCATGCGGAAGGCGCGCGTTCACCGGATCTTCGAGACCGTGGGCCAGTTTGCCATTCGACGCACGCCCACGGACTTCGGGCGCATGTATCTGCAGTGCCAACCCGACCGTCCGCGTTGGGAGTGCTACGCCGACCTGGACTTCGGGGTCGACGCGGCCGGCGTCAGCCGGGTCGCCGCCAAGGCATGGGGCAGCATTTGCTGGACGGTATGAGAGTTCCAGCGCGGCGGCAAGGGCTGACCGGGGTGGGTCATGGAGGGCAGACAGTTGGGCGCACCGGACGACAGGGCTGTACATCGACACCGTTCGAGAAGCCGGAGATGCTGCGCGGCGGTCGTGATCGCCGCGGCACTGGCGACGGGAGCAGCGCCTGCGCCCGCGCCGCTGGCGGCCGCGGCGCCGTCGTGTCAGGGAGCCCCGGCCACGATCGTGGGTGCCCCCGGCCAAAGAAGGCTCACAGGCACCGACGGGCCGGACGTCATCGTCAGCAACGGAGCGGAGGCGATCCGCGCGCTCGGCGGGGATGATCGAGTCTGTCTGACCAGCGCTCCCAGGGACGGCAGCTTCTTCTTCGAGGCCGGCGACGGGGACGATCGGGTGGTCCTCGACACCAACACCGAGGCGGCCGTGGTCGGCGTATTGGGGGCGGGCAACGACTTCTACCGAGGAGGTGACGACGTCGAGCAGATCAGGGGAGGTGAGTCGGGCGACTTCGCTGGCGACGGCACCGACACGATTTTCACTGCCGGTGGCCGCGACGTCGTGCAGGTAGGGGAGGCGGCCACCCCCGTGCGCGACATTGTTCGGCTCGGAGGCGGCCGCGACGAATTGTCCGTTGGCGGCACTCCCGGACCGGGCCACCGCTTCCGGGGAGGAGCGGGCCGGGACTGGCTCGGCGTGACTCTGGCCCCGAGCGGTGACTGGGTCATCGACAACCGTCGGCAGGTTGCACGCCTCAACGGCACGAGCGTGGTGAGCTGGAGGGCGTTCGAGCGGTTCGCCGTGAGCGGTCCGCGATCGAACACCTACCGGTTCCGTGGCTCGCAGGCCAGCGAGCGAGTCGAGATCGCCCACTTGTTGACGGCTTCGATGGGCGCGGGCAACGACACCGTCGTGAGCTATCCGGGGGGCGCCCCTGGCGTGCCTCTGTTCCGCGGCGGGGTCGGCATCGACACCCTCGTGGCGTGGGCCTGGGCGCGCCCGATTCGCGGCCACGTGCCGACAGGACGCATCGACGTAGCGAAGGGCGGATCAGGACCAGAGCGGACTTTCACCGCGTTCGAGGCCCTGGCCTTCGGGGGCACACGAGCGACCTTGATCGGTGGTCCTCGGGCCGACCGTCTCCACGCATACGGCTGTGTGACGACCGTGGAAGGACGCGGCGGTGACGACGTACTCGAGTCCGGCGTCATCGGCGATGACGACAGCTTTCTCGACTGCCTGAGAAGCGCCACGCTCCTCGGCGGGCCGGGTCACGACCGGATGCTCGGCTACGACACGCCGGACGTCCTCAGGGGCGGACCGGGCCGCGACCGCGCCGACGGCGCCGGTGGCCGGGACCTGTGTGACGCCGAGGTGCGGATTCGATGCGAAACCAGGTGACGCGAGGTTGGTGGAGAGCCGTCGCCCGAGCGTGATCTGGGCGGGACTGCCCCCGAGCGTGCGCGCCTCAACCACAGGAATCAACGCGCCGAAGGGCCTGCCCCGGACGGGTGTGCAGGGTCGGGGTGACCATGGGCGTCCGTGGTCCCGGCCGGCGTGAACTCGTAGCTCCAGCCGCTGCACGGCAGCCGCAGTCCCGGGTCGAGGGCCCAATCACCAAGAGCGGGCACCCACCTGCGCCGGCTGCTCGTCGAGGCCCTGGCGCCACCGCGCCCGGTCGGAGCCGACGTGGTGGGCGCCATGCGCGTCCCGCTTCCAGGGTGCGGGCGTCGGCTCTCTGGGGACCTTGGTCCGACATCGTTCCGGACTGAGTGACCGCTCGACATCGATGGCTCCGGCAGGATCCACCGAGCGGGCTGGACACGGCTTCTCGCGGCAGCCGACTTACACGTCGAGGGTCGCCGCGTCGGTAGCCGGCTGACAGGATCGACCCATGAGCGACGTCCCTGCCACCACCCGCCAGCTGCGCTCCCTCGTCACCGAGGACGGACGGGTCCGGGTGTCCGTGGACACGGTCGACACCCCGCAGCCGCAGCCGCACCAGGTCCTCGTCCGGGTGGAGGCGGCGCCGCTCAACCCCTCGGACCTGGCCCTGCTGCTGGCGCTGGCGGACCCGGGCACCGCCGAGG
>NZ_DASSXS010000208.1:0-12780 GCF_035703625.1 Nocardioides sp. | reverse complement strand
AGCGTGATGGCCGCACCGCCGGCCACCGCGGCACCGCTGGTGACCGGCGGAGTGGTCAACGTCACGGTGACCGAGGTCGTCGACGACGTGACCGTCGTGGTGCAGGACATCAATGTCGGTGTCGGCGCAGCACTCGGCATCGCCGCGAACGTGTGCGACGTCAACGTCAACGTGCTGGCCCAGCAGTTCCGCAACGGTGCGGCCAGCTGCACCTCGGACGCGACGGGTCAGACCGTCGACATCGGTCAGCTCTGACGACCCGCTGATGGCAGGGACGCCCGCCCTCGGGGGCGGGCGTCCTGCTCTGTGCGCGGGCGTTCAGCGCCGCCGCAGCATGCTGACTCCCGCCCAGACGACCAGCACGAACAGGGCCACGAAGATCAGGATCTTGAGCATGCCCCGAGGCTACGGGAGCGGGTCAGAACTTCTGGTCGATCAGGCCGGTGTCGACGTCGTAGACGAACCCGCCCACCGCGACCGAGTCGGGGATCAGCGGGTGGGCCTGCACCTTGCGGACGTCCTCCTCCAGGGCCACCAGCTGGTCCTCGATGACGTGGAACTGCTGCCAGGAGGCGTCCTGGCCGGCTGACTCGCCCACGCGGGCGCGCAACTCGGCCTCGGAGTGGGCCGTCATCGCGCAGCGGGTGTGCGGGACCACGAGGATCCGCTCGACCCCGAGCAGGTGGACCCCGAGGACCAGGGCCTCGAGGGCAGCTGCGGTGACGCGACCGCCGGGGTTGCGGAAGATCTTCGCGTCGCCGTGGGAGAGCCCGAGCATCCGGAGCGGGTCGATCCGCGAGTCCATGCAGGTCACGATCGCGACGCCGGCGTGGGCAACGCCGTCGAAGCCACCGAGGTCGAAGTCTGCGGCGAACTCCCGGTTGGCCGCGAGCAGGTCGTCGAACACGGGGACGAGGGTAGCGGGGTCTCAGCCGGCCGAGCGCAGCATCTCGCCGGCATCGATCGTTCTGGTCCGCGCCGAGCGGAACAGGAGCAGGGCGAGTACGCCGGCCACGACGGCGCAGACTGCCGCGCCGAGGAACACGGTCTGCTCCTGGGCGATCCCGGCGACCTTGAGCAGCTCGGTGAACTCCGCACACCGGCTCCTCCCGTCGCACACGTCGCGTACGTCGGCCAGGTCGGCCTGCTCGGCGTAGTAGCGGCGGAGCCCGATCGTGGTCAGTGCCGAGATGCCCACGAGCATGCCGACCATCCGGGCCACCACCACGAGGGCACTCGCCAGGCCGTGGACGTCGTGGTCGGTGCTGGCCAGCACCGCGGCGTTGACCGGAGCCAGGGCGAGACCGAACCCGAAGCCGCCCAGCAGCAGCGGGAGGTTGGACGCGACGTCGTCGAGGCTGGTCAGCCCCCAGCGGCTCATCATCACGAACGCGACCGCGGCGAGAGCCATGCCGACGGCCGTGACGACGCCCGCGGGCAGGGTGCGGCTGAGGTAGCCGCCGAGCACCGCTCCCACCGGCAGCGCGATCAGGAACCTGACCAGGACCAGCGCCGCCATCAGCTGGCTGTCGCTGTGGACCGTCGTGCGGGCGAAGAGCGGGATGTCGATCAGTGCCGCGACCAGGGCGGCGCCGACGAAGAGGCTGACGGCCAGCGACCCCCACGCCGGCGTACGCCGCATGGCGCCCGGCGGGACGAGCGGAGCCGGGGACCGGCGCAGGTGCAGGCCGAACGCCACGGCTGCGGCGAGGGAGCCGAGGAGGTACCAGAGGCCCTGCTCGGAGAAGACCTCGACCTTCGGGTCGGCGGTGGCGAAGGCGAGGATCACGCCGGCCAGGGCGAGGCCGAGGAGCAGCGCGCCGGTCAGGTCGGCGGCCCGCAGGGTCCTGCCCCAGCCGCGGAGGTCGACCAGCGGGCGGGCGGCCGTGCAGCACCGGACGAGCAGCAGCAGCCCTGAGACCATGGCGACGAGCCCGACGGGGCTCAACCACCGCCCGTCGGAGACGAAGGGGATGAAGGCCTGCCCCCAGGTCAGGTCCTGGAGGAGAGGGGCCGGCTGGGTCATGGTCAGGACGCCGGCGGCCAGGGCGACCAGGAGCAGGGCTGCCCCGGCCCAGTCGAATCCGCCGCTGTCAGTTTCGGGCGGGGCGGCGCGTGGTGCGCTGGCCCGCACGGCCACGGCCAGGACCAGGCCGACCAGCAGGTTGATCAGGAAGATCACCCGCCAGTCGGCGAAGACCAGCACGGCGGCGCCGAAGAGCGGCCCCAGCACGCTGCCGATCTCCTGGACCGCGGAGACCACGCCGAGCGGGACCCCCCGGCGGTCGGCCGGGTAGAGGTCCGCGACGAGGGCGAGGGTGGCCGGCACCAGGCCACCGCCCCCGAGTCCCTGCAGGAACCGTCCGGTGACCATGCTCGGCATGTCGTAGGCCAGGGCGGTGACCAGCGACCCGGCGGCGAAGACGACCAGCGCCGCGACCAGCACCGGCACCCGGCCGCGCAGGTCGGCGATCCGGCCGATGAGAGGCAGCATCGCGACGTATCCGAGCAGGAAGCCCGAGACGATCGGGGCGGCCCGCTGCAGCTGGTCGATCGGGACGCCGACCGCGTTCATCATCTCCGGCAGGGCCAGCACCACGACATAGGTGTCGGCGGCGGCGAAGGCGACGGCGGCGGAGGCCAGGCCGAGCAGGAGACGCGGCGCAGTGCTCATCGACAGGCGGTCACGGAGCGGTGATCTTCTTCTCGGTGCCGTAGTCCTCGAACCCGATGGTGTAGGTCATCGACTCGGTGTCGGGGTAGAAGACCCCCCGGAGCACGGCCTCGCGCAGCTCACCGTCGGCGGTGATCGTGTACGTCGCGTCGAAGTCGCCCTCGGCTCCCGGAAGGATGTTGCGCACCGCGTCGTCGGGCACGGTGCCGGTGAACTCGGTCAGCACCTCCTTGTTGTCCTCGCCGCCGCGGACGCTCTCGCCCTCCTCGAGGTCCTCGGTCGCGGGCAGCAGGGCGGAGAAGCCGGTGTCCGGGCTCATCAGCGTGGAAGGGTCAGGCGCGCCGTACTCGGCGGGGTCCACGTCGGACCAGCCCGGAGTGAGCGGGATCTGGGCGTAGACCTTGTCGTCGACCGCGATCACCGGGACGTTGAGGGCGGTACCGGCCAGCACGACCGTGAGGGAGCCGTCGAACGCGGGCGGGTGGGTGCCGACCCCCGAGGCCTCCGTGACCCCGGTGACGCCGGCCGGCAGGTCCGTGGTCTCGAGGGAGATGCTGACCCCGCTGGTCTCGTCGAGAGTGGTCTTGGCCAGGGCCATGACCTCGTCGGGGCTGCGTCCGTCGGAGACCGACTCCTGGTCGCCACTGCAGCCGGCCACCAGTGCCAGCCCGAGCAGGGCCCCGGTGGCGAGGAGCAGGGGCGGGCGGCGGCGCATGCCTTCAGCCTGACACACGGGTGGCACGCTCCAGCCGGTGCGCGACCGGCCCCGCGCAGGCCGCGATCGGCTGGCTGCCGGGCACCCCGGACCCGTCGCGGCGACCGCTCGCCTCGGGCAGGTCCGCGGGCGCACCGCTGGCGGCGGCTGCCCGTGCCGGGGCGTCCCCGGCCCACGCGAACACGAGCGTGTCCTCGCCCTTGAGGAACCGGTGGCAGCGCACCCCTCCGGTGGCGCGCCCCTTGGACGGGTACTCGGTGAACGGCGTCACCTTCACCGACCCCGCCTCGGTGCCCGGCAGCGCCGTCGACGAGCCGGACGCCGTCACGAGGACGGAGGACTGCGGGTCGAGGGCACCGAACCAGGCGACCGTGTCGCCCGGCGCGAGCTTGATGCCGGCGATCCCGCCGCCCGAGCGTCCCTGCGGCCGGACGCCCCCGGCGCCAAAGTGCAGCAGCTGCCCACCGGAGCTGACGAAGCAGAGCGTCTCGTCACCTGTGACCAGCTCGAGGGCACCGACCACGGCGTCGCCGTCCTTGAGCGAGATGACCTCCCACTCGTCACGGGAGAGCACCTCCGGGTTGACCCGTTTCACCACGCCCTGGCGGGTGCCGAGGACGAGTCCGGGTCCGTCGGCGGTGAGCGAGGTCAGGGCCAGCGCGCGCTCGTCCTGGTCGAGCGAGAGCACCTCGCTCAGCGGCAGCCCGCCCTGCAGGTTGGGGTCGTTGGCTGCCCCGGGGAGCGCCGGAAGCTCGAGGACCCCGAGCTTCAGCAGCCGGCCGCGCGAGGTGAGCACGCCCACCTCTCCCCGGGCGGTGGTGCGGACCGCGGACACGATCACGTCGTGGTTGGTCCGGCCACCTCCGGTCCCCGGGGTCTCGTCGCTGCTGGAGCGGGCGAGGAGCCCGGTCGAGGAGAGGAACGCGAAGCAGGGGTCGTCGGCCACCTCCAGGGGAGTGGCGGTCGCGGTGACGGTGGTGCCGGCCGACTCCAGCAGCACGGTGCGGCGCGGGGTCCCGTAGGTCTTGGCCACCTCGGCCAGCTCGTCGGAGACGACCTTCCGGAGCAGCGCGTCGTCGGCGAGGATCGCGTCGAGCTCCTCGATGGTCTGCTCGAGCTCGGACCGCTCCTTCTCGAGCTCGATCCGGGAGAACTTCGTGAGCCGGCGCAGCGGCATGTCGAGGATGTAGTCGGCCTGGGTCTCGGTCAGGTCGAACACCGAGATCAGCCGCTCCTTCGCCGCGGCCGCGTTGTCGGAGGACCTGATCAGCTGGATGACCTCGTCGATGTCGAGGATCGCGATCAGCAGCCCGTGGACGAGGTGGAGGCGGTCGGCGGCCTTGCCGCGACGGTACGTCGACCGGCGGCGTACGACGTCGAACCGGTGGCCGAGGAAGACCTCGAGCATCTCCTTGAGGCCGAGCGTGCGCGGCTGCCCGTCGACCAGGGCGACGCTGTTGATGCCGAAGGAGTCCTCCAGCGGCGTCTGGCGGTAGAGCTGCTCGAGCAGCGCCTCGGGGTGGAAGCCGTTCTTGACCTCGATGACCAGCCGCATGCCCTTCTCGCGGTCGGTGAGGTCCTTGATGTCGGCGATCCCCTGGAGCTTCTTGCCCTGCACCAGGGTCTTGATCCGCTCGATGACCTTCTCGGTGCCGACGCCGTAGGGGAGCTCGGTCACCACGATCCCCTTGCGGCGCCCGACGGTCTCGATCCGTGCGGTGGCCCGCATCTTGAAGCTCCCGCGGCCGGTCTCGTAGGCGTCGCGGATGCCGTCGAGGCCGACGATCTTGCCGCCGGTCGGCAGGTCCGGGCCGGGGATGAACCGCATCAGGCCGTCGACCCGGGTGTCGGGGTGCTTGATCAGGTGCCGCAGCGCCTGCACGACCTCCACCAGGTTGTGGGGGGCGATGTTGGTGGCCATCCCGACCGCGATCCCGGCCGAGCCGTTGACCAGCAGGTTCGGGATGGCGGCGGGCAGGACCGACGGCTCGAGCTCGCGGCTGTCGTAGTTGGGCTTGAAGTCGACCGTGTCCTCGTCGATCGAGGCCGTCATCGCCACCGCGGGCGGCGCCATCCGGCACTCGGTGTAGCGCATCGCCGCGGGGGAGTCGTCGGGCGACCCGAAGTTGCCGTGGCCGTCGATCATCGGCAGCCGCATCGACCACGGCTGCGCGGTCCGGACCAGTGCGTCGTAGATCGCGGTGTCGCCGTGCGGGTGCAGCCGACCCATGACCTCGCCGACGACGCGGGCGCTCTTGACGTGGCCGCGGTCCGGGCGCAGGCCCATGTCGTTCATCGTGAACAGGATCCGGCGCTGGACCGGCTTCAGCCCGTCGCGGGCGTCGGGAAGGGCGCGGGAGTAGATGACCGAGTAGGCGTACTCCAGGAACGACGACTCCATCTCCTGCTTGATGTTGGTGTCGAGGATGTGCTCCTCGAAGTCGTCGGGAGCGGGTGTTCTCGTGCTGCGCCTGGCCATGCGGGCCATTCTCCCCGGCGCCGTGGTCCGTTCACCGCGGGGCACGCCGGATGTGGCCACGCACGCTAGATTCACGAACGTGACCCGCAGCGAGGAAGGTGTGCCGGCGGCTCCGCGCCACTGGGAGGCCGACGTCCTGCTGCGCGACGGACGGACGGCGCACATCCGGCCGATCGAGCCCTCGGACGCCGAGCTCCTGGTCGACTTCTACGACCGGGTCTCCGACGAGTCGAAGTACTACCGGTTCTTCAGCCCGATGCCGCGGCTCTCCGAGAAGGACATCGCCCGGTTCACCCGGGTGGACCACGTCAACCGGGTCGCGTTCATCGTGCTGCTCGGTGGCCGGATGATCGCCGTCGGCCGCTACGACGTCACCGAGCCGGGGGAGGCCGAGGTCGCGTTCCTCGTCGAGGACGAGCACCAGGGCCGGGGCATCGCGCAGCTCCTGCTCGAGCACCTCGCGCAGGCCGGCCGCGAGCGCGGGGTCGAGCGGTTCCTGGCCGAGGTCCTGCCGGACAACCGGAAGATGATCAACACCTTCCGCGACGCCGGCTACCGCGTCGTCAGCGCCTACGACGAGGGTGTGATGACCCTCGAGTTCCCCATCGACGCCACCGACACCGCGATGGGCCTGATGGCCACCCGGGAGCACCGGGCCGAGGCCGCGTCGATCGAGAAGTTCTTCAACGCCCGCTCGATCGCGGTGATCGGCGCCAGCCGCCGGGAGGCCACGATCGGGCAGGTGCTGGTGCGCAACCTGGTCATGGGCAACTTCTCGGGCCGGGTCTACGCCGTCAACCAGACCTCCGAGTCGGTCTCCGGGCTTCCGGCGTACGCCAACGTCGCCGACATCCCCGGTGAGGTCGACGTGGCGATCGTCGCCGTGCCCGCCGACGCCGTGCAGGACGTCGTGCTGGACTGCGCGGCCAAGGGTGTGCACGGCATGGTCGTGATCTCCTCCGGATTCGCCGAGACGGGGGAGGAGGGCCGGCAGCGCCAGCGCCGCCTGGTCGGGCTGGCGAGGTCCTACGGGCTGCGGCTGATCGGGCCCAACTGCCTGGGCATCATCAACACCGATCCCGGCGCGTGCCTCAACGCGTCGCTGTCACCGGTGAACCCGCCCCGCGGGCGGGCCGGCTTCTTCTGCCAGTCCGGTGCCCTGGGCTCGGCCATCCTGGAGAAGGTCAACAACCGGGGGCTCGGTCTCTCCACGTTCGTCAGCGCGGGCAACCGAGCCGACGTGTCCGGCAACGACCTGCTGCAGTACTGGGAGGAGGACGACTCGACCGAGGTGGTCCTGCTGTACCTCGAGTCGATCGGCAACCCGCGGAAGTTCTCGCGGATCGCCCGTCGGGTCTCGTTGCGCAAGCCGATCATCGCGGTCCGCTCGGGCCGGACCACCCAGGGCGTGCCGATGGGCCACGCCGTGCGCCAGATCGCGGCCCCGCCGCAGGCTGTCGACGCGATGTTCCGTCAGGCCGGGGTGATCCAGGTGGACACGCTGGAGGAGATGTTCGACGTCGCCCAGCTGCTCGCCCACCAGCCGCTGCCGCGGGGACGCCGGGTGGCCATCGTGGGCAACTCCGACGCCCTCGGCCTGCTGGCCGCGGACGCCGCCTCCTCGGTCGGCCTGGTCGTCAACAAGTCGGTCGCCCTCGGAGCGGAGGCCACCGCCGAGGACTTCGAGGACGCCCTCGACAGCGCCATCGACGACCCCGACGTCGACTCGGTGGTCGCGGTCTACATCCCGCCGCTGAACGTGTCGGGCGAGGACGTCGCCAACGTGCTGGCCGCCGTCGGCGAGCAGTCGGACAAGCCGCTCGTGTCGTCGTTCCTCGGCGCCGAGGGGGTCCCGGAGCTGCTGCGGGTCCCCGACGTGGCCGGCCACACGGCGGGCCGTGGCTCCGTGCCGTCGTACCCCGCGGTCGAGGGGGCGGTCCGCGCGCTGGCCCGCGTCGTCGGGTACGCCGTCTGGCTGCGGACCCCGGACGGACGGACCGACGAGGCCCTCGGCGACATCGACGCAGCCGCCGGCAAGCGGCTCGTGGACGACGCACTGGCCCGGCAGGGCGGCGGAACCGAGCTCGACCAGGGCGAGCTGACGGCCCTGCTGGCCGCCTACGGGATCGAGCTCTGGGCGTCCCGCCCGGTCACCAGCCTGCGCCAGGCCCAGGCGGCCGGCCGGGCCCTGGGCTGGGACGTGGTGCTCAAGGCGACCGCCGACCACCTCCGCGAGCGGCCCGACCTGGCCCACGTGTGGCGCAACATCGACACCCCGGCCGACATGCGCACCGCCTGGGAGGCCCTCAACGCGCTGATCACCGAACCCGAGAAGGCCGGGTTCGTGGTGCAGAAGAACTCCCCGCCCGGGGTGCCCGTCGCGGTCCGGAGCATCGAGGACCCCCTCTTCGGCCCGGTCGTCTCGTTCGGCATCTCGGGGCCGATCATCGACCTGCTCGAGGACAGGGCCTACCGGATCCCGCCGCTGGTGGCCGGCGACGCCGCGGCGATGGTCCGCGAGATCAAGTCCTCGCCGATGCTCTTCGGCTACCGCGGGAGCGAGGTGGTGGACATCTCCGCGGTGGAGCGGCTGATCCTGCGGGTCGCGCAGCTGCAGCACGACCTCCCGCAGGTCAGCTCCCTGGAGCTGTCGCTGGTCCTCGCCGGTGCCGACGGCGTCAAGGTCCTGACCGCGGGAGCGCGGGTCGACCCGGTGCTGGACCCACGCTCGGACTGGTTCGTGCGCCGCCTGCCGCGCCCGCCGGGCGACACCCTCCCCGACTGAGGCCCGTCCGGGCGGCCGCTCCGGCCCACGACCCGGCCGGTCGTGTGCGTGCGTGACACACTGCCCACATGCGCACACGCACGACCGATGACCGCGACCGCACCGTGGAGCTGCGGCAGGCCATCGAACACACCGGCTACTACCCCGAGGTGGTCCGCGACGGGGTGCACGCGGCGGTGGCGGGGGAGCAGGTGGTGTCGTTCTACGTCCACCACGAGCCGACGTTCGAGCGTGAGGAGGTCCGCCGTCACCTGACGGTCGTCGTCCTCACTCCCAGCCGACTGATCCTGGCCCACACCGACGAGCACGCCCCCGACGACCTGCTGCCCGAGCCCTACACCTCGACCTCGACCGAGGCGATCACGCTGTCCTCGGTGCGCTCGGTCGTGGTGACCCGGATGACCGCGAACCCGACCGACGGCCCTTCGCGGCCGGCGGAGGCCGTGATGACCGTCGGCTGGGGAGGCGTGAGCCGGATCGACCTCGAGCCGGCCGGCTGCACGGACCCGCAGTGCGACGCCGACCACGGCTACACCGGCGTGTTCGCCTCCGACGACTTCTCGCTGCGGGTCTCGGCCGCCGCAGACGGGGTCGACGCGGTGGGCGGCCTGCTCTCCTTCGCCGAGTCGCTGTCCGCCAGGACGCAGGGGGCGTGACCGAGCAGGGGTTCGTCCAGCCCGCCTACCAGCAGCGATCACTGGCCGACGTCATCCCTGCGGTCGCCGAGGCGCTCGGCTGCTCGATCGGCATGGCGCCGTCGCGCTTGGCCCTGCCCGAGGCCGGCTCCTACGTCGTCTTCCTCGTCGACGGCCTCGGCGCGCTGCAGCTGCGCCGGCACGCGCACGCGGCGCCGTACCTCTCCTCGCTGCTCGTCGAGGGCGAGATGGCCACCGCCGGGGTGCCCTCGACCACCGCGACCAGCCTCACCTCCCTGGGTACCGGACTGCCGCCGGGCGCCCACGGCATGGTCGGCTTCACCTCACGGATCCCCGGCACCGACCGGCTGCTGAACGCGCTGCAGTGGAACAAGTCGGTCGACCCGACCCAGTGGCAGCCGCACCCCACCGCGTTCGCGCGGCTGGCGGCTGCCGGGGCGAGCGTGACCAGCGTCAACAAGCGGGAGTTCCGCGGCAGCGGGCTGACCGTCGCCTCCCAGCGCGGCGCGGAGTTCGTCGGGGCCGACCGGGTGGGGGAGCGGATCGCCGCCGTCGCCACCGCGTCGGCGGGTCGGCCCTCCCTGACCTACATGTACGACGGCGACCTCGACTGGACCGGTCACCGCTACGGGGTGGCCTCCAGCCAGTGGCTCCAGCAGCTGGCCATGGTCGACGCCGAGGCCGAGCAGCTGCGCGAGACCCTCCCGCCCTCGACCCGCCTGGTCGTGGTAGCCGACCACGGCATGCTCGACAGCCCCACCGGCCGACGCATCGACGTCGACGAGGTCACCGAGCTGCGGGACGGGGTCGCCCTGCTCGGCGGGGAGGCGCGGTTCCGGCACCTCTACTGCCGGGGAGGCGCGGTCGACGACGTGGCGGCCACCTGGCGGTCGGTGCTCGGGGACCGGGCCGAGGTCCTGACCCGTGACGAGGCGGCCGGGCTCGGCTGGTTCGGCGCGGTGCAGCCCGCCGTGCGTCCCCGGATCGGGGACGTCGTGGTCGCCTGCAGGGCCGACCACGCGATCGTCTCCACGGCCGACTTCGCCTACGAGGCCACGCTGGTCGGGCTGCACGGGTCACTGACGCCCGAGGAGATGCTGATCCCGCTCCTGGTGGCCTGACCGGCGAGGCCGGAGGCCCGGTCAGCCGAACGGGAGGGGCTCCGGGGCGAGGCTGACCGCCTTGGCCCGGGCGGCGGTGAGGCGCCGGCGGTGGTGCTGGCGGCAGAGCACCTCGTAGGCGACGTCGGCGGGGAGCTCGTCGGGGTTGTCCACGTCGCCGACCACCACGACATCGCCCTCGGTGACCATCACGCCGTTCTCGGTGCGGGCGTTGTGGGTGGCGCGCTTCCCGCACCAGCAGAGCGCCTCGACCTGCAGCACGTTCATCCGGTCGGCGAGCTCGACGAGCCGGCCGCTGCCCGGGAACAGCTGGCTGCGGAAGTCGGTGAGGATGCCGAAGGCGAACACGTCGATCTGAAGCTCGTCGACGATCCTGGCCAGCTGGTCGATCTGGCCGGGGGAGTAGAACTGCGCCTCGTCGCAGATCAGGTAGTCGATCCGGCCGCCCTGGGTGAGGCTCTGCACGACGTAGGTCCAGAAGTCGAAGCCGGGTTCGACCTCGATCGCCTCGTGCGTCAGCCCGAGCCGGCTGGACAGGGTGGCCTCGCCGGCGCGGTCGTGGGTGGTGAAGATCCGACCGACCCGCCCGCGCGCGGCGTGGTTGTGGTTGGTCTGCAGGGCGAGCGTGCTCTTGCCCGAGTCCATGGTTCCGGTGAAGAAGTGCAGTTCAGCCACGGGGCGTGATCCTGTCACAGCCCGGGTCCGCCGCGGTCAGGTCGGGCTGCTCGAGCCGGACTCCTCGCGTGCCGCGATGAGGTGGGCCAGCCAGAGCACGAACACCGCGTCCTCCGGCGGGAGGGTCGTCGTCGCCGTCAGGGAGGGACGGTTGGCCCACAGCGACGACCGGCCCACCTGCCCGATCTCGGTTCCGTGCCGGGTCAGGACAAGCCGGCTGCTCCAGACGCTGCGGGTTCCGAGCGAGTACGACGCGTGGGCGCTGTCGATGTCGTACCGACCGGTCCAGACGCTGCGCCGGCGGGCGCGGGTCCGCACCACGCCCTGGCTCTCACCGACCCGGTCGCTGCCCTCGGCGCGGAACAGCCACTCGACGCCACCGATGGTCACCTCGGCCCGCTCCCGGAACCACGCACGGTGGGCGGACGCGATCGGTTCGTCCCCGGCCAGCACGACGTCGCCCTTGCCCCACACGTAGCGCATGGAGCGAGCCTAGGGTCTGCGGCAGGATGGCGGGCATGCCCGGTTCGCTGGTCCCCGGTTCGCTGGTCTCCGTGTCGCGTCTCCTCGGCCGTCTCGACCACGTGACGCTGCTGGACGTCCGGTACCGGCTCGGCGGGCCGCCGGGGCGCGAGGAGTTCCTCGCCGGACACATCCCGGGCGCGGCGTACGTCGACCTCGACACCGCCCTCGCCGGCCGGCCGGGGCCTGGCGGTCGGCACCCGCTGCCGGACGAGGCGACGTTCGAGGCGGCCATGAGGGAAGCCGGGGTCTCGATGGACCGGCCGGTGGTCGTCTACGACGACTGGGAGGGCCGCGCGGCGGCCCGGGCCTGGTGGCTGCTGCGCTTCCACGGGCATCCGCACGTGCAGGTGCTCGACGGCGGCTGGCGGGCCTGGTCGGAACAGGGCGGTGAGCGCGAGACGGGGGAGGCGTCGGTGGTCCGCCCCGGAGACTTCACGGTCGCCGCGGCCAAGGGTATGCCCGTGGTCGAGGCGGAGCGGGTGCCCGCCGTGTCGGTGCTGGTCGACGCCCGGGCGCCCGAGCGATATCGCGGGGAGGTCGAGCCGATCGACCCGGTGGCCGGGCACATCCCGGGTGCCGTGAACGTGCCGACCACCGAGAACGTCGATGCCTCCGGGCGGTTCCGGGAGGCCTCCGAGCTGCGGGCCGTCTACGCCGCGGTCGGAGCCGTGGAGGGCGCCGACGTGGCGGCGTACTGCGGCTCCGGCGTGACCGCCGCCCACGACGTGCTGGCCCTGGAGCTCGTCGGGATCCGGGCGGCGCTGTATCCCGGCAGCTGGAGCGAGTGGGTCACCGACCCTGGTCGTCCTGTGGAGACCGGCACAACCGGTGGTTGAGGTGGTGTCGAGGCACGCTCCGCTCGCACCCCGACCTGCGGCAAGCCTCGACATCCGGTGACATGTGCAGGGCGGCGACCACTGTGGTCACCCTCCTGCGTACGTCGCCGGGTCTCGACCCGCCGATCGCGACCTCGCGGGCTCGGTCGCGCGGCTTGCTCGACCTGTCCACTTCTGGTGATCAGCTCGCGAGCGAGCTGATCACCAGTGGACACCTTTGAAGATCCGGGCCAGCATGATCTGCTCGGACTCGCGGGTGCCGGAGTCGCCGCCCTTGGCGGCCGCGGAGTCGGGGAACACGTGGTAGGCCATGT
>NZ_DASSXS010000005.1:0-30939 GCF_035703625.1 Nocardioides sp. | reverse complement strand
CGCCACCGCCGACGACGTCACCGCCGCCCACCTGCCGCTGCTGGTCAAGATCGCTCCCGACCTCAGCGACGACGACGTGCTCGCCGTGGCCGACCTCGCGCTCGCCGTGGGCCTCGACGGGATCATCGCGACCAACACCACCATCAGCCGCGACGGGCTGGCCACCGACACCGCGACGGTCCAGGGCGTGGGCGCCGGCGGTCTGTCGGGCCGACCTCTCACGCAGCGCTCGCTCGAGGTGCTCCGCCTGCTCAAGGGACGGGTCGGAGACGACCTCACCCTGGTCGGGGTCGGCGGCATCACCACCGTGGAGGACGCCCGGGCCCGGCTCGACGCCGGCGCCACCCTGCTCCAGGGCTACACCGCGTTCGTCTACGAGGGACCGCTGTGGCCACACCGGCTCCTGACCGCCCTCGAGGATCACCAACCGTGACAGTGGAGTCGGGTGACCGGGTCGACACGCGGTCGTGCGGCTCGTTCGTGCCGAGGATGGCCACGACGGCATGCTAGGGGTCGACGAGCGGGGAGGAGGCCGATGACGACGTCGCCGTACGCCCCTGTCCACGTCCTCGGCGAGGTGCTGACGAACCGGAAGGTGGGCGCCTACCGCCACCTGACCCTGGTGGCGCCGGGCATCCCCGACCGGTTCCGCCCCGGCAACTTCGTGGCCCTCTCGACCGGAGCCGACCGGCTGGCCCGCCGGCCGATGTGGATCCACCGGGTCAAGCCCACCGGAGGGTACGGCGCCACCGTCGAGCTCGTCGTCGAGCCGGTCGGCCCCGGCACCACCTGGCTGGCAGCCCTCCCGGCCGGCGCTCGGGTCGAGGTCACCGGGCCCCTCGGGCGTCCCTTCGCCCTCCCCAAGGAACCGGTCAGCTGCGTGCTCGTCGGCGAGGGGTACGCCGCCGCGCCGATGTTCCCCCTCGCCGAGCGGCTCCGCGAGCGCGACTGTGCGGTCACGCTGGTCGTGGCCGCCCCCGACGAGGCCCACCTCCTCTCCGCGCTGGAGGCCCGCCGCTCGGCCCGCGCGGTCACCGTGGTCACCGGCGACGGCTCGATCGGCAGCCGGGGGAGCGTGGCCGATGTGCTCCCCGACGTGCTGGCCAAGGCGGGTGCCGAGGTCGTCTATGCCGCCGGGCCGCTGGCGACCCTCCACGCCGTCGCCGCGGCCGCCGAGCAGGCCGGAGCGTGGAGCCAGGTCGCCGTCGAGCAGCCGATGGCCTGCGGGACCGGGTTGTGCCAGGGCTGCGCGGTCCCGGTCGTGGGGGAGGACGGCGTCGCCCGCATGGTCCGCGCCTGCGTCGACGGGCCGGTCATCCGGGGTGACCGGGTCCGGTGGGACGACCTGGCCGCCGAGGTGCCGATCGGCTGACCCTTGGCAGGACGGCGGCCCGGTGGCAGGGTGCCGTGCGGAGTCCCGCACACCCCCGAGCGGGACCGTATTTCGGGAAGGTAGCGATGCAGCGACGATTTCGCAGGCTCGCGTTGGGCCTCGGGACGGCAACCCTCGTCCTCGGTGGCACGACCGCAAGCGCTCACGACGACCACGGCGGCACCTGGGACCCCAGTCCCACCAGCAGCAGCGGGAACCTCAAGATCGTGGGCAGTGCGCCCAAGACGAGTGAGGTGCCCTCGTACCGCAACTCCGACCTCGCCTTCTGGGGCAAGCTGACCTACGCCGGCAACTACGAAGGGTTCCGGGTCATCGACCACTCGGATCCCGAGCAGCCGACCGTCGTCGCGAACGTGGCCTGCCCCGGCTCGCAGCACGACGTCTCGGTGTGGCGGGGCCTGCTGTTCCTCTCCATCGACGCCCCGCGCACCGGCCCGGGCTGCGACAGCGCCGCCGCGCCCTCGGGCACCCCCGGCTTCGAGGGCATCCGCATCTTCGACGTGCGCGACCCCGCGAACCCGAGCTATGTCGGCGCGGTCGCGACCGACTGCGGTTCGCACACCCACACGCTGGTGCCCAGCGGCCCCGACCGCGCGCTGCTGTACGTCGCGTCGTACCCGTCCTCGCCCCTGGCCGAGTCGGCGTACGGAAACTCCTGCCGGCGGATCGCCGAGGACGGCAGCCCGACCGGGCACAGCAAGATCTCGGTGGTCGAGGTGCCGCTGGCCGACCCCGCGTCGGCCTCCGTGGTGAGCGAGCCGCAGGTGCCGCTCAACGACTACCGCGGCACGCCCGGCTGGCGCGGCTGCCATGACATCAGCGTGTTCACCGAGATCGACCGGGCCGCGGCGGCCTGCGCCGGGGAGGGCCAGATCTGGGACATCAGCGACCGGGAGCACCCCAGCGTCGTCGCGCGGATCCACAACCCGAACTTCGACTTCTGGCACAGCGCCACGTTCACCTGGGACGGCCGCACGGTGCTGTTCGGCGACGAGGCCGGTGGCGGGACCTCGCCGCGCTGCCGCCCGAGCGACCCGTCGACGGTCGGGTCCATCTGGATCTACGACGTGGCCTCGCTGGACAACACCGACGGCTCGTCCGTCGAAGCGTGGGACAGCCACTTCAAGATCCCGCGGACCCAGGGCGACACCGCGCGGTGCACGATGCACAACTTCAACGTGCTGCCGCTGAAGGACCGCTACGTCGGCGTCTCGGCCGCCTACTCCGGCGGCACCACGGTGTTCGACTTCACCGACACCACGGATCCGGTCGAGGTGGCACACCAGGACCCGCACGGAGCCAACACCTGGTCGTCGTACTGGTACAACGGCTTCGTCCACACCAACGACACCGGCCGCGGTGTCGACCTGATGCTGCTGTCCGACCCGGCCCGTGCGGGCGCGCAGCGGCTGCCCTACCTGAACCCGCAGACCCAGGAGGGCCTGATCGACTGACCTGCCACTGCGGCGAGGGGAGGGCCGACGGCGCCCGCCGGGTCCTCCCCTCGCCGTGGCCGGGCAACGCATAGGCTCGACGACGTGGCCACTCCGACCGAGCTCGCCGGGCTCACCCTGCCCAGCCCGATCCTGGTGGCGTCGGGGTGCGGCGGCACCGGCCGCGAGCTCGCGGCGTACGGCGACCTGGCCGCACTGGGCGGCTTCGTCACCCGGTCGATCACCGTCACCGCCCGTCAGGGCGGCCGGATGCCGCGGCTCGTGGAGACCCCCTCGGGCTTCATCAATGCGATCGGCCTGCAGAACCCCGGTCTCGACCACTTCCTCGCGACCGAGCTGCCCTGGCTGGTGCAGCAGGGCGTCCGCGTCTTCGTCTCGATCGCCGGGAAGTCGCTGGGGGAGTACGCCGAGCTGGCCCGGCGGCTGGGCCGGTCGCCGGGAGTGGCCGGAGTCGAGGTGAACCTGTCGGCCCCCGACGCCACCGGCAGCGGCGTCTTCGACGTCCGCGAGCCCTTCCACGCCGCCAGCGTCGTCGCCGCGGTCCAGCGCGACCTCCCGCGCGGCATGCCGGCGATCGCCAAGGTGCGCTCCGACGTGGGACGGGTCGTCGAGAGCGCCCGCACCGTCCTGGACGCCGGCGCCGCGGCCGTCGTCGTGGGCAACGCCCTGCCGGCGGCCCTGCCGGACGGACGCGCGGGAGGCCTCAGCGGTCCCGCGATCCGACCCCTGGCCCTGCGATGCGTCGCGGAGGTGCACGCCGCCCTGCCCGAGGCCCAGGTCGTGGGCGCTGGTGGCATCGGCACCATCGACGACGTGTGGTCCTTCCTCGGCGCCGGCGCCACGGCGGTCCAGGTCGGCACCGCGCTCCTGCACGACCCCACCACCGCCACGCGTCTCGTGGCCGAGCTCCAGGACGCCCCATGAACCAGTCGCCCTTCGGGTCCCGCCTCGTCGCCGCGTTCGAGGAGCGCGGCCAGCTGTGTGCCGGGATCGACCCGCACGCCTCGCTGCTCCACGCCTGGGGGCTCGAGGACACCCCGTCCGGGCTCGAGCGCTTCGCCCTGACCGTCGTCGAGGCCGTCGCGCCGCTGGTCTCGGTGGTGAAACCCCAGTCGGCCTTCTACGAGCGGCACGGCAGCCGCGGGATCGCGGTGCTGGAGCGGGTGATCGAGCAGTCCCGGGCCGCCGGGGCGCTGGTGCTGCTCGACGTGAAGCGTGGCGACATCGGGTCGACCAGCCAGGCCTACGCCGACGCCTACCTCGACCCCGGTTCCCCGCTCGCCGCCGACGCGGTCACCGCCAGCCCGTTCCTGGGCGTCGGCTCCCTCGGCCCGATGTTCGACACCGCGCGCAAGCACGGCGCCGGGGTGTTCGTCCTGGCCCTCACCTCCAACGAGGAGGGCCCGGAGGTCCAGCACGCCACCACGCACGCCGGACCCACGGTGGCGGGGACGGTCCTCGACCAGCTCCGGGGCCTCAACGCGGGCGCCGAACCGCTCGGCTCGTTCGGCGCGGTCGTGGGCGCCACGATCGGCGACACGGCGGAGTCGCTCGACATCAACGGCCCCCTGCTCGCGCCCGGGTACGGCGCCCAGGGCGGCACCGTCGCCGACCTCCGCCGGATCTTCGGCGGCTCCGTGGGCCGGGTGCTCGCCAGCTCCTCGCGCGAGCTGGTGCAGGCGGGTCCGGACCGGCAGGCCCTCCGTGACGGCGTACTCCGGGTGCAGGACGACCTGTCCGGGCTGCGCGCATGACGCGGAGCAGGTGCACGGTCTCGCTGGCTGCGCTGGTGCTGCTGGTGTCTCCACTGGCCGGGTGCGCCAGCGAGCAGGAGGAGTACTGCCAGGCGGTGAAGGACCACCAGGAGCGGCTCAGCGCGATCATGGCCGACGGCGGGCCCACGGCGCTCCTCGAAGCGCTCGACAGCTTCCGCGAGCTGCGCGCCGAGGCCCCCAGCGACATCGACGACGAGTGGCAGCAGGTGATCCGCAGCATCGAGGCCCTGCAGCAGGCTCTCGACGACGCGGGCGTCGACCCGTCGGACTTCACCGGGGGCAGGCCGCCCGAGGGCCTGGACCAGGAGGACCGGGAGGCGATCGCCCAGGCCGCCAACGAGGTGGGCTCGCAGGAGACGGAGGTCGCGCTCGCCGGCGTCAGGCAGCAGGCGCTGGACGTCTGCAAGACCCAGCTCTGGCTGTGACCGCCCCGGGTTCGGGCCGGGCGGTCGCACTATGTTGGGCCGATGCCGACGGTCAGGGAGTTCCAGGTCACCTTCGACTGCGCCGAGCCCGAGCGCGTGGGGCGCTTCTGGTGCGAGGTGCTGGGGTACGTCGTTCCGCCGGCGCCGGAGGGGTTCGCCACCTGGGAGGAGTTCGATCGGTCGCAGCCGCCCGAGGAGCAGGGATCGTGGTTCGCGTGCGTGGATCCCTCGGGGGAGGGCCCGCGGCTGTACTTCCAGCGGGTGCCCGAGGGCAAGGTCGTGAAGAACCGCGTGCATCTCGACGTCCGCGTCGGCACCGGGCTCGTGGGGGAGGAGCGCCTGGCCGTGCTCCAGGCCGAGGGCGCACGTCTCGAGACGCTCGGCGCGAGGCGCGTCCTGCTCCAGCTGGCCGACGAGGAGAACGAGTCGTGCCTGACGATGCAGGACATCGAGGGCAACGAGTTCTGCCTCGACTGAGGCTCAGGACGTAGCGCTCGACGGCGCCGACTGAGCGGCGTCGTCGAAGGCAGGGTGGTGGCTTCCGACCTTGCGCGCGGCGGCGAGGTGCCCGCCGAGGTAGCCGCCGACGCCCGAGACGGCCGCTCCGGCCAGGGCCAGGCCGGCGCCGCGTGCGTGCCGGCCGCGGCGGCGGGCCGACCAGGAAGCGGCGTAGATGCCGATCGCGACCGCGTTGGTCACGGCGTGGACCAGCCCCACCCGCTTCTCGCGAGTTCCTGCTTCCGACCACTCCGCCCATCCGGTCCAGGCCGTCGGGCCGACGGCGAGCAGGCCGGCCCCCACCAGCCTCTGGGCGGCCACGGTCGAGTCGCGCCCTCCGGCCAGGTCGAGGATGCTGGCCGAGGTCCACGTGCCCAGCACGACGTCGGTCAGCAGCGGGTGCACCGCGTGACCGAGCCAGTCGCCGCGCAGGAGGGACCCTCGGGCTCCGGTGCCGAACACCTTCTCGACCAGGGGCTCCAGCGCGGCCACGGGCTGGTCGAGCGCTTCGGTCCCCTCGAGCTGGCGGGTCCAGCGCACGATCCCTGGCGGCGGTTCGAGAGCGTTCATCTGTTCCTCCTCGACGATCGCGAGCTCGGCGTGAGCGGGCCGGCGCGGTCGGACCATCGTTGCCCCGGGCGACCGACGAGGTCAATCGCCGCCGGTGCAGAGATTTGCCCCATCAGATGGGGTGCTTCGTTGCCGCGCGGTTCCGCTTCTGACTAGATTGGGCCCTCTTGACCTCCCGCCCTCCGGCCTAAGGAAGCTTCGCTCGTGGCCCTGCCTCCGCTCACTCCCGAACAACGCCAGGCGGCACTGGACAAGGCCGCTGCTTCCCGTCGGGAGCGGGCCGCGGTCAAGAACCGCCTCAAGCACTCCGGCGCCTCCATCAGCGAGGTGCTCCGCGACGGCGAGAGCAACGAGGTGATCGGCAAGATGCGCGTGATCGACCTGCTCCAGTCGATGCCCGGGCTGGGAAAGGTGCGGGCCCGTCAGGTGATGGAGCGGCTGGGCATCGCCGAGAGCCGCCGGGTGCGCGGCCTGGGGAGCAAGCAGGTGGCGGCCCTGGAGCGTGAGTTCGCCTCGCGTGACTCGACCCCCCGTGACTGAGGGAAGGCGCTCACGCCTGGTGGTGCTCGCCGGGCCCACGGCCGTCGGGAAGGGGTCCGTCGCGGCCGCTGTCCGCGAACGTCACCCGGACGTGTGGATCTCGGTCTCGGCGACCACGCGGTCGCCACGGCCCGGGGAGCAGGACGGGGTGCACTACTTCTTCGTCTCCGACGACGAGTTCGACGCCATGGTCGAGCGGGGCGACCTCCTGGAGTGGGCCGTCGTGCACCGGGCCGCGCGCTACGGGACCCCGCGGGGCCCGGTGGAGGAGGCACTGGCCGCGGGACGACCCGCCCTGCTGGAGATCGACCTGCAGGGCGCTCGCCAGGTGCGCTCGACGATGCCGGGGGCGCTGTTCGTGTTCCTCAAGCCCCCGTCCTGGGAGGAGCTGGTCCGCCGGCTGGTCGGCCGCGGCACCGAGTCCGAGTCCGAGCGTCACCGTCGGCTCGAGACCGCGCGCGAGGAGCTGGCCGCCGAACCGGAGTTCGACGTGACCGTCGTCAACCACGAAATTCACGCCGCAGCGGACGAGTTGGTAGCCTTGATGATGCTCGAACAGAGCAGCTGATCATTCTCCCGCGCCAATCAACCACCTGTGAGGCTCACGCGTGTCTGCCCCCAACATCGCCGCCGAGGGCGTGACCAACCCCTCGATCGACGACCTGCTCACCAAGACCGACAGCAAGTACAAGCTGGTTCTCTACAGCGCCAAGCGGGCTCGGCAGATCAACGCCTACTACTCGCAGCTCGGTGAGGGCCTGCTCGAGTACGTCGGCCCGCTCGTCGACACGCACGTGCAGGAGAAGCCGCTCTCCATCGCCCTGCGCGAGATCAACGACGACCTCCTGACCTGCGAGGACGTCGACCCGGCCGAGCTGGCCGCCGAGGAGGAGGCTGCCCGTGCGGCGGCCGCCGAGGCCGCTCTCACCGCCGGCAACGCCAGCGAGTGATCCGGCCGGTCCCGTGACCAGCGACGTGCGGCCCAGTGAAGTCGCCCGCGTCGTCGTCGGGGTGGGTGGCGGGATCGCGGCCTACAAGTCCTGCGAGCTGGTACGCCGGTTCACCGAGTCCGGCCACGACGTCACCGTCGTACCCACCGCTGCGGCGCTCGAGTTCGTGGGCGCTGCGACCTGGGCGGCGCTGTCCGGCAAGCCGGTCGCGGCCGACGTCTGGACCGACGTCCACGAGGTCCCGCACGTGCGGATCGGCCAGGAGGCCGACCTGGTCGTGGTGGCCCCGGCGACCGCCGACCTGATGGCCAGGGCGGCCCACGGGCTCGCCGACGACCTGCTCACCAACACCCTGCTGACGGCCCGCTGCCCGGTGGTCTTCGCGCCCGCGATGCACACCGAGATGTGGGAGCACGCCGCCACCCGGGCCAACGTGGCCACGCTCCGCTCGCGCGGTGCCGTCGTGGTGGAGCCGGCGGAGGGCCGGCTGACGGGCGCCGACTCCGGCAAGGGGCGGCTGCCCGAGCCGGACGAGCTGTTCCAGGTCGCCACCGACCTCCTCGCCCGCGGGGAGCGGGGCCAGGACCTCGCCGGACGGCACGTCGTGGTCTCGGCCGGGGGCACGCGGGAGTACCTCGACCCGGTCCGCTTCCTCGGCAACCGGTCCTCGGGCCGGCAGGGCTATGCCCTCGCCCGGGCGGCCGTGGCCCGAGGTGCCGAGGTCACCCTGGTCAGCGCCAACGTGAGCCTGCCCGACCCGGCCGGGGTCAAGGTCGTCCATGTCGAGACGACCGCCGAGCTGCGCGATGCCGTGGTGCCGGCGGCCGCGTCCGCCGACGCGGTCGTGATGGCCGCCGCGCCGGCCGACTACCGGCCGACCACGACGAGCGAGAGCAAGATCAAGAAGGCCGCGGACGGCTCGGCGCCCGGCCTGGCGCTCACCCAGAATCCCGACATCCTCCACGAGATCGCCAGCCAGCGGGCCCGGCCGGGTTCCGTCGTGGTCGGCTTCGCGGCCGAGACCGGCGACGACAGCGGCACGGTCCTCGACCTGGCCCGCGACAAGCTCGCCCGCAAGGGCTGCGACCTGCTGGTCGTCAACGACGTGAGCGGCGGAGCGGTGTTCGGCAGTGCCGACAACCAGGCCGTGATCCTGGCTGCCGACGGCGCGGCCGTCGACGTACCCCGTGGCTCGAAGGCCGCGCTGGCCCACGTGATCTGGGACCAGGTCGTCCGCCGATTCGACTCCTGAGACCTCGATCCCACATGCTGGGCGCTGGGTATTGTTGCCCCACCATCTCCACAACTCATCGAACGGGAGCGAGTCAGCCGTGGCAGGACGCCTCTTCACGTCGGAATCGGTGACCGAGGGTCACCCCGACAAGATTGCCGACCGGATCAGCGACACCGTGCTCGACTTCCTCATGGAGCACGACGACGACAAGGCCAACCTGCGCACGGCCGTCGAGACGCTGCTGACCACCGGGCTGGTCGTGGTGGCCGGCGAGGTCCGCACCAACGCCTACGCCCCCGTGGCCGAGCTGGTGCGCAAGACGATCCTCGACATCGGCTACGACTCCTCCGACAAGGGCTTCGACGGCAAGAGCTGCGGCGTCCAGGTGGCGATCGGCGGCCAGTCCCTCGACATCGCCGCCGGCGTCGACCAGGGCCACGAGGCGCGGGTCGGCACCTCCGACGACGAGCTCGACCGGCGTGGTGCCGGCGACCAGGGGCTGATGTTCGGGTACGCCTGCGACGACACCCCCGAGCTGATGCCGCTGCCGGTCATGATCGCCCAGCGGCTGGCCCAGCAGCTGACCGAGGTGCGCAAGGACGGCACGCTCGACTACCTGCGCCCCGACGGCAAGACCCAGGTCACCATCGAGTACGACGCCGACGACCGGCCGGTGCGGATCGACACCGTCGTGCTGTCCACCCAGCACGCCGGCGAGATCGACCACCCGACCCTCGAGGCGGACATCAAGAAGCACGTCATCGACGAGGTGCTCCAGACCTTCGACATCCCCTCCGAGGGCTACCGCCTGCTGGTCAACCCGACCGGCACGTTCGTGGTCGGCGGCCCCATGGGTGACGCCGGTCTGACCGGCCGCAAGATCATCGTCGACACCTACGGCGGCATGGCCCGCCACGGCGGCGGCGCCTTCTCCGGCAAGGACCCGTCGAAGGTCGACCGCTCCGCCGCCTACGCCATGCGGTGGGTCGCCAAGAACGTCGTGGCCGCCGGGCTGGCCCGTCGTTGCGAGGCCCAGGTGGCCTACGCGATCGGCAAGGCCGCCCCCGTCGGCGTCTTCATCCAGACCTTCGGCACCGGCGTGGTGTCCGACGAGGAGATCCAGCAGGCGGTGCTCGAGGTCTTCGACCTGCGCCCGGCAGCGATCATCCGCGACCTCGACCTGCTGCGTCCGATCTACGCCACGACCTCTGCCTACGGTCACTTCGGCCGCGAGCTCCCGGAGTTCACCTGGGAGCGCACCGACCGGATCGAGGAGCTCAAGGCGGCCGTCAGCCGCGATGGTTGAGGTGCGAAGGCGCTCTGGCGCCTGAGCCTCGAAACCCGGTGAGCTGGGAGCAAACCTGGCGGTCGGCGCCCGCTGGTAGACACGGGCCATGACCGACCCCGACGCCGGAGAGCAGTCCGAGCTGCTGCCCGGGATGCGCGAGGCGGTCAAGGCTTCGCGGGCGAGGTCGTCCGGCCGCAAGAGCGCCACGGCCCCGACCAGCGAGGTCGACCCGGTGGCGCGTGTCCTGGTCGACCTCCCGCTGGCCCATCTCGACCGTCCCTTCGACTACTCCGTCCCGGCGGCGATGGCGGCGCAGGCGGTCCCCGGCTGTCGCGTGAAGGTCAGGTTCGCCGGGCAGGACGTCGACGGGTTCGTCGTGGCCCGCACGGACGAGACCGACCATGGCGGCAGGTTGCAGCCGCTGCGCCGCGTGGTGAGCGCGGAGCCGGTGCTGAGCCCGGCGATCGCGGAGCTGAGCGCCCGGCTCGCCGAGCGCTACGCCGGCACCCGCTCCGACGTGCTGCGGCTCGCGGTCCCGCCGCGACACGCGACGACCGAGAAGGCGCCGTCGCCTCCCGCGCCGCCGCCCGCCGTCGACCTCGACGCCGGGCGGGAGGCCTGGGCCGGGCACGAGCCCGCAGCCGCGTTCCTCGACCACCTCGTCCGCGGCGGGTCGCCCAGGGCGGTGTGGTCCGCCGCTCCGGGCACGGACTGGCCGCGGCTGCTCGCGCACGCCGTCGCCGCGACGTACTCCTCCGGGCGGGGGGCCCTCGTGTGCGTCCCCGACCGGCGCGACGTCGACCGGGTCGACGCGGCCCTCACCGCCGTGCTGGGGGAGGGCCACCACGTGGTGCTGACCGCCGACAGCGGTCCGGCCGCGCGCTACCGCGACTTCCTCGCCGTGCTCCGCGGCTCCCGCCGGATCGTGGTCGGCACCCGCGCCGCGAGCTTCGCTCCGGTCCGCGACCTCGGACTGGTCGCCATCTGGGACGACGGTGACGACCTGCACGCCGAGCCCCGGGCGCCCTATCCCCACACGCGCGAGACGCTGCTGCTGCGCGCGGAGGCCGAGGGCACGGCGGCCCTGGTCGGCGGAGTGGCGCGCACCGTGGAGGCGGAGTACCTGCTCCGCACCCGCTGGGCCCGCGAGCTCACCCCGCCGCGGGCGCTCGTGCGCGAGCGGGTCCGGGTCAGCGTCGCCGGCGCGAGCGACCACGAGCTGCGCCGCGATCCCCACTCCCGCGCCGCGCGCATCCCCACCACCGTCCACGACGCGATCCGCTCCGGCCTCGCGACCGGTCCGGTCCTCGTGCAGACGCCCCGGTCCGGCTACGCCTCGACCCTGGCCTGCGAGCGGTGCCGTACGCCCGCGCGCTGCGCCCGCTGCTCGGGTCCGCTGCTCATCGAGGCGCCGACCAGCCCGCCTGCCTGCCGCTGGTGCGGCGAGGACGAGCCGGCCTGGTCGTGCCCCTCGTGCGAGCACCGAGGGCTGAGGGCGCCGGTCCTCGGAGACGCACGCACGGCCGAGGAGCTGGGCCGCGCGTTCCCCGGTGCCACCGTGCGGACGTCGAGCGGCGACCGCGTCGTCGCCTCGGTCGACGCCCGTCCTGCGATCGTGGTCGCCACCCCGGGCGCCGAGCCGGTGGCCGAGGGGGGCTACGCCGCGGTGGTGCTGCTCGACACCTGGCTGCCGCTCGCCCGTGCGGACCTCCGGGCGGCCGAGGAAGCCGTACGCCGCTGGGCCAACGCCGGCGCGCTGGCCGCCCCCGGCGGCCGGGTCGTCGCGGTCGGGGACCCCGCTCACCCGGCGCTGCAGGCGCTGGTGCGGTGGGACCTGCCCGGCTTCATCGACCGCGAGATCCGCGAGCGCCAGGACGCCCACCTGCCGCCGGCCTCGCGCCTGGCCACCATCACCGGCGACCACGGACCGGTCGACGATGCCTTGACCCTGCTGTCCCCGCCGCCGTCCGCCGAGGTGCTGGGGCCGGTCGACGTCGTCGACCCCGCCGGCAGCCGGGTGGTGATCCGGGTGCCGCGGGCGGATGGGGCCGCCCTCTCCCGATCCCTCGCCGAGCTCCAGCGACTCCGGTCGGCCCGCAAGCTCGACCCGGTCCGGGTGCAGGTCGACCCGCCCAGCCTGTAGCGCCGGGTCTCTAGACTCGCCGCAGAGCCCCACCCCCGACCTGAGGAGTCACGTGGCCATCCGCCCGATCCGACTGTTCGGCGACCCGATCCTGCGCAAGCCGGCCGTCGAGGTGGTCGACTTCGACGCCGAGCTGCGCCGGCTGGTCGCCGACCTCACCGACACCATGCTCGACGCTCCCGGCGCCGGGCTCGCGGCGCCGCAGCTGGGCGTCGGGCTGCGGGTCTTCACGTGGTCCGTGGAGGGAGAGGTGGGGCACCTCGTCAACCCGGTCCTCGACCTCTCCGAGGAGATCCAGGACGGACCCGAGGGGTGCCTGTCGCTGCCGGACCTGGTCTACGACTGCCGGCGGGCGCTCTCGGTGGTGGCCCGCGGCTTCAACATGCACGGCGACCCGGTGACGGTCGAGGGGAGCGAGCTGCTGGCGCGAGCCATCCAGCACGAGACCGACCACCTCGACGGGGTGCTGTTCATCGACCGGCTGGATGCCGAGTCCCGCAAGGCCGCGATGCGGGAGATCCGTCAGTCGGAGTGGTTCGGCCTCGAGCAGCCGACGGTCAAGGTCTCACCGCACCCCACCCGCGGGATGGCCCTCTGATGCGGGTGGTCTTCGCCGGCACCCCTGAGGTCGCCCTTCCGGCCCTCGACGCGATCGCCTCGTCGAGCCACGAGCTCGTCGGTGTCGTCACCCGCCCGGACGCCCCGGCGGGCCGCGGGCGGAAGCTGACCGCGAGCCCGGTCGCCCAACGGGCCGAGGAGCTCGGCGTGCCGGCCCTCAAGCCCGGCCGTCCCAGCGAGCCTGAGTTCCTCGAGGCGCTGCGGGCACTGGCGCCCGAGTGCTGCCCGGTGGTCGCCTACGGCGCGCTCCTGCCCCAGTCGGCGCTCGACATCCCGCCCCACGGCTGGGTCAACCTGCACTTCTCGGTGCTGCCCGCCTGGCGCGGCGCGGCGCCGGTTCAGCACGCGATCCGGGCCGGCGACGAGGTCTCCGGCGCGACCACGTTCCGGATCGTCAAGGAGCTCGACGCCGGGCCGACGTACGGCGTGATGACCGAGACCATCCGGCCGCACGACACGGCCGGCGACCTGCTCACGCGGCTGGCCGAGGGCGGGGCGGGTCTGCTGGTCGCCACGCTCGACGGCATCGCCGAGGGTGCCCTGGAGGCGCGCGAGCAGCCGGCCGACGGGGTCAGCTTCGCCCCCAAGGTCCAGGTGGAGGACGCGCGGATCGACTGGAGCACCCCCGCGCCCGCGGTCGACCGCCAGGTGCGGGCGTGCACCCCGTTCCCCGGCGCCTGGACGACCTACGACGACGAACGCGTCAAGATCGGGCCGGTCACGCCCGTCGAGGCCGAGCTCGCGCCCGGGGCCCTGGAGGTGACCAAGTCCGCGGTCCTGGTCGGCACCGCCGGCGGCGCGGTCCGGCTCGGTGAGGTCAAGCCCCACGGTCGCCGGCAGATGGCGGCGGCGGACTGGGCGCGCGGGGTTCACTTCCCTCCAGGGGCGACGTTCCGGTGACCTGGGCCCGGAAGGCCGCCGGGCATGGCTGACCGGCGGGGAAAGACGCGTGCCCGGCGGCGCGCCGACCCCGCCCGGCTGGCGGCGTACGACGTCCTGGTGGCGGTCCGCGCCGGCGACGCCTACACCAACCTGCTGCTGCCCACCGTGCTGCGCCGGCACGGGCTGACCGGGCGCGACGCGGCCTTCGCCACGGAGCTGGCGGCCGGCACCCTCCGCCGCCGCGACACCTACGACGCCGTGCTCGCGACCTGCGTCGACCGCTCCCTGGCCAAGGTCGAGCACGACGTCCTCGACGCGCTGCGACTCGGGGCCCACCAGCTGCTGTCGATGAGGGTGCCGCCGCACGCCGCCATCAGCACGACCGTCGACCTGGTGCACGACAGGTCCGGCCGCGGCCCGGCCGGCTTCACCAACGCCGTGCTCCGCAAGGTGGCCCGCCACGACCTCGACGGGTGGGTTCGCCGGGTGGCGCCGGACCCGTCCACCGACCCCGCCGGGTTCGCCGCCGTCGCCCACAGCCACCCCCGCTGGATCGTGGAGCAGCTGACCGCTGCGGTGGGGGAGCAGGAGGTCGAGGAGCTGCTGGCCGCCGACAACGTGCCTGCCCGGGTGGTCCTGGTGGCCCGGCCGGGGCGGGCCGACGTCAGCGAGCTCCCCGGCACCCCCACCCGCTACTCGCCGTACGGCGTCGTGATGGACGGCGGCGACCCGTCCTCGGTCCCGGCCGTCGCCGAGGGCCGGGCGGGTGTCCAGGACGAGGGCTCCCAGCTGGTCGCCCTGGCCCTGGCACGGGCAGGTGTCGAGGGGCGCGACGAGCGCTGGCTCGACCTCTGCGCCGGTCCCGGCGGCAAGGCCGCCCTGCTGGCCGGTCTGGCCGCCGGACAGGGAGCCAGGCTGCTCGCGGCCGAGCTGCGCCCCCACCGGGCGGGACTGGTCGCCCGGGCCCTGGCCGGCGCCGACGGGGTGCTGGGCACGCTCGCGGTCGACGGCACCCGGCCGGCGTGGCTGCCGGGCAGCTTCGACCGCGTCCTGGTCGACGCGCCCTGCTCGGGCCTCGGCGCCCTCCGGCGTCGGCCGGAGGCCCGGTGGCGGCGCACCGCCGCCGACCTCGACGACCTCGTACCGCTCCAGGAGCGGCTCCTCGACCGCGCGCTCGACAGCGTCCGGCCGGGAGGGGTGGTGGTCTACGCCACCTGCTCGCCGGTCCTGGCCGAGACCGCCGGGGTGGTCCGGACCATCCTCGACCGCCGCGACGACGTCGAGCTGCGCGACGCCGCCCCGCTGATTCCCGAGGTGTCGCAGGCGGCCGGGCCCCTCCCGGGCACCCTCCAGCTGTGGCCGCACCGCCACCAGACGGACGCCATGTTCATGGCCCTGCTGGGCCGATCCGGGCAAAAATCCTCCTGAGTTGTCGATCCGTTCACACCACGGGTGTTGGATGGATGCGTTGGCTCAGGGAACCGGTCCGGGCCATGAGGAGGGCAGATGCGACGCGCCGCCGTGCTGCTGACAGCGATCAGCGCCGTGCTGGGTGCGTTCATGTCCCCGGCGGCTGCCGACGACACCGTCGTGGTGCGTGGTCTCGGGTTCCCGACCTCGGACACCCGGATCACCTACTTCGGCTGCGCCGACCTGTTCCACCGCGCCAGCGCGCCCCCGCAGGTGCGCATCGACCAGATGGACGCGCCCCCGAGCGGGCTGCGCAGCTTCGGGGTGCAGGTCCCCGGTGGCGGTGCCGCCAGCGGTCCGGTGACGCGGGTCGACTCCGTGGCTGCCACCACCGTGGCCGGGTTCTCCGCGCGCGCCGACCTGGGCAGCACCGGCGTCGCCTACGTCTGGTACGTCACGCCCGGCATGGAGCCCGGTCGCGTCTGGGCCGGCCGCGCCGACCTGGCCGTGGGACCAGCCTGGCAGTTCGTCGACGCGGCCGCCGCGACCTACACGTGGACGCTGTACGACGCGGCGAGCGGGGCGCGGGTCACGCCTGGCGGCAGCGCCACCATCGCCGCCTTCACCGCCCAGAACGGCGACGGGCCCGGCTACCTGCTCGCCGGGCTGGGCTGTGACGGCAACGAGTTCATGATGGACGCCATCTCGTTCGGCAGCCCCGGCTCGGTCACGACCTACGACCTCGAGGGCATCACCGTCACCACCTCGATGGCAGCGTCCACGTCGGCCGTGGCCCCCGGCAGGAGGGCGACCCTCACCGGCGCCTCCGTCGACGTCGCGGGCATCCCCGTCGGCGCGCCCCTGGTCCTCCAGGAACGCCCCGCGGGCACCAGCGTGTTCCGCACGGTCGGCGCACCGTTCACCGCATCCCCGAGTGGTGCCGTGGTGGTGCGGGTGGCCCCGAGCAGGACGACGACGTACCGCTGGTTCATGCCCGCCACCGGCTACGCCGACGGCGGGTACTCCGGGTCGGTCACGGTCACGGTCCGCTAGTCCGGGGCGGCTCCGTCCCGAGCCGCTAGTTTTGGCCGCATGGCCTCCACGTCGCCCGCCACCGAGATCGAGGTCGACAACCGGGTGGTCCGGGTGACCAACCCGGACCGGGTCTACTTCCCCGAGAGCGGGGCGACCAAGCTCGACCTGGTCGAGTACTACCTCGCGGTCGGCGACGGCATCGTCAACGCGCTCTTCGAGCGGCCGTGCATGCTGCACCGGTTCCCCAAGGGGCTGGCCGGAGACAAGGTCCACCAGAAGCGGCTCCCCGCCGGGGCGCCACCCTGGGTCGAGACCGTGCGGCTCCACTTCCCCCGCTGGAACCGCACGGCCGACGAGCTCTGCGTCACCGAGCTCGGCGCGGTGATCTGGGCGGTGCAGATGTCGACCGTGGAGTTCCATCCCTGGAACAGCCGGCGCGAGGACACCGAGAAGCCCGACGAGTGGCGGATCGACCTCGACCCGGGCCCGCTGTGCGACTTCGCCACGGTCCAGCGGGTGGCCCACGTCGCCCACGAGGTGCTCGACGAGCTCGGGGCCGTCGGCTTCCCGAAGACCAGCGGGGGATCCGGCCTGCACATCTACGTCCGGATCCCGCCCGACCACGGCTTCGCCGACGTACGACGTGCCGCGCTCGCCTTCGCCCGGGAGGTCGAGCGGCGCGCCCCGGACGACGTCACCACGGCGTGGTGGCGCAAGGACCGGGACCCGCACCACCTGTTCGTCGACTACAACCAGAACGCGCGCGACCACACCATCGCGGCGGCGTACTCCGTGCGCGGCTTCCCGGACGCACGGGTCTCGACCCCCGTCCGGTGGGACGAGGTCGACGACGTCGACCCGCACGACTGCACGATCTTCACCGTCCCGGCCCGGTACGCCGACCTCGGCGACCTGCACGCCGACATCGACGGGCATCCGTTCGACCTCGCCCCGCTGCTCGAGTGGGCCGACCGGGACGAGGCGTCCGGCAAGGAGCCGCCCGCGGAGCCCGACCCCTAGACTCCATGCCCGTGGGCATCCAGATCACGCCGAGCATCCTCAACGCGGACTTCGCCGCCCTCGGCGCCGAGGTGGCCCGGATCCCGGGCGCCGACTGGGTGCACGTGGACGTGATGGACAACCACTTCGTCCCCAACCTGACCTTCGGCCCCACCATGGTCGAGGCGCTGAGCAAGACCACCGACGTCCCGCTGGACGCCCACCTGATGATCGAGGACGCCGACGACAACGCGCTGGCGTACGTCGAGGCCGGCTGTGGGTCGGTGACGTTCCACGTCGAGGCCACGAAGGCGCCGGTCCGGCTGGCCCGGGAGATCCGCAGCCATGGTGCCCGAGCGGCCATGGCGCTCAAGCCGGCCACGCCGATCGAGCCCTACGAGGACCTCCTGGCCGAGCTCGACATGGTGCTGGTGATGACCGTCGAGCCCGGATTCGGCGGCCAGAATTTCCTCGACCTCTGCCTGCCCAAGATCCGTCGAGCGCGGGCGATGCTCGACCAGCAGGGCATCGAGACCTGGCTCCAGGTCGACGGGGGAGTCTCGCTCGAGACGATCGGGCGGTGCGCCGAGGCGGGCGCCGACGTGTTCGTCGCAGGCTCGGCGGTCTACTCCGCCGACGACCCCGACCTGATGATCTCCCGGCTCCGGGCGACCGCGGAGACGGCGGCCCCTCACCTCTAGGCGGACTGTGCCAGACCTCACCCCGCACGGAGGGGCGTGGTGTGGCAGGCTTGTCCCAGCAAGAGCCACAGTGCCGACATCGACTGGGCTCGCGTGCTCTGGGGTCGGTGAAATTCCGAGCCGGCGGTGACTGGTCGAGGCAATCGCTTCGTTCAGAAGTCCGCGACCCGGTCGCAGCCAGCGGCCGGTTGACCAGGTGAAGATCCTGGACCGACGGTCAAAGTCCGGATGGGAAGCGCACGCAGGCGAAGGGTGTTCGTCCGACGACGACCACCCCGCCGCGCCCCCTGAGTCCGCGGACCGGACCGGAGAGGGCGATGACCTTCACGCAAGCAGAGCACCAGGCGATGCGTCGCGCCCTGACGCTCGCCGCCAGCCCGGGGCTCCCGCTCGGTCCCAACCCGCGGGTCGGCTGCGTCATCATCGACGACAGCGGCACCGAGGTCGCCGAGAGCCACCACCGCGGCGCCGGCACCGTCCACGCCGAGGTCGCGGCTCTCCGGGAAGCCGGCGAAGCAGCCCGCGGGGCGACCGCCGTGGTGACCCTCGAGCCCTGCAACCACACCGGGCGCACCGGGCCGTGCGCGGCCGCGCTGGTCGACGCCGGGGTACGCCGCGTGGTCTACGCCCAGCCCGATGCCAACCCGGTCGCGGCCGGGGGAGCCGATGCCCTCCGCGCCGCCGGGATCGACGTGGAGGGTGGCCTCCTCCTCGACGAGGCCCGCCACCTCAACCGGGCCTGGACCTTCGCGGTCGAGCACGGCCGCCCGTTCGTCACCTGGAAGTTCGCGACCACCCTCGAAGGGCGCAGCGCCGCCACCGACGGCACCAGCCGCTGGGTCTCCAGCCGCGCCGCCCGGCTGGACACCCACCGGCTCCGCGCCCGGTGCGACACGATCCTGGTGGGCACCGGCACCGTCGAGGTGGACGACCCCGAGCTCACGGTGCGCGACGAGGTGGACGAGCCGCTGCCGCGCCAGCCGCTGCGGGCCGTGATGGGGCTCCGGGACCTCGACCCCGGCCGCCGGGTGCTCAACGACCGCGCCGAGACGGTCCACCTCCAGACCCGCGACCCCCGGGCTGCCCTTCAGACGCTCTTCGCGCGCGACTGCCAGCACGTGTTCCTCGAGGGCGGTCCGACCCTGGCCGCGGCCTTCCTCGAGGCGGGACTCGTCGACGAGGTGGTGGCCTACGTCGCCCCGATGCTGCTCGGATCCGGCTCCTCGGCGGTCGGTGACCTGGGCATCGGCACGATCAGCGACGCCCGCCACCTCGACGTCACCGACGTGACCGTGCTCGGCACCGGCCACGACACCAACGTGCGGCTGACCATGGCGCCGCGGAAGGAGACCTGAGATGTTCACCGGGATCGTCGAGGAGCTCGGCACGGTCGAGCACGTCGAGGACCAGGGCGACGCCGTCCGGCTCACGATCCGGGCGGAGACCGTCCTGGACGACGTACGACACGGCGACTCGATCGCAGTCAACGGTTGTTGCCTGACCGTGGCGGACACGGCCGACGACACCTGGACCGCCGACGTCATGCAGGAGACCCTCGACCAGACGTCGCTCCGCGGCGCCCAGCCCGGTGACCGGGTCAACCTCGAGCGTGCGGTCACACCGACGACCCGTCTCGGGGGCCACATCGTCCAGGGCCACGTCGACGGCGTGGGGGAGATCGTCAGCAGGACCCCCAGCGAGCACTGGGAGGTCGTGGAGATCGCGATGCCGGCCCCGCTGGCGAGGTACGTCGTCGGGAAGGGGTCGATCACCGTCGACGGAGTCTCCCTGACCGTGGTCGCCACCGGCACCAGCGAGGGACGCGAGACGTTCACGGTCAGCCTCATCCCGGAGACCCTCGCCCGCACCACCCTCGGTCACCGCCGTCCCGGCGACCGGGTCAACCTCGAGACCGATGTGATCGCCCGCCATGTCGAAAAGCTGGTCGGTGTCCACGCGACAGGAGCACGACCATGACCGACCGGTTCCGTCTCGACCCCGTCGAGCGCGCCATCGACGACATCGCCCGGGGCCGGGCGGTCGTGGTGGTGGACGACGAGGATCGCGAGAACGAGGGCGACATCATCTTCGCCGCGGCGAAGGCGACCCCGGAGCTGATGGCGTTCACCATCCGCTACTCCAGCGGCGTGGTGTGCGTGCCGATGCCGGCCGACATGCTGGACCGGCTGGAGATCCCGCTGATGACGCCCCACAACAGGGACAAGCTGCGCACGGCCTACACCATCTCCGTCGACGCCCGCGACGGCGTCACGACCGGCATCTCGGCCCACGACCGCGCCCACACGGTGCGGGTCCTGGCCGACTCGGCCACCGAGCCGTGGGAGATCACCCGGCCCGGGCACGTGTTCCCGCTGCGGTACCGCGAGGGCGGCGTGCTCGTGCGGCGTGGTCACACGGAGGCGGCGGTCGACCTGGCCACGCTGGCGGGGCTCACGCCCGCGGGGGTCCTGGTCGAGATCGTCAACGACGACGGCACCATGAAGCGCGGCCAGGAGCTGCGCGACTTCGCCGACGAGCACGGCCTGGCGATGATCTCGATCGAGGACCTCGTCCGCTACCGGCGCCGCCACGAGGTGCTGGTCGAACGCGTCGCAGAGACTCACCTGCCCACCCGGCACGGCGACTTCACCGCCTACGGCTACCGGATCACCGTCGACGGCGGCGAGCACATCGCCCTCGTGCACGGCGACCTGTCGGGCGACGAGCCCGTGCTGACGCGGGTGCACAGCGAGTGCCTCACCGGCGACGTCTTCGGCAGCCACCGCTGCGACTGCGGGCCCCAGCTGGACGAGGCGCTCAGCCGCGTCGTCGCCGAGGGTCGCGGCGTGGTGATCTACCTGCGCGGGCACGAGGGGCGGGGGATCGGCCTGGTGGCCAAGCTGCAGGCCTACCAGCTGCAGGAGGGTGGTCGCGACACCGTGGACGCCAACCTGGATCTGGGTCTGCCCGCCGACGCCCGGCACTACGGCACGGCCACCCAGATCCTGCGTGACCTCGGCGTCGGCAGCGTCCGGCTCCTGACCAACAACCCCGCCAAGACCAGCAGCCTCGAGGAGTTCGGGATCCCCGTCGCCGAGCGGGTGCCGCTCACCCCGCACCCCAACGACCACAACCTGGCCTACCTGATGACCAAGCGGGACCGGATGGGCCACCACCTGCCAGATCTGACCCAGGAAGGCGGAGCGCGATGAGCGGGCCCGGAGCCCCCGACCAGCAGCCGGTCGACTGCAGCGACCTGCGGGTCGCGATCGTCGCCGCGAGCTGGCACCAGACGGTGATGGACGGTCTGGTCGCGGGAGCGCTGCGCGCCTGTGCGGACTACCGGGTCGCCGAGCCGACCCTGGTCCGCGTCCCTGGGACCTTCGAGCTCCCGGTCGTCGCGGCCGCGCTCGCCCGGCAGGGCTTCGACGCGGTGGTCGCCCTCGGGGTCGTGATCCGCGGGGGCACACCCCATTTCGAGTACGTCTGCAACGCGGCCACCGACGGGCTGTCCCGGGTCGCCCTCGACCACACGGTGCCCGTCGGCTTCGGCGTGCTGACCTGCGACACCGAGGACCAGGCCGTCGACCGGGCGGGTCTCGACGGGTCGCGGGAGGACAAGGGCCACGAGGCGACCGCCGCCGCGCTGGTCACCGCCCGGACCCTGGCCTCGATCACGCAGGCCACGCCGTAGGCTTTGCGACCGTGAAGACGTTCGAGGGGCTCTGGGCCGAGCTGAGCGAGAAGGCGCAGTCCCGGCCCGAGGGGTCCGGCACCGTGCGGCAGCTCGACGGCGGCATCCCGGCCTCCGGGAAGAAGCTGGTGGAGGAGGCGGCCGAGTCCTGGATGGCTGCCCAGCACGAGGGCAAGGACCGGGCGGCCGAGGAGATCAGCCAGCTGATCTACCACGCGCAGGTGCTGATGCTGGCCACCGGACTCACCCTCGACGACGTCTACGCCCACCTCTGAGAGCCGAACCATGTCCTTGCTCAAGATCGCGGTCCCCAACAAGGGTTCGCTCGCCTCGGCCGCAGCCGACATCCTTCGCGAGTCGGGCTACCGCCAGCGCCACGACACCAAGGAGCTGCGGCTCGTCGACGCGGAGAACGGCGTGGAGTTCTTCTACCTCCGCCCCCGCGACATCGCCCTCTACGTCGGCGAGGGCACCCTCGATGTCGGCATCACCGGCCGTGACCTGCTGCTCGACTCCGGGGCCAAGGCCGAGGAGGTGCTCGGGCTCGGGTTCGGCCGCAGCAACTTCCACTTCGCCGGCCCCCTGGGCCGGTTCTCCGAGCTGGCCGACCTGGCCGGACAACGGATCGCGACGTCGTACGTCGGCGTGGTGCGCACCTTCCTCGAGGATCGTGGCATCGACGCGACGGTGACGCGGCTCGACGGGGCGGTGGAGACCAGCATCCAGCTCGGCGTCGCCGACGTGATCGCCGACGTCGTCGAGACCGGCAGCACGCTCGCGGCCGCCGGACTGGAGACCTTCGGCGAGGTGATCCTGAGGTCCGAGGCGGTGCTGATCACCCGCGGCGGCGAGGCGCCCGCCGGGTTCGAGGTGTTCAAGCGCCGGGTCGACGGAGTGCTGGTCGCCCGCAGCTACGTGATGATGGACTACGACATCGAGAGCGAGCGGGTGGCCGAGGCCGTGGCCCTGACGCCGGGCATCGAGAGCCCCACCATCTCCCCGTTGCATCGCGAGGGCTGGGTCGCGGTGCGGGCGATGGTTCCCCGCGCGGGCGTCCAGCGCCTGATGGACGACCTGTGGGACCTCGGGGCGCGGGGCATCCTGCTCACGGACATCCATGCCTGCCGACTCTGAGGTCGAGCTGCCGCACACCTGGAGACCACTCGGCGTCCGCCTCGCCGGTGCCTTCTTCGGCGGCCTCCTGCTGGCGGTCTGCGTCGTCGCCTGGCTGACCTTCGATCCCGAGACGCGTGCGAAGTTCACCGTCATCCAGCGGGGCACGCTGGTCCTGCTCGGCATGATCGCCTTCTCGGCCGGCTTCGCACTGGTGCGCTCCCGGGTGGTGGCCGAGGCCGACCGGCTGGTGGTCGTCAACGGCTACCGCAAGCGCACCTTCGAGTGGGCCGAGGTGGTGGCCGTCCACCTGCCCCCGGGTGCGCCCTGGGCGGTCCTGGACCTCGCCGACGGCACCAGTGCGCCCGCCATGGGGATCCAGGGATCCGACGGCGGGCGCGCCCGGCTCGCGGTGCGGCAGCTGCGCTCGTTGTTGCGCTGAGCCTCTCGGGGCTAGGGGGTCCTGTCCTTGACCACCACGTTGCCCCGCGTGACGACGTTCTCGACGCCGGCGAGGAAGGTCGTGCAGTCGATGGGGCCCGTGGAGAATGCCCAGCCGATGGTGTCCGCCGTGTCCCTGGGCCGCCCGTTGTCCGCCACGTGGAGGACCACGTCGGTCGAGCCGGACTCAGTCGGCTCGGTCAGCGTTCCCGAGATGGCGGCGCGGTTCCCGTCCACCGCGACGCAGGAGACCCTGGCCCGCACGCGCTCGTCGGTGCCCGGGACCCTGAGGCGGATGACGCCGTTGGCGTCCGTCGCGCTGCCGTGCCCGGTGAAGTTCGCCTGCCCCACCCCGAGCTCGGAGTCGAACTTCCCGGAGCCGCTGACGAAGTCACGCGGCGCGGCGCTGGCCGGTGTACCCGTGGCGGCGACGATGGGCAGTGCGGTGATCAGACCGATGACCAGCTTGTTCATGTGTTCCCCTGAGCGTGTGGGTGCGAAAGGTGGTGAGTCCTTCGTCGGGCACCCGAACCGTCACGAGTCGTGAACAGCGCAGTGGCATTGGTCTGAGCTCCCGAGAAGGCGTTCGCGTCGAAAGTAAAAGGTCCAGACCGTAGCAGCCATAGTCAATTGGGGTGGTTTCACCGACGCTCGGACACGTCCTCACCGGCAGCCGTCGACCACGAGGTCTGCGCGCTCGCGGGTGCGGTGACGGGTGAAGTGCACCTCTTCTGCCGCCGCCCACGCCTCCCAGTGCGGGGCGAATGCCTCGCCGTCGCGCTCGATCCCGCGCCGCATCCGGAGGTCGTACGGCGCCTCCACCCACACCAGGACACCGATCAGGTCGTCGTGGCGCCGGCAACCCGAGCCCACCCCCTCCAGCACCAGGAGCTCTGCCGGCTCCACCGTCACGGTCTCGGCGAAGGACCCGGCGTCCCAGTCGTAGCGTCGGTAGCTTCCGGGGAGCCGGTCGGACAACGGACGCAGCAGACCCGTGAGCTGTCGATCCACGTCCGGCAGCCCGTCCCAGCCCTCGTAGAGGTCGTCCATGTGGACGACGACGGCGCCGGGGGCGAGGGCGGCCACCTCGCCGGCCAGCGTGGTCTTTCCGGCCCCGGCCGGCCCGTCGATCGACACCAGCCGCCCGCGCCCGAGGGTGGCGGGCCGGGCGCGGACGAGATCGAGGACCAGGGCCGCGTCCTCCGTCAGGTCTCGCGCCATCAGAAGGCCAGCCCCAGGCCCCGGTAGGTGGGCACCTCGTCGACGAACCGGTCGCCCCGAAGCAGGTAGACGGTGTTCGTGTGCTCGAACAGCTCGCCCGACTTGGCATGCCGGAACCACACCAGGTCGCCGATCGAGAGTCTCGCGGCGGCGGGGCCGGCGAGGGGGGTCTGCACCTCCCCGGCGCCCTCCAGACGCGTCAGGTGGAGGCCCGAGGGCGCCCACGGGAGCGGCAGCCGGTCGCGACCGGCCGGCCCGGAGGCGACGAGCCCGCCGCCGTGGACGGTCGCGATTCCGGCCGTGGGTCGCCGGACCACGGGCACGCCGAAGAACGCGGCGGGCCGAGGGGTGAACGACCGGTAGTGGTCGAAGAGCGCCGGGACCAGCAGCCCCGACCCCGCGGCCACCTCGGTCACCACCGGGTCGCGGGTCGTGTCGTCGACGGACCCCGACCCGCCGGCGTTCCAGAGCTCGAGCTCGGTGAGCCCGGAGATCGCACGGGCGATCTCTCGACGGCGCGTCTCCAGCTGGGTCAGGGAGGCCGCCTTGATCCGTCGGACGACCAGCGACCGCGCGCGCTGGCCGGGGGCGGCGTCGGGGACGCCGGCGACCTGGCCCTCGTAGGTCATCACCCCCACGAGGTCGAAGCCGGGACGCCCCAGGATGTGGCGCGCGAGCGCGACCACCGAGTGCGGGTCGTGCACGGGGGACCGCTTGGGGCCCACGTGCCGGCCGCCGATGAGCAGCCCGGCGTCGACGTCGATCGCGACCCGGACGGGGTGGTCGGTGCTGCGCACCTCGTCGACGACATCGAGGTGTGCCGGGTCGTCGACCATCAACGTGATCGCCCGCGACGCGGCCGGGGAGGCGGTGAGGGCGGCCAGGGCGGGCCGGTCGACGGTCGGGTAGGCCATCAGGATGTCGCTCGCGACCCGCTCGCCCTGCAGCCACAGGGCCTCCGCCAGCGTGTAGGCCAGGACACCGTGGAATCCGTCGATCGCCAGGGCCCTCCGGAGCAGTGCCGGTACCCGCACCGACTTGGAGGCCACCCGGACCGGCTTGCCCGCCGCGCGTCGTACGAGGTCGACGGCATTGGCGTCGAACGCGTCGAGGTCCACCACGGCGACGGGGGTTCCCGGCGCCGGGGACGCCGCAGCCACGGCGCGCTCCAGCCGCGACGCCAGGCCGTCGCGTTCGGTGTCGCTGGTCATCTCAGGCAGCTTCACCCGGGCGGGACATCAGGTGATCCCGCGCTTGCGCAGGAGCGCCTCGATCTCCGCCATGTCGTCGTCGATCGCCGGCTCACCCTTGCCGCCGGACTTCGCTCCCAGCTCGCCCCGGGGGGCAGAGCCCGACGGGCCGGCACCGAGGTCTCGCCCCGGCTCGGCGGCGGCCTGCCTGGCCCGGAGCGCTCCGGACACCACGAACAGCACGCCGGAGACGCCCGCGAGGACGATGCCGAGCCACACGACCGGACTGAGCACCAGATGGGTCGCCCAGTCGGCCACCGAGCCGCCGATCTCCGAGAACATCTCCAGCGTCCCGGTGAGGAACGCCGCGGGCGGCAGCAGCGTGAACGCCGCCCCGCGCAGGCCGGATGCCACGCCCCGGCGGCGGAAGGCGAACCAGGTCCACACCGCACCCACCGCGGTGAGCGTCAGGGTCAGAGCTGCCCAGGTGACCTCGTCCACACCCCCAGCGTGGCACATGCGACCACATCGCACCGCGCCCGGACGAGGCCGACCTGGGCAGGTCTCAGGCCAGGGCGGCGACCGGCTCCCGCTGCGCGGGCGCACCGAGCAGTCCGCGCCGGCGCAGCACCGGCATCACGCCCTCGCCGAACCAGTAGGCCTCCTCCACGTGGGGGTAGCCGGACAGGATGAACTCGTCGATGCCGAGCTCGTGGTACTCCGCGATCCGGTCCGCCACCTCCTCGTGGCTGCCGACGAGCGCCGTGCCGGCACCCCCGCGCACCAGGCCGACACCCGACCAGAGGTTCGGCGACACCTCGAGCTCGCGTGCGGAGTCGTACGACGTCCGGTCGCCGTGGAGGGAGGTCATGCGCCGCTGGCCGGTCGACTCGCTGGCGGCGAGTGCGGCCTGGGCCCGCTCGACCGTGGTCGGGTCGAGGCCCTCGAGCAGCCACTGCGCGTGCTGCCACGCCTCCTCCGAGGTGTCGCGCGACAGGGTGTGGATCCGCAGGCCGAACCGCAGGGTGCGGCCCTCGGCCCGAGCCAGCTCGCGCATCCACTCGACCTTCTCCCGCACCAGCGCGGGCGGCTCGCCCCAGGTGAGGTAGACGTCGACGTGCCGGGCGGCCACCGGACCGGCCGGCCCCGACGACCCGCCGAAGTAGATGTCCGGTGCGGGATCGATCCCGCCGCTGACCATCGCTCCGGTCGCGGTGTAGTGCTCGCCGGCGAAGTCGTACGGCGCGTCGTACCAGGCGCCACGCAGCACCGAGAGGAACTCGTCGGTCCGGGCGTACCTGTCCTCCTTGGACGCGGTGTCCCCGAACCTGGCCTGCTCGACCGGCTCGCCGCCGGTGACGATGTTGAGCATCAGACGGCCACCGGAGATCCGCTGGTAGGCGGCAGCCATCTGGGCGGCCAGCACCGGGTTGATGACGCCGGGACGGAAGGCGACCAGGAACTTGAGCCGGGAGGTCTCCCGGAGCAGGGCCGCGGTCGTCAGCCACGCGTCCTCGCAGAACGTCCCGGTGGGGGTGAGCACCCCCTCGAAGCCGAGCTGCTCGGCGGTGCGGGCGACCTCGGCGAGGTAGTCGATCGAGGGCGCGCGGAACCCGGTGGTGATCGTCTCGCCGAGCCCGGACCGCACCTCGTGGGGGACGCCCTGGCCGGCGCCGACGAGCGAACGGCTGTCGCCGGCGGTCGGCAGGAACCAGTGCAGCGTGAGACTCATGTCGTCACCGCCCGGTGGTGTGGGAGTTGAAGTCGTCGATGAAGTACGGCTCGACGTCGAACTCCCCGGGGACCAGGCCGTTGGCGGCGAAGGCATCGGCCATCTCCTGCTCGGAGGTGATGACCTCCTGGGTGATCGGGACCAGCTCGATCTCGCGCTTGCGGGTGGCCGCGAGGGTGATCTCCTCGTCCAGGCCCGTCTCCTCGGCCCACGCCTTCGCCCACTCCTCCTTGTGGGTCTGCGACCAGGTCTGTGCCTCGGCGATCCGGCCGACGTAGTCCTCGAGCGCCGCCTTCGTCGCCTTGTCCTCCAGCGCCTGGTCCGAGGCGACCTGGAAGACGAAGCCGTTGACGACACCCTTGCCGGTCGTCAGGACCCGGGCGTCGGCGTCGTGCTCGGCCTGCGAGGTGTAGGGCTCCCAGATGGCCCAGGCGTCGACGTGTCCGGCGTCGAACGCCGCCAGCGCGTCGCTCGGCTGCAGGTTCTGGGTCTCGACGTCCTCGTAGGCGACGCCGGCCTTGTCCAGCTGGGCCAGCAGGTTGTAGTTGGCCGAACTGCCCTCGGCGACGGCGATCTTCTTTCCCTCGAGATCGGAGACCGACTTGATGTCGGAGTCCTGCGGGACCACGATCGCGTCGCCGGTGCCGCCGTACGTCGCGGCCTGTACGGCGCGCAGCTTGCTGTCTCCGGCGGCGGCGAACAGCGGAGGAGTGTTGCCGACGCCTCCGACGTGGATGGCGCCGGCGTCGAGCGCCTCGAGCAGCGGCGGACCCGACGTGAACTCCTTCCACTGGATCTCGTAGGGGACGTCGTCGAGCTGGCCGGCCGCCTCGAGCAGCGCCTTGGACCCGCCCTTCTGGTCCCCGACGATCAGGGTGACCTCGTCGAGGTTCACGGACCCGTCGTCGTTGACGGCGCCCTCGTTGCCGGTCGCGGCGCCGCCGCAGCCGCCGAGCATCAGGGTGGCGGCGAGGACGCCGGCCAGGACGCCGGCGAGGCGACGGGAACGGATGGGGGTGCGGTGGATGTTCATGCTGCTCCTTGCTTTCCGAGCGGGTTGCGGTTCGGGTTGCGGGGAAGGGGCTGGACGCCGAGGGCCTGGAGGATCTCGGCGCGGGCGCCGGCCACCTCGGGCCGCGACGGCGCCCGGTCGGTGCGGGGCAGGTCGATGGGCCAGGTGTGCATGATCCGGCCCTGGTCCATCAGGACCACCCGGTCGGCGAGGGCGAGTGCCTCGTCGACGTCGTGGGTGACGAGCAGGACCGCCATGGAGTGGTGCCGCCACAGCTGGATCACGAGCTGGTGCATGTCGATGCGGGTCAGTGCGTCGAGGGCGCTGAACGGCTCGTCGAGCAGGAGGAGCGACGGGTTGCTCACCAGTGCGCGGGCCAGCGACACGCGCTGGGCCTGACCGCCCGAGAGCTGCCGGGGCCAGCTGTCGACCTTGTCGGTCAGCCCGACCTCGGCCAGCGTCTGCTCGGCGAGCTCGCGCCGCGAGCCGCGCTGCGAGGTGTTGAGCAGCGCCAGCTCGACGTTCTCGCGGACCCGGCGCCAGGGCAGGAGCCGCGGCTCCTGGAACGCGACGGACGCGCGGCCGCTGGTCTGGATCTCCCCTGCGGGGGAGGGGTCGAGCCGGGCCAGGCTGCGCAGGAGCGTCGACTTGCCGCACCCACTGCGACCGAGCATGACGACGAACTCGCCGGGTGAGATCTCGAGGTCGATCGACTTCAGGACGTGGGTCTCACCGAAGGACCGGCTGTGGCCGGTCACGCGGGCGGCGTACTGCTCGCTGGTCTCCGAGGGGGCGTGGTCGGCCGTTCCGGCCTGGGTCTTCAGGCGCGCCATGTCAGGGCCTTTCTCTCAACGAAGCGGACGAGGGAGTCGGTGGCCAGGCCGAGGAGGCTGTAGACGGCCAGCCCGACGACGATCACGTCGGTCTGCTGGAACTCCTTGGCGAGGTTGATCATGTAGCCGAGGCCGGAGTCGGCACTGATGGTCTCGGCGACGATCAGCGAGAGCCAGGCGATGCCGAGGCTCTGGCGCAGCCCGATCAGGGTCTGGGGCAGGGCGCCGGGGATCACGACGTGCCGGATGCGCTGGGACCAGGTCAGGCCCATCGCGGTGGCGGCCTCGGTGGTCTTCTGGTCGATGTTGCGGATGCCGCCGAACGTGTTCAGGTAGAGCGGGAACGCCACGCCCATCGCGATCAGCGCCAGCTTGGGGGACTCGCCGATGCCGAACCAGGTGATGAACAGCGGGATCAGGCCGAAGTGCGGCAGCGTCCGCAGCATCTGCATCGGCGGGTCCAGAGCGTCCTCACCGAGGCGGGTCAGGCCGGCGGCGACGGCGACCACCAGCCCGATCGAGGCGCCGATCAGGAAGCCGATGCCGACGCGCTGCAGGGAGGCGAGGATCGCGGACTGCAACGTGCCCTCGGCGATGAGGTCGGCCGCAGCCGTGGCGATCTGGGCCGGAGACGCGATCGTGTCCTCGGTGAGCAGGCCGGTGCTGCTGAGCACCTGCCAGACCGCGACGATGACGATGGGCGAGACCCAGCGACGAAGGAAGGACAGCCGCGGCGGCGAGGTCCTTCTCCGCCGCGCTTGCGTGGGGGGAGGGGCGGCCGGCGCCGCCAGTGAGGTCGTGGACATGAGCGCCATGTCTACGGACTTAATAGACTTAAATCAACTCGAACACTCGACTTTCCGGAGTTTGGATGGGTGAGGGTGATCACGTCACGCCCGATGAGCGAGAATCGGGCCCGTGATCACGCCTCCCGCCCCCGGCGAGCCCCGTCGGTTGATCCCCGACTCCGGGTTCGGCGGGGACGACGGCTCGGTCGCTCCCGGGGTGGCTGCCGCGCTCGCGGCGTTCGACCACGGTGAAGCGACCTACGCCGAGACCCTGGCCGTCCTCCAGGGGGCGCGGCTGCTCGTGCCCGTCGTGGCGGTGGCCGGCGACGTCGAGCTCGACGAGCAGGGCCTGGCGCACGACAAGTCGAGCGACATGGCCACGGTCCTGCTGACCGGCCGGGACGGGCGCACCGCGTTGCTCGCGTTCACCGGGATCGAGTCGCTGCGGGCTTGGGACCCGCAGGCCCGGCCGGTGCCGGTCGGCACCGCCCTCGCGGCCCGGTCGGCGACCCAGGACGGAGCCGAGGCCCTGGTGATCGACGTCGCCGGACCCACCCGGTTCGTGGTCGAGGGCGACGACCTGGCCGCGGTGGCCGCCGGGTGGAGCCTGGTCAGGGTGGGGGAGCGCACCGCCTGGATTCGGCCGGCAACGGAATGATCGGCTAGCATTCGTCGTTGACCGATCAGTCCGGCCCCGGCCGGACCGATCCACAAGCGGAGACCAGCAGCTGCACGTCTCCCACCCGCACCGACCGCCGTTGGAAGCTCAGCACAGGTCGTCGGGTCCGGTCCGAGGATGCGAATCCCCATGGGGAGACGTGTCGCGACTGGCTTCCGCTTGGAGTACGAGCGGAAGCCATCTTCGATTTTCGCCACCTTCGAGAGTCGAACGGTGTCTTCCGGCCACTTGACCACCATGGAGGACACATCAGCACCGAGCTGCGAATCAACGATCGGATCCGGGTACCCGAGGTCCGACTCGTGGGACCCAACGGGGAGA
>NZ_DASSXS010000049.1:0-11062 GCF_035703625.1 Nocardioides sp. | reverse complement strand
CCGGTGCGCTCGAGCTCGTTGAGCAGGGTCGCCATGATCCGCGTGCCGGTGGCACCGATGGGGTGCCCGAGCGAGATCCCGCCGCCGTTGACGTTGACCCGCTCGTGCGGCGCCCCGGTCTCCTTCATCCACGCCAGGACCACCGAGGCGAAGGCCTCGTTGCACTCGAAGAGGTCGATGTCCTCGATCGTGAGCCCGGTCCGCTCGAGGGCGTGCCGGGTCGCGGCGATCGGGCCGGTCAGCATCCACACCGGGTCGTCCCCACGGACCGAGAGGTGATGGATCCGGGCCCTCGGGGTGAGGCCGTGTTCGGTGACCGCACCCTCGGAGGCGATCAGGAGCGCCGAGGAGGCGTCACAGATCTGCGACGCCATGGCCGCGGTGATCCGGCCGCCGGGGGCGAGCGGGTCGAGGCCCGCCATCTTCGACAGCGTGGTCGACCGTGGGCACTGGTCGGCCGCGAAGCTCGACCCGTCGGGCAGCTCCACCGGCTCGATCTCGTGGTCGAACCGGCCTTCGGCATTCGCGGTCCAGGCCCGCTCGTGGGAGGCGAGGGCGAACTCCTCCATCTCCTCGCGGCCGATGTCCCACTTCTCGGCGATCAGCTCGGCCGACCGGAACTGACTGACCTCCTGGTCGCCGTACCGCGCCAGCCAGCCGGGCGACTCGGCGAACGGCGTCGTGAAGCCGTACTGCTGGCCGACCAGCATCGCCGCCGAGATGGGGATCGCGCTCATGTTCTGCACGCCACCGGCGACCACGAGGTCCTGGGTGCCCGACATGACCCCCTGGGCGGCGAAGTGGACCGCCTGCTGGGAGGAGCCGCACTGCCGGTCGATGGTCACGCCCGGGACGTGGTCGGGCAGGCCCGCGACCAGCCACGCAGTTCGTGCCACGTCCCCGGCCTGGGAGCCGATCGTGTCGCAGCACCCCATGATCACGTCGTCCACGGCACCCGGGTCGACGCCGGTACGCCGCATCAGCGCCTCCAGCACGTGGGCACCGAGGTCGGCGGAGTGAACGTCGGCGAGCGCGCCGCCGCGCTTGCCCACGGGCGTGCGGACGGCGTCGACGATGAAGGCGTCAGGCATGTCAGGTCTGCTTTCGGGTTCCGGGGTTTCGAGTCTCGGGCGCGGGGCGCGCTCGCACCTCAACCTCCGGCGGGGTGGAGATCCCGTCGAGGAGGATGGTCAGGTACTGGTCGGCGATGTCGTCGTGGGTGAGCGGGCCGCCGGGGTGGTACCACCGCACGGCCACCCAGACGGTGTCGCGGATGAACCGGTAGACGAGCTCTACGTCGAGGTCCTTGCGCAGGGCGCCGGACTGCACGCCCTCGTGGAGCAGCGTCATCCAGACCTGCCGGGACTGGGCGTGCCGCTCGGCTAGGTAGCCGAACCGCTCGAAGGACCCGAGGTAGTCGGCCTCGTTCTGGAAGATCGCCACCTCGTCCCGGTGCTGGTCGATCGCCTCGAAGGACAGCCGGACCGCCCGCTCGATCTTGGTCCGGGCCTCGTCGTCACTGGCGATGACCTCGTCGTAGCTGCCGAAGAGCTCCTCCTGGAAGGTGGAGAGGATCTCGTCGACCATCGACTCCTTGGAGTCGAAGTGGTGGTAGAGGCTGCCCGACAGGATCCCGGCCGCGTCGGCGATGTCACGGACCGTGGTGTTCTTGAAGCCCTTCTCGGCGAACAGGCCCGCGGCGATGCCGAGCAGCTCGGTCCGCCGGGTCGCGGTCGCCTGCACCGACTCAGGCATGCTGACTGCTCACGGAGACGACCTCACCGGTCAGGTACGACGCGTAGTCGCTGGCCAGGAACACCATCACGTTCGCGACCTCCCACGGCTCGGCGGCCCGGCCGAAGGCCTCGCGCTGCTCGAGCTCGGCGAGCAGCTCGTCGGAGGTGACCTTGGCCAGGAACGGGTGCATCGCCAGGCTGGGCGACACCGCGTTGACCCGGATCCCGTGCGGGGCGAGGTCGAGGGCCGCACAGCGGGTCAGCGCCATCACCCCGGCCTTGGCCGCGGCGTAGTGCGCCTGGCCCTCCTGCGCGCGCCACCCGATCACCGAGGCGTTGTTGACGACGACGCCGCGCTTGCCGTTGGCGATCATCGACGCACTGGCGGCGCGGACGCAGCGCATGGTGCCGGTGAGGGTGATGTCGATGACCTTGTTCCAGTCCGCGTCGGAGATCTCGGTGATCGAGGCGGTGCCTCCCAGGCCGGCGTTGTTGACCATGACGTCGACGCCTCCGACCTCCTCGGCCGCACCGAGCAGCTCGAGCACCGCGACGTTGTCCGTCACGTCGCAGACCCGGGTGGTGACCCGGTCGGCCCCGAACTCCGCGGCCAGCTCCTCCCGGGCCTCACCCAGCCGGCGCTCGTGGGTGTCGCTGACCACGACGTGGCGCGCGCCCTCCTCCAGCACCCGGCGTACCACCGCCGCGCCGATGCCGGCACCCGCCGCGGCGGTCACCACCACCACCTTGCCGGCGAGCAGGTCATGGCCGGGCACGTAGTCGGGGGCTGCCTGCCCGAGTCGTGGGGCGGTCATCCGCTCGCTCATCCCTTGGGCTCCTTCGGCAGGTGGAGGACTCGTTCGGCGAGGATGTTGCGCTGGATCTCGTCGCTGCCGCCGTAGATCGTGTCGGCGCGGGAGAAGAGGAACAGTCGCTGCCACGGGTCGAGGTCGTACGGCGCCCCGCGCACGGTCAGCCCGTCCGGCCCGGCCACCGCCATCGCCAGCTCGCCGAGGTCCCGGTGCCAGTTCGCCCAGACCAGCTTGGCGATCGACGCGGCACCGCCGCCGGAGGAGGAGCCCTCCCCCGCGACCGTTGCCGAGAGACCGCGGAGCGCGTTGAGCCGCATCACCTCGAGCTCGACCCTCGACCGCGCCAGCCGGTCGCGGATCACGGGGTCGTCGAACGCGCCGTTGTCCTTCGCCAGTGCCACGACACCGTCGAGCTCGCGCGCGAACCCGACCTGCTGGCCGAGCGTGGAGACGCCGCGCTCGAAGCCGAGGAGTCCCATGGCCACCCGCCAGCCGTCCCCCGGCTCGCCGACGACGAGGTCGGCCGACGTACGGGCGCCGGTGAAGAAGACCTCGTTGAACTCCGAGTCGCCGGTGAGCTGCTCGATGGGCCGGATCTCGACGCCCTCCTGGTCCAGCGGCACGAGCAGGAACGACAGCCCGTGGTGACGGGTGGAGCCGGGCTCGGTCCGCGCCAGCACGAAGATCCACGCGGCGTCCTGCGCGTTGGACGTCCAGACCTTCTGGCCGTCGATCACCCACTCCTCCCCGTCGAGCCGCGCCTTCGTCTGCACGTTGGCGAGGTCGGAACCGGCCCCCGGCTCGGAGTAGCCCTGGCACCACAGCTCCTCGACGGCCCGGATCCCCGGGAGGAAGCGCTCCTTCTGGGCGTCGCTGCCGAAGGCGATCAGGGTCGGCCCGAGCAGCTCCTCCCCGAGGTGGTTGACCCGGCTCGGTGCGTTCGCCCGCGCGTACTCCTCGTGGAAGATCACCTGCTGCATCAGTCCCAGCCCGCGGCCGCCGTACTCGGTCGGCCAGCCGACGCAGGTCCAGCCGTGCTCCGCGAGGTGACGGTTCCAGGCGAGCCGGTCCCCGTACGCCTCCTGCTCGCGCCCCGAGCCGCCCAGGCCCCGCAGCGTGGCGAAGTCGCCAGTCAGGTGCTCCTCGAGCCAGCCCCGCACGTCCGCGCGGAACCGCTGGTCCTCGTCGGAGTAGGTCAGGTCCACGGGTGGTAGCCTACCAAGCAAATGTTTGGTTTGGACGACGCGACCACGCTCCCCCGTGTGCTGCGCGCTGCCGCGGGGCGGTACGGCGACCGGCCGGCCTACGTCGATGACGGCCGGACCGTCTCGTTCGTCGAGCTCCACCGCCGGGTGAGGAACGTGGCACGAGCCCTGATGGACTTCGGGTTCCAGGCCGGCGACCGGGTCGTGATCTGGGGGCCCAACCGCGTGGAGTGGGTCGTCGCGGCTCTGGCCAGCACCTACGCGGGAGGCACGCTGGTGCCGGCCAACTCGCGCTACACGGCCCACGAGGTGGCGGAGCTGGTCGACCGCTCCGGCGCGACGTGGGTCTTCCTCGACGATGGGTTCCTGGGCGGCCACCAGTTCGACGAGCTGTGCGACGCCTCCGACCTGCCGTCGGTGAGGTCGATCTTCACCTTCCGGATGCACGCGACCGAGGCCCGCATCGATGTCGCGGCGCTCCAGTCGATGTACGTGGACATCCCCGAGGCCGCCGTCGAGGCCAGGGCGGACGCCGTCACCCCCGACGACGTGGCCGACATCCTGTTCACCAGCGGCACGACCGGTCGCCCCAAGGGCGCGATGAGCGCGCACCGGCAGACCATCGGGGTCGCGGCCGCATGGGCGGAGCTCGGCGGCGTCACCGCCGACGACCGCTACCTGGTGGTCAACCCGTTCTTCCACTCCTTCGGCTACAAGATCGGGATCGTGGTCGGTCTGCTGACCGGCGCCACGCTCTACCCGATGGCCACCTTCGACGTCGACGAGACGATGCGGCTGATCGCCGCGGAGCGGATCACCCTCCTCCCCGGCGCGCCGACCATCTACCAGTCGCTGCTGGCCGCACCGAACCGCCACGACTTCGACCTCTCCTCGCTGCGCCTGGCGGTGACCGGTGCAGCGGTGGTGCCGGTGGTCCTCATCGAGCGGATGCGCGCGCCCGCACCCGAGGGGCTCGGGATCGACCACGTCGTCACCGCCTTCGGGATGACCGAGGCGGTTGTCGCCACGATGTGCCGCGAGGACGACCCGGCGGAGATCGTCGCCACCACCTGCGGCCGGGCCGTCCCCGGCATGGAGACCCGGATCGCGGTGTCCGACGAGAACGCCCCCGACGGCGAGGCCGGCGAGCTCCTGCTCCGGGGCGACCACGTGATGCTGGGCTACCTCGACGACGAGGAGGCCACCGCCGAGGCGATCGACCCCGACGGCTGGTTGCACACCGGCGACGTCGGCACGCTCGACGCCCAGGGCAACCTGACGATCACCGACCGGCTCAAGGACATGTACATCTCCGGCGGGTTCAACGTCTATCCCGCGGAGGTCGAGCAGGCCCTCGCCCGTCTCGAGGGGGTCGACGACGTCGCCGTGGTGGGCGTCCCCGACGAGCGGTTGGGTGAGGTCGGCAAGGCGTACGTCGTCGGCTCGGCCACCCCGGACGAGGTGATCGCGTTCGCCAAGGCGCGTCTGGCCAACTTCAAGGTGCCCCGCCTCGTCGAGGTGGTCGACGGGCTCCCCCGCAACCTGTCCGGCAAGGTGCTGAAGAACCAGTTGAGGGACGCCTGATGGATCTCGACCTCTCCGAGTCCGAGCTCGCGTTCCGCGCCGAGGCCCGCGCCTGGCTGAAGGCCAACGTGCCCGCCGAACCGCTCCCCTCGATGGACACCGAGGCCGGCTTCCGGGCCCACCAGGAGTGGGAGGCGAAGCTCGCCGAGGCGCGCTGGTCGGTGGTGTCGTGGCCCACGGCGTACCACGGCCGTGAGGCATCGCTGGTCGAGTGGGTGATCTTCGAGGAGGAGTACTACCGCGCGGGCGCGCCCGGACGGGTCTCCCAGAACGGGATCTTCCTGCTCGCTCCCATCCTGTTCGACCACGGCACCCAGGAGCAGCAGGACCGGTTCCTGCCGTCGATGGCCACCGGGGAGCAGGTCTGGGCGCAGGCCTGGTCGGAGCCCGAGGCCGGGTCGGACCTCGCCTCGCTGCGCTCCACGGCCACCCGGGACGACGAGCGGGGCGGCTGGCTGCTCAACGGCCAGAAGACGTGGTCCTCCCGGGCGTCGTACGCCCACTGGGGCTTCGGCCTCTTCCGTTCCGACCCTTCCGCCCAGCGGCACGCGGGACTGACCTACTTCCTCTTCCCGCTCGGCGCCGAGGGGGTCACGGTCCGGCCGATCGCGCAGCTCGACGGCGAGGCGGGGTTCGCCGAGATCTTCCTCGAGGACGTGTTCGTGCCCGACTCCGACGTCCTCGGCGAACCGGGGGACGGCTGGCGGGTCGCCATGAGCACCGCGGGCAACGAGCGCGGCCTGTCCCTGCGCTCCCCGGGCCGGTTCTGCGCGGCCGCCGATCGGCTGGTGGAGCTCTGGCGCGAGCGTGGCGACGATCAACCCACCGCGGCCGATCGCGTCGCCGACGCGTGGATCAAGGCGCAGGCCTACCGGCTCTACACGTGGGGCACCGTCACCCGGCTGGCCGCGGGCGGCGACATGGGCGCCGCCGGCTCGGTCAACAAGGTCTTCTGGTCCGAGCTCGACGTCGCCCTGCACGAGACCGCCCTCGAGCTGCTCGGCCCCGAGGCCGAGGTCGAGTCGGCCTGGACCGACGGCTACCTGTTCTCGCTCTCGGGCCCGATCTACGCCGGCACCAACGAGATCCAGCGCAACATCGTCGCCGAGCGGCTCCTCGGGCTGCCCCGCGAACCGAGGGGGCAGAACCGATGAGGTTTGAGCTCACCGACGACCAGCGCGCCTTCGCGTCGTCGCTGGACCACCTCCTGGGCGATGCCGACGCCGGAGGCATCGCCCGCGCGTGGGCCGACGGCGACCCGGCGCCCGGCCTGAAGCTCTGGGCACGCCTTGCCGAGCAAGGTGTCAGCTCACTCGCAGTGAAGGACTCGGGCGCCTCTCCAGTCGACCTCGCGGTCGCGTTCGAGCGCCTCGGCTGGTGGGCGGTGCCCGGGCCCTGGGTGGAGTCCGCGGCGTATCTGCCGGTGGCGCTGGCAGCCGACAACTCGGAGACGATCGGCACCGTGGCGGTCCCGCCGCACGTTCCACATGCACTCGACGCCGACATCTCGCAGCACGTCTTTCTCGTCCGGGAAGACAAGCTCTACCACGCCGGAGTCGGGATGGCGCACCGGTCCGTCGATGGAACCCGGAACCTCTTCGACGTCTCCCCGGACGACCAGGTGGGAGCGGGTGATCTGGCCTACGCATTCGACCTCGCCGTCCTCGCCACCTCGGCGCAATTGCTCGGCTGCGGCGAGCGGTTGCTCGCCGACTCGGTCGAGTACGCGAAGCAGCGGCGGCAGTTCGGTCGCGAGATCGGCTCCTACCAGGCGGTCAAGCACGCGCTGGCCGACGTGCGGATCGCCCTCGACTTCGCCCGGCCGCTCGTCCACGGCGCCGCCGTCGCACCCTCGGCGCGCGACGTGTCGGCCGCCAAGGTGGCTGCGGGGGACGCGGCGTACCTCGCCTCCCGGGTGGCCCTGCAGGTGCACGGCGCCATCGGCTACACGCGTGAGTACGACCTGTCCCTGTGGATCACCAAGGTCCGGGCGCTGGTCGGCGCCTGGGGGACGCCCTCGTTCCACCGGCGCCGGGTCCTGGAGAGCCTGTGATCGAGTTCGGGCTCAGCGAGGAGCAGCAGGAGCTCGCGACCACGCTCCGGGCGCTGCTCGACAAGCGTGCCGACAGCGCCGCCGTCCGGGCCGCGATGGCCGGCGAGAGCGGGTACGACGACGACCTCTGGAGGACCCTGTGCGAGCAGATCGGCGTGGCCGCGCTCGTGGTCCCGGAGGAGCAGGACGGGGTGGGAGCCACCCTCTTCGAGGCCGCGGTGGCGATGGAGGAGCTGGGACGGTCGCTGGCGCCCAACCCGTTGCTGGCCACCACCATCGCCACCGCTGGTCTGCTGCTGCACGGCTCGGACGACGCGCGGAGCGACCTGCTCCCCCGGCTCGCCGCGGGTGAGGTCGGCACGCTCGTCTGGGACGCCCCGGCCGGGCCCGGGCTGGTGCTCGACGGCGCGGCTGCCTCGATCGTCCTCGAGATCGCCGGGGAGGAGCTGCGCCTCCTCGACGACCCCACCGTCACCGTTCGCCCGGCACTCGACCCGACCCTGCGGCTGGCCGAGGTGACCGGCACCGGACGACCGGTCGGCCGCGTGGACGACGACCAGCCGTTGCGCGACCTCGCCACCGCGCTGGTGACCGCGCTCCAGCTCGGCTGTGCCCGGCGGGCCCTCGACATGACCGTGGCCTACACGCAGGAGCGGGTGCAGTTCGGCCGCCCCATCGGCTCCTTCCAGGCCCTCAAGCACCGGATGGCCGACCTGCTGGTGCTGCTGGAGATGACCCGGTCCGCCTCATGGGCGGCGAACGGTGCCGCGTCGTCGTACCTGCAGAAGCCGACGGCCGAGCGGGCCGCGACCCTGCACGAGCGCGCGACCGTGGCCAAGGCCTACTGCTCCGACGCGCTCGCCCGGATCGCCGGCGAGACGATCCAGCTCCACGGCGGCATCGCCATCACCTGGGAGCACGACGCCCACCTCGTCCTCAAGCGCGCCCACGCGCTCGGGCAGCTCTTCGGCAGCGCGGGAAAACACCGGGCCACCGTGGCAGGCTGGTGACGTGGACGACCGGTCACCGCACCCGCTCCGCGTGTTCCACGCCAACGAGCTCGTCACCGCCGACCCGACGGCGGGCATGATGCGCGAGCTCGCGTTCGAGGTGCCACAGCTGTGGGCCGGCAAGGTGACCACGGCCCCCGGGGCGGTCTCCGGCTGGCACCACCACGACCGCAACCAGACCAGCCTGTACGTCGTCTCCGGCATCCTGCGCCTGGAGTTCGAGGGCCGGGCCGAACCGCTCGACGCCCGCCCGGGCGACTTCGTGCACGTCCCGGCCTGGACCATCCACCGGGAGAGCAACCCCACCGACGAACCGTCCATCGCGATCATCGCCCGCGCGGGTGGGGGCATCCCCACGGTCAACGTGGACCGGCCTCCCCCACCGCACGCGTGAGCTCGGGGAGGATGCTCGCATGAGCGACGTCGAGGGCGAGGACCTGCGGGGCGCGCGGTACGTCGACTGCCGGTTCGACGGCACCGAGTTCCGCGAGGTGACGATGGTGGGCACGCGGATCATCGGGTCGGTGCTGATCGACGTCGAGATCGACGCCCTGGTCCGCAACGTCACGGTCAACGGAGTCGACGTCGTTCCCCTCGTGGAGGCGGAGCTGGACCGACGGCACCCGGAGCGGATCGCGCTCCGGCCCACCGACGTCGCCGGGGTGCTGGCGGCCCTGGATGTCGTGGACGCCTTCTGGTCGCCCACCATCGAACGCGTGCGCGCGCTGCCGGAGGCCATGCGGTACGAGCGGGTCGGTGGCGAGTGGTCGTTCGTCGAGACGCTGCGCCACCTGGTCCACGTCTATGACGGCTGGTTCGGGCGGGCCGTGCTCGGCGAGGGGGAACCGTTCAGTCCGCTGGGGCTGACCGCGTCGTTCCTCGACCCTGCCGACTTCGGCATCGACCCCGGCCTGCGGCCGGCCCTCGACGAGGTGATCGCCGCCCGGGAGCGACGTCAGGAACAGGTCCGCGAGCACGTCCGGGCTCTGGACGAGGATGCGCTCACCGCGCCGCTCCCGACCCACGACGTCCAGGGCTTCCCGCCCGAGGAGGAGCGCTCCACGCTCGACTGCCTGAGGGTGATCCTCGACGAGGAGTGGGCGCACCACGGCTTTGCCGTGCGGGATCTCGCCCTGCTCACGACCTGACGGGGGCGGACACCTCGCCCCGTCGCCGAGCATCCTCCAGCGAGGCTGGCATGCTCGATCCATGGAGATCGGGAGGGTCCGCGAGTGGAACGACGAGGAGGCCTGGGGCGTCCTGGACTCCGCCGGAACCCCCGGCGGCTGCTTCGTCAGCTTCGGCAGCATCCGGATGGAGGGCTACCGCACGCTGCGACCCGGCGCCACCGTGCACTTCGAGTTCGAGCCGGCACGACAGGACGGCTACGACTTCCTCGCCACCGCCGTCTGGCCCGAGGGGGTCGAGCCCGGGTCTCCTGACCCGGTTCCACCCGAGGGGCCCGGTCCGGGCTACTCCAGCAGCGTCGAGATCGACGGCCGCCCGGCCGGTTGATCAACCGCGCAGCGCCGCCCGGATCGACGGGGCGGCGAGGGCGACCACCTCGTCGACCGACGCGGAGGCGATCGGCTCCACCTGGATCACGTAGCGCGCCATCGCCAGCCCGATCAGCTGCGAGGCCACCAGCTCCAACCGCATCGCCGACGCCTGGACGCCGGTGACCCGCGCCACCGGGTTGACCGCCGCCCGGTTCACCACCCGGTAGAGGGTCCGGCCCGCCCGGGCGCTCCCGACGGAGCCCTTGACCATCCGGACCATCGCGCTCCGGGTCCGGGGGCTCTCACAGAGCGAGAGGAAGCGACGCAGGAGACGGACGGCGAAGTCGCGGGTCGGGTCGTCGGCCACCGGTGCAGCCTGCCAGAGTCGGCCGGTCGCCCGGTCACGGGCTCAGCCGTCGGTGGTCCGGTAGGCGCCCCGGTAGAACAGCAGCGGTTCCCCGTCGCGGGTGGCGTCGAGGTCCTGCACCCGCCCGATGACGACGTAGTGGTCGCCGGTCTCGTGGACCGCATGGATGGTGCAGTCGACGTACCCCAGCGCCCCGTCGAGCAGCGGCGACCCGGTCTCCGGCGTGGCCGACCAGCCGAGGCCGGCGAACTTGTCGACCCCACGGCTCGCCATCGCGGCGGAGACCCGCTCCTGGTCGGCGGCCAGGAAGTTCACGCAGAACCGCCCCGAGCGCTGGATCGCCGGCCACGCGCGCGAGGTCTTCGCCGGAGAGAACAGGACCAGCGGCGGGTCGAGCGAGACGGACATGAAGCTCTGGCAGGTCATGCCGACCGGCTCCCCCTGGCTGATCGCCGTGACCACCGTGATGCCCGTGGCGAAGCGGCCGAGCACGTCGCGGAACCTGCGCGCGGCCTGCGCCTGCTCCTCCGTGTCGACGTGGATCGTCTCGCCGGGCCGGAGCTCGAAGTCGAAGTCGCCGAGGAACGACTCGATCAGCTCCCGGCTCGGCCAGGTCTCCCGCGCGTCGGGACGCATCCCCTCCGGGACCTCGCCGTCGGGGCCACTTCGATCGGGGCCACTTCGATCGGGCACTGCGGGACCGGCCACGAGACGCGAGTCTGTCACCTGTTCCCCACGCTGAAGTCGTGGCCCCAGTAGGAGACCGCCGTGCTCTCGCGGGCCACCCACTTCTCGT
>NZ_DASSXS010000086.1:0-6732 GCF_035703625.1 Nocardioides sp. | reverse complement strand
CCCCACGACCCACTAGCTGCGGCGGGTACGGCGGCGCAGGAACCCGGCCAGCATCATCGCCGGCAGCAGCACCATCGCGGGGAGGAGCATCCGGGAGCTGGTCGACTCGGCGCGGGGGGACATGTCCTTGGGCGTCAACGTCGGGACCTCGCGGTCCAGGCCGTCGAAGCTGTAGACGTCGAAGCCACGCACGAGGTCGTTGCCGTAGCCGTAGAAGGACCCGTCGCGCCTGATCCGGTTGGTCTTGAACGACCAGGTGTCGGAGTCGGGCATCACGTAGTGCCCGACCTCCTTCATCCCGATGCCCTCACCGAACGCGGGGGCCGACGACGGCTCGGCCGTGGCCAGGCCAGCGATGTCGATGACCCGCACCCCCTGGGCGTACCACGCGATCGTCATCATCTGCTGGCGCGGGTAGATCCGCAGCACGTGCGAGGTGCAGGTCGCGCCGTCCTGGACCGTGGTGGCCGGGATGAACCACGTCCCGATCTTCTCGGGGTCCTGCTCCTGGGTGATGTCGTAGACGTGCAGGCCGCCACCCGGGCACTCGGCGCTGGCCGCCGCTCCGGCCCGCTCGTCGGTGATGATCAGGACGTCGCGCTGCGTGCCGTCGGGACGCTCGAGGGTCACCGGGTCGGACTGGTGCACCACGTTGATCGCGGGGTCGACGATCTGCTCGACCTGCTGCGGGTCGGCCGGGTCGGTGGTGTCCAGGATCAGCGTCTGCGACAGCGCTGCGACGTAGGCCCGCGACCCGGACTCGTTGAAGGTGATGTCGTGGGACTCCGACCCGAGCGAGGTGGGGACGAAGGGGATCGGGTAGTCCTGCACCTTCTTCGGTGCGCTGGGCTGGGAGATGTCGTAGATCGTGATGGTGGGCGACGTGCTCGTGATCAGGTCGGAGTTGGAGTTGTAGAGGTAGTCGCCGCTGGGGTGGATGGTCATGTTGTGCGAGCCACGGGGCACCGGCAGGAAGCTCACCGTCTGCGGGCTCCGGGGGGACGTGATGTCCACGATGACGGTGCCCGACGCCGTGGAGTCGAGGTCGAGGTCCCGGGCGCACTGCGACGCCGCACCAGCAGCGCCGAACGTGCTGTCCGCCGTGTAGCTGGCGAGCACCCGTCCGTCGTTCCGCCAGACCTGGATGTCGCCCTGGGTCACCTTGCAGTCGTAGACGGCGACACGCTGCGGCGACCGCGGGCGCGTGATGTCGATGATCTGCATCCCGCCGCGCAAGGTCCCGGCCAGGGCGTAGTCGCGCCCTCCCAGCCGCACGAACTCGATGTCGGAACCGTTCTGCGCCTCACCCGAGTCGTTGTACTGCAGGTTGGCGACGAAGCTCATCTTGTCGCCCTCGCCGGAGGTCTCGACCTGAGCCGCCCGCGTGTTCGTGGGCAGGTCGCCGCCCTCGTGGGCCGTCGCCGGCGCGAGACCGCACACGGAGAGCGCCAGCACCCCCGCGGCGGCCGTCGTGCGCACCAGATTCCTGTTCACCATCGAAACTGCCTCCACTGAAGGGAAAGTCGTCCACGAGGCCCAACGAGCCGCACGGTCCGGGGTTACCGTGCTGGTCATGCGCATCCCGCTGCTCGGAGCCCTGTGCCTGTTGCTGCTGGCCCCCGCCGCGCCGGGGGTCGCCACCGTCGAGGACGCCTCTCCCCCGGCGTCCGCCGGCGTGGCTCCACGGATCCCCGCCCTGCAGGCAGCCCGCCAGGTCACCGGTCTGACCCACCCCTGGGACGTGCAGCCGGTCGGCGGTGGCCGGCTGCTGATCACCGAGCGAGCGGGTGGTCTCCGGCTCTGGGAGAACGGCACCACCAGCCAGGTCCAGTTCCCCAGCGACCGGGTCTGGGCATCCGGGGAGACCGGCCTGATGTCGATGGAGGTCGACCCCCGCTTCGGCAGGAACGGCCGCTTCTACACCTGCCAGGGGTGGCGCACCGCGGGTGGCGGCCACGACATCCGGGTGATCGCCTGGCGCCTCGACGACGCCGGCACCCGCGCCCGTCTCGTGGAGACCCTGCTCGCCGGGTTTCCCACCACGACCGGCAGGCACGGAGGCTGCCGGTTGCTGGTCCTGCGCAACGGTGCTCTCCTGGTCGGCACCGGTGACGCCGCGACCGGCACCAACCCCCGCAACCTCAGGTCGCTGGGCGGAAAGACCCTGCGGATGCACCGCATGACCGGGCGGCCCTGGCCGGGCAACCCCTTCGTCGACGCCGCCAACCGGAACCGGCGCTACGTCCACACCTACGGCCACCGCAACATCCAGGGCCTGGCCCAGCGCCGCGACGGGACGCTGTGGAACGCCGAGCACGGTCCGGGCATCGAGGACGAGGTCAACCTGCTGCGCAACGGCGGCGACTACGGGTGGCACCCGGTGCCCGGCTACAACGAGGGCGTCCCGATGACCGACCACTCCCTGCCGGGCCGGCAGATCGGCGCACGATGGGACTCGGGAGCCACTCCCGCCGCCTCGGGCGCCGCGTTCGTGCGCGGGAGCAAGTGGGGTGCCTACGAGGGCTCCCTCGCGGTCGCCTGCCTGGAGGGGAACCGGGTGATCTTCATGAAGTTCGACCGGCGCGGCCGCCTGCTGTGGACCCGCGCTCCGGCTGCGCTGCGTGCGTTCGGCCGGCTGCGTTCGGTCACGGTCGCGCCCAACAACGACCTGCTCGTCACCACGGCCAACGGTGCCGACGACTCGATCGTCAGGGTGAGCCCGCGATAGCTAGGCCGTCCACCCGAGCCACGCCCCGCCGGCGTTCAGGGCGAGGAACCAGAGCACGGCGAGCGCGACCGGGATCCACGGCACCCACGTCGGGTGGAGCGACCACCAGGCCGTGGCGACGAACAGTGCCGCTGCCCAGATGAGCAGCAGCACCACCACGGCCCACCACGGGGCCAGCAGGCCGCTGGCGGCGTACAGGAAGAAGACGCAGGCCATGCCGGCCATGCCGACGAACGGCCATGGGGAGACCGCCTGCGGCCCGCGTGGGCGACGCGCCACGGTCAGTCCTCGAGCTGCTCGTCGTTCCAGTTGGGATCGTTGTCCCACTCCTCGTTGCGCTCCTGGGCCTTCTCCAGCGCGTGCTCGGCCTCCTCCTGGGTGTCGAAGGGACCCAGACGGTCGATGGGCGGGCAGATGTTGACGCCGCTCTCGACGGTCTTGTGCTTCACGCAGTACCAGTAACCGCTCATGCCCCAAGAAAACCACGCGAAACTACACTTTGTATCCATGACCCCCGTTGCCGCCGCCACCGTCTCCGCACGCCGCGAGGTCCCTGCCCACATCGTCCGTCCCGAGTACGTCGACAAGCCGGCGCCCGCGCGCTTCACCGGCAGCGAGGTCAAGGACGAGGAGACCATCGCCCGGATGCGGATCGCCGGGCGCCTGGCGGCGCAGGCCCGCGAGCTGGTCGGCTCCCACGTCGAGCCGGGCGTCACCACCGACGAGCTGGACCGGATCGGCCACGAGTTCCTGTGCGACCACGGCGCCTACCCCTCGACGCTCGGCTACCGCGGCTTCCCCAAGTCGCTGTGCTCCAGCGTCAACGAGGTCGTCTGCCACGGCATCCCCGACAGCCGCCGGATCGAGGACGGCGACATCGTCAACATCGACATCACGGCGTTCCTCGACGGCGTCCACGGCGACACCAATGCCACGTTTCTCGCCGGCGACGTCGACGAGGAGTCACGGCTCCTGGTCGAGCGCACCCGCGAGGCGCTCGACCGCGGCATCCGGGCCGTCAAGCCCGGGCGGCGGATCAACGTCATCGGCCGGGTCATCGAGTCCTACGCCAAGCGCTTCGGCTACGGCGTGGTCCGTGAGTTCACCGGCCACGGGATCGGCACCGCCTTCCACAGCGGCCTGGTCGTCCCCCACTACGACGACGCCATGTACGACGACGTGATCGAGGTCGGCATGACCTTCACCATCGAGCCGATGCTCAACCTCGGCACCCACGAGTGGGAGATGTGGGACGACAACTGGACGGTGGTCACCCGCGACGGTCGCCGCAGCGCGCAGTTCGAGCACACCCTCCTGGTCACGCCCAGCGGCGCCGAGGTGCTCACCCTCCCCTGAGCCGTGCCTCGCCGATCCGGACGAGGATCCCAACTCCCGCTAGCCTTGGACCCGGATGGGCTGGCCGGGCGGCCGCGTCGTACTCCACCCGGAGTGCGCCGAGGAAGGTCCGGGCTCCACAGGGCGAGGTGGTGGCCAACAGCCACCCGGGGTGACCCGCGGGAAAGTGCCACAGAAAACAGACCGCCCCGCGTGCGGGGTAAGGGTGAAACGGCGGTGCAAGAGACCACCAGTACGCCGGGCGACCGGCGTAGCTAGGCAAACCCCACCTGGAGCAAGGTCAAGAAGTCCGGTGCCTGGCACCGGGCGCGCGTGCGTTCGAGGGCGGCCCGCCCGAGTACGCGGGTAGACCGCTGGAGGCGGCCGGCAACGGTCGTCGTAGATGGATGGTCGCCACGACGCCGAGAGGCGTCGTACAGAACCCGGCCTACAGGCCAGCCCATCCCTCCACCGCAGAATGGACCCCCATGACACACGTGCAGCGCTTCGACCACGTCGGCATCACCGTCGCGGACCTCGACTCCGTGACGGCGTTCTTCGTCGGCCTGGGGCTGGAGGTCGAGGGCACCGGTTCGGTGGAAGGTGAGTTCGTGGAGACCGTCTGCGGCATCCCGGGCGCACGCTGTGAGATCGCGATGCTGCGGCCGCCCGACGGAGGCTCCCGGCTGGAGCTCGCGCGCTTCGTCACCCCGGACCACGTGCCCGGCTCGCCCACGGCGATGGCCAACGAGCTCGGGCTGCGCAACGTGTCCTTCGAGGTCGGCGACCTCGAGGCGGCCGTCGATGCGGTGGCTGCGGACGGGTACGGGCTCGTCGGCGGCATCGGCGAGTACGAGAACAGCGTGCGGATGGCCTACGTGCGTGGACCCGAGGGGATCGTCGTGTGCCTGTTCGAGCAGATCGGCTGACGCAACCGTCACGCTCCGCCTGACCCGCACGGCAGTCGGGCGCCAGGTCGGATCAGACGACTGGCGGATCCGGTGCCCCGTTCCAGACCGCACCGGCGGCGGGACGCTCGTCGACGCCAGGGTCGGTCCAGCGCAGGTGCTTCATCAGGTGCACCGATCGACCGCCACCGGTGACCGTGTCGAAGACCGCACGATCGCTGAGCGCGCGCATCAGGGCAATGCCCCTGTCCCGTTCCGCGTCCTGCTCGGCCGTGGCCGGGGGTGGGGCGCCCAGGTCACCGAACCCGGCCCCCGAGTCGACCACGTCCATGGTCAGCTGTTCGTCGCCGATGCTGATCACGACGTCGTACGAGGCCCCCTGCGCCGCATGCCGGAACACGTTGATGCAGGCCTCGGAGAGCGCGACCTCCACCTCCCCCACGCACTCTGGAGTCACCCCGGCGGTGCCCAGCGCCGTTGCCACCGTGTGGCGGATCACCGGCACGCTGAGCGCCTCGCGGGGCAGAGTCATCACTACCTGAATTCGCATGGTGCCCGCCCCTGGCTAGGTCCGGCCAGGAGCTCATCGACGCTGTCGGGCGCCGCGTCCGGGCCAGCTGCATCGTCAGGGTCTGGGGCGACGCGTGGAATGCCACTCTACGCCGACCCTGGGGGAAGGAGAGGAAAGCCTGCGCGCGGGGGTCAACGCAGCTGACGGAACCTCCCCCAGTCCCCGTCGGGATCGGTGCTGATCACTTCCTCCGCGACGTCGACGAGCTTGCGGCGCCGGCTCCGGCTACGCGCGCGGATCAGGGCAAATGCCGCGTCCTGGTCGATCCCGAGGCGGGTGGCCAGTGCCCCTTTGGCCTGCTCGATCACCACCCGGCTGTTCAGTGCCGCCTGCAGCTGCTCTGCCAACAGCTCGCGGCTGCGGGCCAGACGGTCCTGCATGATCGCGATCGTCGCCACGTCGGCGAGCGCCTGGGCCAGCGGAATCTCGTCAGGCGCGATGGGCAGTGAGCTGTGCTCGCTGAGCAGGTTCAGTGCTCCGATGACCTGTCCGCGCAGGCGCATCGGCAGGGCGAGGACTCCCACGAATCCCTGCTCCCTCGCCACCGAGGCAAACGTCGGCCACCTCGTCACCTCGTGGTCGAGCCGCTCGGTGCGGACCGGCCGGCCGCTGCGGAAGCAGTCCAGGCACGGCCCCTCCTGGTGCTGGATCTGGAACAGCTCGAGCACTCGGGCCCCCGCGCTCGAGGCGGACGCGACCCGCAGCACGCCGTCCTCGTCGGACAGCAGCAGCCCCGCAGCGCTGGCGCCGAAGAGGTCCACGGACCGGGTCACCAGGTTGAACAGCAGGTCCACCACGTCGAAGTCGTCGACCAGTGTGTCGGCGACGCTGACGAACACCCTCGCCAGTTTCTCGTTGTCCACGTCTCCCACCCTCACACACGCCCGCCGTGCTCCCCAGTGGCCGGAACCAGCTGACCGGGGGTGTGGTCCGGGCCGTCACACGGGTCGACGGGGCGTGACGCATGTGCTTGGGTGGAAAGGCCCGCTGGGACCTCAGCGGACAAGACCTGGGCCCAGACCTCGCCCGCTTCTCCGGAAGCGAGGTTCGCCATTCCCGCCACCGGCGTACGACGCAAGGCAACGTGCCCGCACTGCGGTGCCCGTGTCCCGCTCGTGCGCGATCGCTGGCTGCACGTGCACAACGAGGGCAGTCCGGACTTCGTCGTTCCCCGTGCAGACCGGCCGCGT
>NZ_DASSXS010000220.1:0-7817 GCF_035703625.1 Nocardioides sp. | reverse complement strand
CCTGGTGCTCGCCGACGCCGTCCTGGAGAAGTTCGGCGGCGACTCGGTGCAGGAGACCCGGCGCAACGCCGAGGGCTACCTCGACACCCTGAGGTTCCGCTAGATGACTCACCCCACGGAACCGCTCGCTGCGCTCACGCTTGACACCCCACGAGAACGCTCGCTGCGCTCCCGTTCCCGCAGGGACCCCGAAAGACTTCCGCGGGGACCCCGATGAGCCCACGCGTCGTCCTGGTCGGACCGATGGGTGCCGGCAAGACCACCGTGGCCGCGCTCCTCGCCGAGGCCTGGGGGGTCGCGGCCCGGGACACCGACGCCGACGTGGAGGCCGCCGAGGGGCGCACGATCTCCGACATCTTCGTCGACTCCGGAGAGGCGCGGTTCCGCGAGCTCGAGCGGGCCGCGGTGAGCGATGCGCTCGCCGAGCACCACGGCGTCCTCGCGCTCGGCGGGGGAGCGGTCCTCGACCCGGTGACCCGCGACCTCCTGCACGGCCACCCGGTCGTCTTCCTGCGCGTGGGGCTCTCCGACGCGGTGAAGCGGGTCGGGCTCGGCTCCGCCCGGCCGCTCCTGCTCGGCAACGTGCGCGGGCGGATCAAGGCGCTGCTCGACGAGCGCACCCCCATCTACGAGCAGGTGGCCACCCACACGGTCGACACCGACGGTCGCACCCCCGAGGACGTGGCGCTGGAGGTCAGGGAGCTGATGGGGGAGGCCGCGCATGAGTGACACCGTGCTGCACGTCGGCGGCGCGTCGCCGTACGACGTCGTGGTGGGCCACGGCCTCGGCCACCGGCTGCCGGCCGTGCTGGGCGACGCCGTGCAGCGGGTGGCCGTCGTCCGCCCCGCGGGACTGGCCGGGATGGTCGAGTCGTTGCGGCCTGCCCTCGCCGGCTACGACGTCCTCGACCTGGCCGTGCCCGATGGTGAGTCGGCGAAGACCGCCGAGGTCGCCGCCGACTGCTGGAGGCGGCTCGGCGAGGCCGGGTTCACCCGTTCCGACGCGGTCGTGGCCGTCGGGGGTGGCGCCACCACCGACCTCGGTGGGTTCGTGGCCGCGACCTGGCTGCGCGGCGTCCGCGTCGTCCACGTGCCCACCACCCTCCTCGGCATGGTCGACGCGGCGGTCGGCGGCAAGACCGGCATCAACACAGACGCGGGGAAGAACCTGGTCGGCGCGTTCCACGAGCCGGCGGGCGTCCTGTGCGACCTGGAGACCCTGGCCGGGCTGCCCCGCGACGAGCTCGTCGCCGGCCTGGGCGAGGTGGTCAAGTGCGGCTTCGTCGCCGACCCCGCGATCCTCGACCTCGTCGAGCAGCACGACCCCTCGGCCCTGACCCCCGGGTCGTCGGTCCTGCGTGAGCTCGTGGAACGCGCGATCCGGGTCAAGGTCGAGGTCGTGACCTCCGACCTGAGGGAGACCGGTGGCGCCGACGGGCATCCGGGACGCGAGGTGCTCAACTACGGACACACCCTGGCCCATGCCGTCGAGCGCTCCGAGGGTTACGCCATCCGGCACGGGGAAGCGGTGGCCATCGGCTGCGTCTACGCCGCCGAGCTGGCGGCGATCGCCGGCCGACTCGCTCCCGAGGCAGTTGCGAGGCATCGCGCCGTTCTGGACCGGGCTGGCCTCCCGACGACCTACGATCGAACAGATTTCGAGACTCTCCACGAGGTGATGAAGGTGGACAAGAAGGCACGCGGCTCGCAGCTGCGCTTCGTGGTGCTCGAGGACATCGCCGTGCCGGCGATCCTCGCGGGACCCTCAGAGGCCGACCTCCGGGCGGCGTACGACCGGATCAGGGGAGGCCGCGCATGACGCGGAAGGTGCTCGTCATCAACGGACCCAACCTGGGGCGCCTCGGCCGCCGGGAGCGCGAGATCTACGGCGACAAGTCCCACGGGCAGCTCGTGGAGCTCTGCCAGGAGTGGGGCAGCGCCCTCGACCTGGAGGTCGAGGTGATGCAGACCAACCACGAGGGCGACATGATCGACTGGCTCAACGAGGCCGCCGACGACGAGACCCCCGTGGTGCTCAACGCCGGCGCCTGGACCCACTACTCCCTCGCCCTGTACGACGCCTGCGCCCAGCTGACCGCGCCGATGGTCGAGGTGCACATCTCCGACCCGGCCCGACGACCCGAGGAGTTCCGGCACACCTCGATGGTGACCCCGCATGCCGTCGAGGTGATCGCGGGGGAGGGCATCGACGGGTACCGGCGCGCGCTCGAGCGGATCGCCGCCGACGGGCAATAGCCCGGTCGGGTCTGGTGGCCCGGGGGGATGCCCACCTACCGTCGACGGGAACCCGGCCCGGTGGAGGCCGGAACCTGGGAGGGTGAACGGGCATGACCAATCAGATCGAGATCGACGAGGCGGATCGCGCGCTCAAGGAGAAGCACCGCGGCATGTGGGCGCTGGGCGACTACCCGGCCGTCGCCAGCGAGGTGATCCCCGAGCTCGGCCCGGCCCTCGTCGCGGCCTGCGGGATCTCGGCGGGTGACCGCGTCCTCGACGTCGCTGCCGGTTCGGGCAACGCCGCCATCCCGGCCGCGCTCGCCGGAGCCAGCGTGGTCGCGAGCGACCTCACGCCCGAGCTGTTCGACGCCGGGCGGGCAGCGGCAGACAGGGCCGGGGTCGAGCTGGAGTGGCGGCAGGCCGACGCGGAGGCGCTGCCCTTCGCCCACAGCGAGTTCGACACGGTGATCTCCTGCGTCGGCGTGATGTTCGCGCCACACCACCAGCGCAGTGCCGACGAGCTGGTGCGGGTCTGCCGGCCCGGCGGGACGATCGGGCTGATCAGCTGGACGCCCGAGGGCTTCATCGGACAGATGTTCGCGACCATGAAGCCGTACGCGCCGCCGCCGCCACCGGGCGCCAGCCCGGCCCCGCTGTGGGGCGACGAGGACCACGTCCGTGAGCTGTTCGGCGACCACGTCACCGACCTCGAGGCCCGCCGCCAGGAGGTGCGGATCGGCAGGTTCGGCAACGCCGAGGCCTTCCGCGACTTCTTCAAGAAGAACTACGGGCCCACCATCGCCGTCTACCGGAACCTCGGCTTCGACACCGAGCGGGTCGCGGCCCTCGACCAGGACCTGGTCGACCTCGCCCGCCGCTTCGGCGCCGACGACGGCACCATGCGCTGGGAGTACCTGCTGGTCACCGCACGTCGTACCTGACGCCTCCGCCGGGCGCGCCGACGGAACCCGTGCGCGCCCGGTCCCGTCCCACCTGACGAGTGCCCCGGACGGTCCGGGGCGACAGGCGGGAAGAGGTAGACATGCGTGGCGACGTGACCGTGAGTGTGCGCAGCCTCCTGCTGGCCGGGCTGGTGGGGCTGGGGCTGGTGACGGCGTACCTGCTGGGCGCGCAGGGCGATGCGGTGGTGGCGCCGGCGAGCGCCACGCCCGGGACGCAGGAGGGCACGACCGAACGGCGCGTGGTCAGCATGGTCGGGACCGGCGAGGCGAGCGCGGTGCCCGACCAGATCTCGTTCACGCTGACCGCAGGTGCGAGGCGGCCCGACCTCGACGACGCGATGACCGCCTCCAGCGCCACCATGCGGCGTGTCCTCGCCGAGCTCGGGAAGCACGGTGTGGACAGGTCGGACGTCCAGACCACCGGCCTGTCGATGCACCCGGAGTACGCCTACCACTCCTACGCGCCGCCGACCCTCATCGGCTACCGGGTGACCCAGCGGGCCCAGGTCACGGTCGAGGAGCTGGCCGAGGGCGGTGCCGCCATCTCCGCCGCGGTCGAGGTGGGCGGCAACGGCGTACGCGTCGGCGGCATCCGGCTCGGTGTCGGCGACGCGGATGCGCTGCTGGCGAAGGCACGGGACGCGGCGGTCGAGTCCGCCAGCGCCAAGGCCGAGCAGTACGCCGGCGCCACCGGCCAGACCCTCGGCGAGGTGGTGAGCATCCGCGAGCTCGGCCGCCCGGCGCAGCCACGTTCCCAGTCGCTGGCACTGACCGGCGTTCTCGAGGCCGCCGACAGGGCCAAGGCGATTCCGATCCGGGCTGGCAGCGACGACCTCGAGGTGCGGATCCAGGTGGTGTGGGCCCTCGAGTAGGCAAAATGGCGAATAGGGAGTCCCGACCCGGGCGCTATAGGCTCGCGCGCATGGCAACGACGAACGACCTGAAGAACGGCATGGTGCTCAACCTCGACGGCCAGCTCTGGCAGGTCATCTGGTTCCAGCACCACAAGCCCGGCAAGGGCGGTGCCGTGGTCCGCACGAAGCTCAAGAACGTCGAGTCCGGCAAGACCGTCGACAAGACCTTCAACGCGGACGTCAAGGTCGACGTGGCCAACGTCGACAAGCGGACCATGCAGTACCTCTACAACGACGGAACGTCGTACGTCTTCATGGACACCGGAACCTACGACCAGCTCGAGATCGAGCCCGAGATCGTCGGGGACGCGCGCAACTTCCTCCTGGAGAACCAGGAGGCGATCGTCGCCACCAACGAGGGGCGCGTCCTCTACCTCGAGATGCCGGCGTCGGTCGAGCTGGAGATCACGTTCACCGAGCCCGGCGTCGCCGGTGACAGCGCGACCGGCCGGACCAAGCCCGCCACGCTCGAGACCGGCCACCAGATCCAGGTGCCGCTCTTCATCGGGCAGGGCGAGAAGGTCAAGGTCGACACCCGCGACTCGTCGTACCTCGGCCGCGTGAAGTCATGAGGACGAACGCCTGATGGGAGCTCGCTCCAAGGCCCGCAAGCGGGCCCTCGACATCCTGTACGCCGCCGAGCTGCGCGGTGAGGAGCCGACCTCCGCCCTCGACCGGGCCATCGCGGCCGGCGAGGGGCCGACCAACGACTACACCGCCGACCTGGTGCGCGGCGTCGCCGGGCACCGCGCGCGGATCGACGAGCTGCTGGCCGACTACTCGGAGGGCTGGACCCTGGACCGGATGCCGGCGGTCGACCGCAACGTGCTCCGGCTCGGCGTCTTCGAGTTGATGTGGGCCGACGACGTGCCCGACGCGGTCGCGGTGACCGAGGCGATCGCCCTGGTCCGCGACCTGTCCACCGACGAGTCGCCCGCCTTCGTCAACGGCATCCTCGGCACGATCCTGCGCAGCAAGCCGAGCCTCCATGGCTGACCTCTCCGACCAGATCGGCCGCAAGGCCGACCAGAGCGACTGGGTCGACCACGCCGTCCGGGTCGGGCTCGTCGCCTACGGCGTCGTCCACCTGCTCATCGGGTGGCTGGCCATCCAGCTGGCCCTGGGGGACCACAGCGGGACGGTCAGCAGCCAGGGTGCCCTGCACCAGCTCGCGGGGGAGACCCTCGGCCTGGTGCTGATCTGGCTGATCGCGATCGGCATGGTGCTGCTGGTGCTGTGGCGGCTGCTCGAGCTGGTCGCCGGTCACCGGGACGCGGACGGTGCCGACCTGTGGCGCAAGCGTGCTGCCGATGTCCTGAAGATGGGCATCTACGGCACGCTCGCGCTCAGCGCCTTCTCCGTGGCCCTCGGGGACAAGGGCGGCGGGTCCGGCACCGACACCTACTCGGCCCAGCTGATGAGGCTGCCGTTCGGGGTCTGGCTGGTGGGTGCCTTGGGGCTGGCCATCATCGGGTACGGCGTCGCCCAGATCTGGCGCGGTCTCAGCGAGAAGCACGCCAAGCACCTCAAGGCCGAGGGGAAGACCGGTGACGCCGGGTCGGCGTACCTCCTGCTCGGCAAGATCGGGTACGTCGCCAAGGGGATCGCGGTCGGGCTCGTCGGCGGACTCTTCGTCTATGCCGCGATGACCCATGACCCGAAGAAGTCAGGTGGGCTGGACGCGGCACTCCAGCAGGTGCTGGCGCAGCCGTTCGGTCCGGTGATGCTGGGCGCCATCGGCCTGGGCGTGATCTGCTACGGGCTGTTCTGCTTCGCGAGGGCCAGGCACCTGTCCCGCTGACCCCACGACCCGGAGGGTGACCGATATGACGACACGTGACGTCGACGTGGTGGTGCTCGGACTCGGTCCCGGCGGTGAGCACGCCGCGATCAAGCTGGCGCGGGCGGGCCTGGACGTGGTGGCGATCGAGAGCCGCCTGGTGGGCGGGGAGTGCCCCTACTACGGCTGCGTGCCGTCGAAGATGATGATCGCCGCCGCCCACCAGATCGCCGAGGTGCACCGGGTCCCCGACTTCGGCGGCACCGCCCAGGTGCAGCCCGACTGGTCCGCGGTGGCGGCCCGGGTGCGGGACGAGGCCACCGACGACTGGAACGACGCCGCGGCGGTCGAGCGGCTGGAGGAGTCGGGGGCGCGGTTCGTGCGTGGCCACGGCCGGCTGACCGGCCCCGGCCGGGTCGAGGTCGACGGGACGACCTACGTCGCGGACCGGGGCGTGGTGGTCAACACCGGCACCGAGCCCGCCGTGCCCCCGATCGACGGGCTGGCCGACACGCCGTACTGGACCAACCGGGACGTGGTGCGGCTGGCCGAGATCCCGGGATCCGTCGTGGTGGTCGGCGGCGGGCCGATCGGGTGCGAGCTCGCCCAGGTCTTCTCGCGGTTCGGTGCCCGGGTCACCGTGGTCGAGGCGCTGGACCGACTGGTGGCGGCGGACGAGCCCGAGGCGTCGGAGGTGCTGGAGCGAGCCTTCGCCGGTGAGGGGATCCAGGTGCTGACCGGGGCGAAGGTCGAGTCGGTGTCGCACTCGGACGGGTCGTTCACGCTGAAGATCGAGGGCCAGGAGGTCGAGGCGGAGAAGCTTCTCGTCGCGGCCGGGCGGCGCGGCAACCTGGTCGACATCGGTCTCGAGGCGGTGGGGCTGGACCCGGGGGCCAGGCAGGTGGAGACCGACGAGCGGATGCGCGCGGGGGAGAAGCTCTGGGCCGTCGGAGACATCACCGGCAAGGGGGCCTTCACCCACGTGTCCATGTACCAGGCCGCCGTCGTCGTCCGCGACATCCTCGGCGAGGACGGGCCGTGGGCCGACTACCGGGCGGTCGCCCGGGTGACCTTCACCGAGCCGGAGGTCGCGTCCGTCGGCCTCACCGAGGCGCAGGCCCGCGACGCCGGGACCGTGGTGGCCACGGCCACCGGAGACCTCGGGGCGCGCGGCTGGCTGGCCAAGGCGGAGGGGGTCGTCAAGCTGGTCGCCGACCGCGACCGGGGAGTGCTGGTCGGCGCCACGGTGGTGGGGCCGGCCGGGGGCGAGATCCTGTCGATGCTGGTCACCGCCGTGCACGCGGAGGTGCCGATCGCCACGCTGCGTCACATGCACTTCGCCTACCCGACCTACCATCGTGCGGTCGAAACCGTCCTCGACGACCTGGTTTAGCCCGGTCGTGGTGAGGTAAAGGTGTGAGGGGTGCGCCGTGCCCGGTGTCCGCGCGCCCGTGTCGATGTGCATACGGAGGAACTCGGATGACCCAGGAGCACCCCCACCGAGGCGGGCTGGAGCCCGACACCAGCGAACGCCTCTACACCGCGGACGACCTGGCCTCCTACACCGCGTCCCGGCTCCGTCCCGAGGCTCCGCTGCCCCCGGCACCCCACGGCGACCCCCTGACCGACCCGATGCCCGGCACCGAGCCGGCTGCCGAACCCGCTGCCGGGGCCCCGCCCGCGGCACACCCTGCGACCGACGCGCCGGCGGCCGAGCCGGCGCCACCACCGGAGGCGGCGCCACCCGCCCAGGAGGCTAGGCCGGAGGCTCCGGCTCCGGCTCCGGCTCCGGCTCCCGCGGAGCCCGAGCCTGCCGAGCCCGAGGTACGCCGGTTCATGACCGCCACCGACTTCCTGGACCGTCGCGCCGACCAGGTCGAGCGCGGTCCGGCGCGGTGGGGCTGGCGCGGCCGGGTGCGGCGC
>NZ_DASSXS010000094.1:0-17560 GCF_035703625.1 Nocardioides sp. | reverse complement strand
GTCCAGGAGCACTACTACGCGCGCCCACCCCGCATCGAACGTGGTTGGCGCCACCACTTGTTCGACACGTCGGGCAGGGCCTACCTCGACATGGTCAACAACGTCGCCGTCCTCGGGCACAGCCATCCTCGGGTCACCGCTGCGGCCAGCCGGCAGCTCGGGCTGCTCAACACCAACTCGCGGTTCTGCTACGACGCCATGGTCACCTACGCCGAGCGCATCGTCGAGCTGCTCCCGGAGCCGCTCGACACCGTGTTCTTCGTCAACTCGGGGAGCGAGGCCGTCGACCTCGCCCTGCGCATCGTCCGCAACGTCACCGCCCGTAAGGACACCATCTGCCTGGCCGGCGGCTACCACGGTTGGTCGACCGCAACCGACGAGATCTCGACGACGCTCAACGACAATCCCGACTCACGCGGCACCAGGCCGCCGTGGGTCCACCTGGCGCCGATGCCCAATCTCTACCGTGGCGAGCACCGCGGTGAGGATGCGGCGGACCGCTACGCGGATGCGGTCCGGTCCATCGTCGCGCAGATCCCGGGCGGTCCGGCCGCGTTCGTGGCCGAACCGCTGTCCGGCAACGCCGGAGGGGTCGAGATTCCTCCGGGGTACCTGCCGCAGGTCTATGCGTCCGTGCGCGCTGCGGGCGGACTCGTCATCTCCGACGAGGTGCAGGTCGGATACGGCCGGACCGGCAGTGACTTCTGGGGCTTCCAGAGCCACGGCGTGGTCCCCGACGTGATCACGATGGCCAAGGCGGCGGGCAACGGCCACCCCATCGGGTTCGTCGTGACCCGTCGCGAGATCGCAGAGCAGTTCTCGTCGCAAGGCTCGTTCTTCTCCTCGGTCGGCGGCAGCCCGGTCTCGTCGGCCGTCGGGTTGGCGGTGCTCGATGCGATCCGCGACGAGGGCCTGCAGGAGAACGCCGCCCGCGTGGGCAGCCACCTGTCGAAGCGGCTCGGCGCCCTCGCCGAGCAGCACCGGCTGATCGGCTGCGTGCACGGCCGCGGTCTCTACCAGGGGGTGGAGCTGGTGCGAGATCCTGAGACCCGGGAGCCGGCCACCGAGGAGGCGGCGGCCATCTGCGAACGGCTGCGCGAGCTCGGCGTCATCGACCACGCCACGGGTGACTACTCGAACGTGCTCAAGGTCAAGCCGCCACTCTGCATCACCCAGGACAGCGCGGACTTCTTCACGGACCGGCTCGACGAGGTCCTCGGCGCGGGCTGGTGACGGGCTCGGCCCGTCGAGCCGGAAGCGCCCCGTTCCTCAGTGGTCGTGGGTGTGGCCGTGCTCGTCGTCCACGCCCGTGTGGCAGTGGTTGCCGCTGGTGGTGTCGCTGGGGGCGACGTCGATGGAGGGGTTCTGGTCGAAGAAGCCGAAGGGTTTGAGCCAGAAGGAGACGGTGTCGGCGGGCATGATGGGCCAGTCCTCGACGCGGGTGATGTGGTGGATGCCGAAGACGTACCAGAGCACGATGTCGGTGTTCTCCAGCGGCTCGTCGTCGGCGGTCCAGCGGGTGATGCCGTGGTCGGTCTCGGACTGGGTGGGGTGGGCGCCGGCGGGCCAGCGTTCGTCGTCGTGGTGGGCGGTGACCCAGAGCTGGTGACCGATGACCGGTGCCCGGAGGTACTGGGCGGTGTCGGGGTCGAGCATGGGTGGGAAGCATGCGCTCGGGGCGAGCTTGTAGGCGGTGTTGGTGCCGTGCCGGTTGGTCCGGTTCGGGTTCACCACCTTCCAGGCTCGCTGTGTCTGCCAGTTGTAGTCGCGTCCGGCCTCGGACTCCGAGCGGACCGGTGTGGCGTTGGTGACCAGGTCCAGTCCGTGGGGGTTGGTGTCGGTGACGGGCAGGGCCTGGGAGTCGACCTCGAGCACGGTGTTCTCGCCGCCGTCGACGTCGAGGTCGAGTCGGGCGACGATGAAGTGCTGGTGGAAGGGGGCGTAGGTGCGGTTGTCCACGACGGTGCCGGTGCGCGGCGGCTCGGAACCCTCGGCGTAGGGCGTGGTGACCATGATGCCGGTGGCGCGTACCTCGCACTCGATGTTGCCGTCCTGGTAGAAGCGCCAGTAGACCAGGTACTCGTAGTTGGCCACGGTGATGTGGCAGGAGACGACCATGCGGCGCATCCGGCGGACCTCGGCACCGGTGGTGCCGTCGACGTGTTTCCAGAGGACCGCGTTGTCCTCCTCGTGCAGACAGATGGCGTTGGTGATGTCCCAGGGTTCGCCCTTGCTGTCGTGCAGGACCGCGTCGAGGTAGACGATCTCGCCCAGGCAGTCGCAGCCGAGCTCGAGCGAGGTGGTCATGTAGCCCAGGCCCCACTCGCCGATGTCGAAGGCGGTGCGGCGGTAGTGGTCGAAGGACGAATCGCGGTAGGGCACGACCATCTCGGCGAAGGAGAGGCGGTAGGCGATGTCGCGGACCTCGCCGTGGTCGTCGTAGGCGACCTGGTAGATCACCGGCCCCTCGCGGTAGTTGAAGCCCAGCCGCATCGACCAGTTCTGCCAGCGCAGCTCGGTGCCCTCGACGGTGAAGGAGACCCCCTCGGGCTGGGTGATGTGCAGCGGGGTGAGGTCCGAGCGCTGCTCGCCGGTCCAGATGCCGGGGATGTACTCGCCCTGCACCTGCGGGGACCCCATGTCGCGGTCCTCCTCGATCTGGAGCAGCTCCATGGTGTTCATGTCCACGATGAACTTGATCCCCGAGACCGGGTGCGCATACGGGTTGCCGCCCGGCACCTCGCGGCGCCACACGTCGCACCACCCCAGTCGCCGGTCCCGCCACTGCTCCGGCATCAGCGCCTTGCCGTAGGTCCACACGTCGATGAACACCAGCGACATGTCGGTGATCCCCCGCCGGGCCATGGCCGCGATGACCTCGGGATGCTCGCGCATCGCCGCGTCGCACTCATGCCACTCGTCGACGGTGAAGTTGGGGCAGACCCCCGGCAGATGGGTCCACGACCCGACCGCGTCACCGGTCAGGTCGACCACCGCCTCGTAGGCCTGGTTGTCCTCCCGGTTCCACACCACCGCCAAGGACGCCCGAGGGACCGGGTCGCCGGCCCTCCAGGCCTTCACCTCAGCCTTGGGAGGCTCCTGCAGCTCGATCGAGGCGAACCGCCAGGAGTCGGTGACGCCCTGGTCCCGGCGAAGGATCGCCGCGGTCTGCCGGAACTCCGACGCACTCAACGGCTCCAGCGGATGCACTGACATGACGTCGCCCTCCTCCAGACCCGCGCCCGGCGAAGACCGAGCCCCCTCCGGCCATGTAACCACCGATGTGCCCTCCCGGCCAGCACCGGTGGTACGGGTGAAAGTGGGTCGTCTGGGCCGTCGACCGGGGGTCTCCGGGGCATAGCCCGAGTGGACCGGCAGCAGGCTCGGCGACCCCCTACGTCACCGGCTGGCTCGAGGCTTTTCGGCTCGAGGACCCCCGGGGGCTGATGAAGCAGCTCGGCGACCTCGGCCTGCTCGGCATGCAACCTGGAGGGCTACGACTGCCCGGAGCAGGTCAGCCTCGGCAAGCTGAACAACGTGCGCGAGGCGCTCGAGATCTGCCGGAGGTCACGGGCCATCCTCGGCGCCAACGGCATCTCGCTGGAGTACCCGGTGATGAGGCACGCCAACAACCTCGAGTCGGTGCTGACCCACGAGGGCACCGTCGAGATGCACACCCTCGTCGTCGGCCAGGCGATGGCCGGCATCGCCGCCTTCCGCTGACGGGTCAACCCGATCACGTGGTCACGCCGGACATCGGCGACAGGACCGGGCCGCAGACGGGCCGCAGACGGGGGCGGCGTGTCGGAGGGGCGTGACACCGGGTCCTCAAAGTCCACCGTTATGGTGGACTAATGCTCGCCGCGAGGACTGACTGTCACCAGCACCTGTGGCCGGAGGCCCTCGTGGAGGAGCTCCGCCGCCGTTCCCGGCCACCCCGCCTCGACGGGTGGGAGCTGCTGCTCGAGGGCGAGGCGCCGTACGCCGTCGAGCCGGGCGACCACGACGCAGCGAAGCGGCACCGCGCCGACGCCGATGACGGCGTCGATCTGGTCCTCCTGTCGCTCTCGAGCCCCCTGGGCATCGAGCTGCTGCCGCCGGAGGAGTCCGCGCCGCTGCTCGCCGCCTGGCACGAGTACGCGGACGACCTCCCCGCGGGCCGAGCCCTGTGGGCGGCGCCCCGGCTGGTCGAGCACGACCCTGCCGAGCTCGCCCGGGTGCTGGCGCGGCCCTCGGTCTGCGGGCTGCAGGTGCCCGCCACGGTGATGACCACCCCCCATGCGGTGGAGCAGCTGGCGCCGGTGCTGGAAGTGGCGGAGACCGCCGACCTGCCGGTGCTCGTCCATCCCGGCCCCGTCGCGGCGCCCGAGTCGGAGGTCCCCGGCTGGTGGGCCGCCCTCACCTCGTATCCCGCCCAGCTCACGGCGGCCTGGTTCGCCTGGCACGCCGCGGGCCGGTCCCTGCTGCCGCGGCTGCGGATCGGGTTCGTGGCGCTGGCCGGCCTCGCCCCGCTGCACCACGAGCGCCTCGCCCAGCGCGGCGGCTCGCTCGGCGAGATCGACCCGGGGGTGTTCTACGAGACGTCGTCCTACGGACGCCAGGCCGTCGACGCGATGACCCGGGTCGTGGGTGCCGACGCCCTGGTGCACGGCACCGACCGTCCGTACGCCGGGCCGACGGACCTCGCCCTGGGGCCGGCCTTCGACCGTGCGGTCGAGGTCGTCAACCCGCACCACTTCCTGCACGGAGGGCCCCGATGACGATCGCCGCAGAAGACCCCGAGCGCACCATCGTGTCGGGCGCCCTCGCTGCTGCCGAGCTGCCCCCGCTGCCGGGCCGCGTGATGGACACCGATGAGCTGCTGGCCTGGGTCCGGGCGCTGGCCGCCCGGCCGGACATCTGGGAGCGGCACGTCGCCCACCACGTCGGCACCCGGCACTACGTCTCGCTGCACCGTGACGCCGACGTCGACGTGTGGCTGCTGTGCTGGAACCTCGAGGACGACACCGGCTGGCACGACCACGACCTCTCCTCCGGGGCCGTCGCCGTGACCCGGGGCGCCGTCCGGGAGAGCCGGCCACGGCTGGGCGGTGACCCGGCGGAGGGGGTGATCACCGAGGGGAGCGCCTTCGCGTTCGGTCCTGACCACATCCACCGGATGGGCGGTAGTGTCGACGGCTCGGTGTCGATCCACGTCTACTCCCCACCGCTGTGGCGGATGGGCCAGTACGCGATCGGTGCCGATGGCGAGATGCGTCGGGTCTCGGTGTCGTACGCCGAGGAGCTCCGCCCGCTCGACGCGTGACCGTTCCGTCCGTCCTGAGGAGATCATCGGTGTCCCTGTCGTCCGATCCGCTGTGGCTGCGCTTCGTCTCCGGTCCCGACATCGATCAGCTGGGACTGACCCCCGCCGAGGTCGTCGCAGCGGCGACCGGGGTGGTGGCGGCCCACGGCGACGGCGAGACGGTCTTCGAGCCGCGCACGCACCTGGTTCCCGACAACGGCGGCCGTGGCCACTTCAACGTCCTGCGGGGGCACGTCTCGACGCTCGGTGACCACGGCGTCAGCGGGGTGAAGGTGGTCGGTGACTTCGTCCCGAACTACGAGCTCGGGCTGCCGAGCGAGCTGGCGCTGCTGACGCTCTACGACCCCTGGACCGGGGTCCCGCAGGCCATCATCGACGCGACCCTGATCACCGAGGTCCGCACGGGGGCGATGACCGCGGTCGGCGCCCGTCACCTGGCCCGCCCCGACTCGAAGGTCCTCGGCCACGTCGGGGCGCGCGGCACCGCGCACTCCAACGTGGTGATGCTCGACGCGATGTTCGACCTCACGGAGATCCGGGTGACCAGCCGCCGCCCCGAGTCGCGGGAGGCCTTCGCGGCGCAGCTGCGGGAGGAGCTCGACACGCCCGTCGTCGTGACCGGCAGCGTCGGAGAGACCTTCGACGGCGCCGACATCGCGGTGGAGGCGACGCGGCTGGTGGAGCCGACGCCGCTGGTGACGCCCGACCTCCTGGCCCCGGGGTCGCTGCTCGTCCCCTACGGCACCGTGAGCGCGCTCGACCCGCGGCTGCTCGACGTCGTGGACAAGGTCGTCGTCGACGACTGGCGGGAGGCACAGGCGGGGCAGTTCGGGGCACTGCGGCCGCATCTGCGGTCGGGCGCGCTGACGCGCGAGACGCTGCACGCCGAGATCGGTGACGTCGTCACCGGCAGGCGACCCGGTCGCGAGAGCGACGACGAGCGGATCCTCTACTGGCACCGCGGCCTGTCGATCCTCGACGTCGCCGTGGGCCAGCTGATCCTCGAGCGCGCGAGGCAGGCCGACCTCGGCACGATGGTCCGGTTCCGGTGACCCGCCGGCCGGTGCTGGTGGCCGCACCGGAGGACCTCGGCCCTGCCGGGGTGCTGGCATGTGCCGCCGGCGCGTTCCCCGAGCTGGGAGACACGCTGCTCGACGGCCTGCACCGTCGGCGCGCGGAGGTCCTGGGCGCCCTCGGCGGCGACCAACCCGTCTACGGGGTGACGACCGGGATGGGTGCCCTCGCGGGGACCCGGCTCGACGCCGACGAGCAGGCGGAGCAGTCCCGGCGGTTGCTGGTCGGCCGTGCGGTGGGTGGTCCGCCGTGGTTGTCGAGAGCGGAGGCCCGGGCCGTGGTCGCCGTACGGCTGCGGACGTTCCTGTCCGGCGATGCCGGGGTGTCCGCCGAGCTGTGCGCCTGGCTGGCCACCCTGCTCGCCGAGGATCTCGTGCCGGCAGTGCCGCGTACGCCGTCCGGGGCGGCCGGAGAGATCGTCCCCCTGGCGCACGCGTGGGCACACCTGGCCGGGACGGGACGGATGATGGACGGCGGGGGAGAGGCGGTCGAGGCCGCCACGCTGCTCACCCAGCACCGACCACCGCGGCTCGGGGCCAAGGAGGGGGTGGCGCTGCTGCAGGGGGTGCCCGTCGCCACGGCGCTGGCGGTGCTGCGGGCCGATGAGGTGCGTGCCCTGCTGCGGCAGTGGACCCTGGTGGCAGCCGCCGAGGTGGTGCTCGTCGGCGCCTCCCGCGACCCCTACCGCGCCGGGACCGCCCGTGGCGACGACCTGCTCGCCAGGGTGCTCGACGACCTGCGCAGCCTGCTGGGCGAGGAGTCGGGAGCCCCGGTGCACCTGCAGGCCCCGACGTCCTTCCGGGTGGTCGGGCCCGTGCTCGCCCACCTGGCGCGCGCCGTCGCGACCCTCGAGGCCGCGGTCGGGCGCGCAATGGCCGGCGTCACCGACTCCCCGGCCTGGCTGGACGACGGGAACGGTGGCCGGTTCGTCGGCACCGCCGGCTTTCACGGGCTCGAGCTCTCCGCGGCCTTCGACGGGGTCCGGGGGGCGTTGCTCCATGCGGCCGAGGTCGGCACGGCCCGGCTCCACCGGCTGCTCGACCCCGCGTTCACCGGGCTGCCGGCCCAGCTCAGTGCCGATCCAGGGCCCCAGGCGGGCCTGGTCGCCGTGCACAAGCATGCGGTCGGCCTGGTGCACGCCCAGGCCCCGGCCGGCTTCACCGCCATGGGCACCCACGAGACCTCGCAGGGGCAGGAAGACGTGCAGGCGTACGCCCAGGAGGCCGCCGAGCGCCTGCGTGACGCCCTCGCCGCGGCCCGTGGGGTGATCGCCTGCGAGCTCCTTGCGGTCCACCAGTCCCACGCACTGGCGCCGGGCCGGCCGGCCGGCGCTCCCGAGCTGGTCGAGGCGATGGCGCGGGTCCGCGACATCGTGCCCGGCACCACCGAGGACCGGCCCTGGGGCGAGGACCTCGAGGCGCTCGCAGTGCTGCTCGAAGGCGGCTGGCCCGACTGACTCTCGCTGGCTTCCATCCCGGTCAGCCAGTTCGGGTCAGCCAGTTCGGGTCAGCAGCGCGGTGGCGGCCCGGATGTCCGGGCCGAGGACGTGGTCGTCGGCAATGTCCGGCAGGACCGCCCGGCCGCGCTCGAGGAGCTCGCGCGCCGGGCAGTCCAGGGCACGCTCCGGGGCCAGGCGCAGCGCCCGCACCGCCGCGACCAGCTCGCAGCCCAACAGCTCCCCGAGCACGCCGATCAGCTCGCGTGCCGCACGTGCGCCCTGGGTGGAGAAGCTCGCGTGCTCCTCCAGGCCCAGCGACAGCACGGCCCCGGTGGTCGTCGGGGCGGCGAGCCGTCGCGCTCGGGTGACGAGGTCGGCGGCGACGTACTCCAGGATCATCAGGCCGGAGCTGCCTGCGGTGTCCGCCGCGAGGAACGGCGGGAGCCCGGTCAGCCGCGGGTCCATGAGCGCGGAGGTGCGCGCCGCTGAGAGTGCGGCGAACGGATGGGCGGCAGCACGCACCGTGTCGAGGCTGGTCGCAAGCCGCTGGGTGAGGAAGTGGCCGTGGTGGAGGACGCCGTCGTCGGTGACCAGGGGGTTCTCGGAACCGGCGCCGATCTCCGCGGTCAGGGCGCTGCGCGCAGTCGCCAGCGCCTCCCGGAGCGTCCCGTGCACCTGGGGGACCGTGCGCAGCGCGAACGGGTCCTGAAGCCGCGCCGCCTCGGGGCCGTCGCCGAGCAGGTGGCGCAGCCGCTCGGCGACGCCGGCGGCCCATGGGTCGTGCTTCGACGCGAGGGCGCGTGCGTCGTACGCCTCCATCGCTCCCAGCAGTCCGAGGTGGGAGAGGGCGGCGACCCGGTCGGCCGCTTCGGCCAGGTCGTCGAGATCTGCCACCGCCAGCGCGGCGGTGGCCACCGTCAGCGCGTTGCTGCTCACGAACGCGAGCCCGTCGGTAGCGGCGACCCGGGCCGGGGGACGCTCACCTGACTTCCACGGGAGCTCCCCGGCCAGGGTCAGGCCGAGCTCGGAGAGCTGCGCGAGGTCGCCGGTCCCGATCGCCCCTGTCGTGTGCAGCCGCGGCACCACTCCGGCTCCGCACGCCTCGGCCAGCCCACGGACCAGGCCCGGCGAGACACCGGCGCCACCGCGGAGCAGCTGCTGGAGCCGGACCAGCATCGTCGCCCGCGCCACGTCGTCGTCAGCCTCTGGGCCGACGCCTGCGGCGTGGCTTCGCCACAGCCGCAGCGAACGTTCCCCGTCCTGGTCCCCGACCTCGCCGACCGGGACGTCCTTGAGGGCGCCGACACCGGTCGTCAGTCCGTACACCCGTCCGGCCTCGCCGGCCCGCACCGCCGACACGTGCGCGCGCTCAACCGCCGCCATCTGCTCCGCATTCGGTAGCGTCTCGTCATGCGAGGTGCCACGCGCCAGGCTCCGCAAGGTGGCAGGGTCGAGCGCGGTGGCGGACAGCACAGCCCGATCCTAGGCGAAGGGGCGGACCCCAAATTGGTTTGTGTATCAAGAAACTGCACAATGGTCGACGCGCCCCGAGGTCAGTCCGGACCCGGTGCCGAGAGGAGCGGTTCGTGATCGAGTTCGAGGGCGTCACCAAGGTCTATCCCGGCGGAACCACCGCGGTCGACGACCTGAGCCTGTCCATCCCGGACAACGCGATCACCGTCTTCGTGGGACCGTCCGGGTGCGGGAAGACCACCTCCCTGCGCATGATCAACCGGATGGTCGATGCGACGTCCGGGACGATCCGCCTCGACGGGGAGGACATCCGGAGCCTCGACGTGGTGAAGCTGCGCCGCGGCATCGGGTACGTCATCCAGCACGCGGGCCTGTTCCGGCACCGGACGGTCGTCGACAACGTGGCCACCGTCCCGGTGCTGTCCGGGGTGAGTCGCCGGGAGGCGCGCAGCCACGCGCGGGAGCTGCTGGAGCGGGTCGGCCTCGACCCGGCCCTGGGCGACCGCTACCCCGCGCAGCTCTCGGGCGGGCAGCAGCAGCGGGTGGGCGTCGCGCGGGCGCTGGCGGCGGATCCGCCGGTGATGCTGATGGACGAGCCGTTCTCGGCCGTCGACGCGGTGGTGCGGCAGAGCCTGCAACAGGAGTTCCTGCGCCTGCAGCAGGACCTGGGCAAGACGATCGTGCTGGTCACGCACGACATCGACGAGGCGGTCAAGCTCGGTGACCAGGTGGCGGTGTTCGGTGAGGGCGGCCGGCTGGCGCAGCTGGCCCCGCCCGAGGAGCTGCTGGCCGCCCCCGCCGACGACTTCGTCGCCCGGCTGGTGGGCCGGGACCGCGGTTTCCGCGGCCTCTCCTTCGCCACGGCCGGCGAGGTCGCGGTGGAGCCGGTCGACACCGCGGTCGACGGACTGGTGCTCGAGCTCGACGGCGAGGGCCGGCCCCAGGGGTGGAAGTCGTCCCAGGGCACGCTGCCGACCGAGGGAACGTGGACGGTCTCGGACAACCTGCGCACCGTGGCCGACCTGGCGATCCTCTCGCCCGCCGGAGCGGCGGTCCGCGTCGACGCGGACGGCAGGGCCGACGGGGTGGTCAGGCATGCCGCCCTGGCCGAGCACATCCGCCGACACCAGGTCGCGCGACTCGGCGGGGACGCCTGAGATGGAGTTCCTCGGCGAGGTGCGGGACTACCTCGAGACCAACGGCGAGGCGGTGCTGGAGTCGCTCGCCCAGCACATCTGGCTGGCGCTGCTGCCGGTCGCGATCGCGTTCGTGCTGTCGCTGCCGCTGGGCTGGACGGTGGTCCGCTTCGGCTGGGCCCGTCACCCGGTGCTGACCGCGTCGAGCATCGTCTACACCATCCCGTCGTTGGCGCTGCTGCTCCTGCTGCCCGGCTTGATCGGCACCGGCATCCTCGACCCGCTCAACGTCGTCATCGCGTTGACGCTGTACTCGCTCGCGCTGCTGGTGCGCACGACCGCCGACGGCCTGTCCTCGGTGGAGCCGCAGGCGATCCAGGCCGCGGTCGCCATGGGATACACGCCGCTACGGCGCTGGTTCGCCGTCGAGCTGCCCCTCTCGCTCCCCGTCGTGCTGGCCGGACTGAGGGTGGCCACGGTTGCCAACATCAGCATGGTCACGGTCTCCGCGCTGATCGGGATCGACAGCCTCGGCCAGCTGTTCACCCGCGGGTTCCAGCTCGGCTTCTACACACCACCGATCGTGATCGGCCTGGTGCTGTCGGTGCTCCTGGCGCTGACCGCCGACCTCATGATCGTCCTGGCGCAGCGGGCGCTCACCCCGTGGGCACGCGTGGGGGTGTCGCGATGAGCGACGGCACCTTCAGCTTCCTCCTCGACGGCGCCAACTGGGCGCCCGGTGCCGATGACGGTTTCCCGCAGCGGATCCTGGAGCACCTCATGTACACGGGGCTCGCGGTGGTGATCGCCTTCGTGATCGCCTTCCCCCTGGGCGTCCTCATCGGCCACACCGGCAAGGCCACGTTCCTGGCGATCAACGCCGGCAACGCCGGCCGGGCCCTGCCGACGCTGGGGGTGCTGATGCTGGTGGTGGCGCTGGCCGGCACCGGGCTGGTCCCGGCCACCGTCGCGCTGGTGATCCTCGCGATACCGCCGATCCTGACCTCGACCTACGCCGGCGTGAATTCGGTCGACCCCGCCACCGTCGACGCGTCCCGAGGGGTCGGCATGACCGGCTTCCAGATCGCGGCGCAGGTGGAGGTGCCCGACGCGCTGCCGATCATCGCCGGCGGGCTGCGCAACGCCACTCTCCAGGTCGTGTCCACGGCCACCATCGCGGCGTACGTCGGCCTCGGCGGCCTGGGCCGCTACCTCTTCGACGGCCTCGCGCTCCGCGACTACCCGCGCGTGGTGGCCGGAGCGATCCTCGTCGCGGTGCTGGCGGTCACCCTCGACCTGCTGATCGCCGCCCTCCAGCGTGGTCTGGTCTCGCCCGGGGTCGACGGCCGCGCCGAGCGCGGTCCCCGCACCCCCACCCGGCTCGACGAACTCCAACCCAACGAAAGGTGACTGATGTCCACTCACACCCGTTACGCCCGGCCGCTGTCCGCGGTCGCCGTCCTCGCCGTCCTGGCGTTGAACGCATGCGGCGGTGGGGAATCCAGCGAGGACCCCTTCTCGGAGGGTGAGGGCGGTGGCGACACGATCGTCGTCGGCTCCGCGAACTTCCCCGAGAACGAGCTGTTGATGCAGATGTACGCCCAGGCGCTCGAGGCCAAGGACGTCAGCGTCGAGACGCAGCCCAACATCGGGGCCCGCGAGGTCTACATGAAGGCGTTCGAGGACGGCGACATCGACCTGCTCCCGGAGTACAACGGCGCGTTGCTGTCGTACCTGATCGCTCCTGAGCTGGTCCCTGAGGACGTCACTTCACCCGACGAGGTGTACGACGCGTTGCAGAGCGAGCTGCCCGAGGGCAGCGAGACGCTGCCGCAGTCCGAGGCCGAGGACAAGGACACCCTGACGGTCACGCAGGAGACGGCGGAGAAGTACGACCTGCAGTCGATCGCCGACCTGGAGCCGGTCGCCGACCAGCTCGTCGTGGGCGCCGGACCGGAGTTCCGCGAGCGGTTCCAGGGGCTGGTCGGGCTGAAGGAGGTCTACGGTCTGGAGTTCGAGGAGTTCAAGCCGCTCGACCCGGGTGGCCCGCTGACCGTCGGCGCGCTGGAGGACGGGTCCATCGACGTCGCCAACATCTTCTCGACCGACTCGGCGATCGAGGTGAACGACTGGGTGGTGCTCGATGACCCCGAGAACCTCTACCTGTCACAGAACATCGTGCCGCTGATCCAGTCCGATGCAGTGACGCCGGAGGTCGAGGAAGCGCTCAACGGCGTCTCCGAGGCGCTCACGACCCAGAACCTCACCGAGGCGCTGGCCCGCGTGCAGGTCGACAAGGAGGACCCGGTCACCGTGGCCGAGGACTTCCTCGAGGAGAACGGCCTGGTCTGACCGCTACGTGATTCTGGGATCCCCACTTCGCCAGTGACAGCTGCCTCGGCGACAGCCGCTGGTGCACGTCGTGGCCCGGCTGGTGATCGAGCCCGCTGTGCTCGTGGCCGCACGGGCGCGCCCCGGCGCGCGCCGAGGTGCACCGTGGGTTCGAAGCCACCCCGGCCTCGAGGGGGGCGCCGGTCGGGTCGACGACGTGGGGGTGCTGGGGCGGAGGCACGGCGGGGCTCTCGGCGCCGGGGGAGAGGCCGAACACGAGGACGCACAGGGCCAGGGCCAGGGCGTACGCGGCACACGCTGAGAGCACCTGCACCAGCGACAGCATGCCCTCGTCGGTTCGCCGGCGACGTTTCAGATCGTGCATGGCGGCCTCCTCGATGGGCTCCCGGGACCCCGGCTCCCGCGACGGCCGGCCCCGGGGTGTCAGCGGATCCGGATCGGGATGCGGGCGGTCTGCCGCAAGCGACCGGGACCGCGGCTGCGGCTCTGGGTGTCGAGGAACTCGACCTTGGCGAAGCTGTTCATGGGCCGGGTCGGCCTCATGAGGCAGTCGAACCTGCGAGCGGTGCTGAGCAGGATCGGCGTACCCGCCCTGAGAAGGAACGAGTGGTTGTAGCGCCCGAACGGCGGAACCCCGAGCGCCCGGCCGTCGAAGGCGATGATGACCACGTCGGCGGGGAAGGTGATCCGTGCGTAGTTGTACGCCGCATCGAGCACCCGGATGAGGATCGTGTCGTTGACCCGGGCGTTGATCGGGACCTGCGTCGCGGTGCCGGGTGCGTTGGCACCGATCCCTCCATTGAGTCCCGGAGGGATGACGGCGCGCGCCCGGATGCGACCGACGTTGCCCAGGCGCTTGACCCGGTCGAGGGGCACCACCGGGATGCCGGTGACGAACCAGTAGTCGGAGCGGTACTCGTTGAAGATGCCTCGGGCCCATTGGTCGTCGACCCCGGGGGTGCTGCCGTGCGCAGGGAAGAACTCACGCGCGTCGCTGGCGATGTCGCTCCACACGGAGTCGCGGTCGTCGACGACCCACAGCGCCTCCACGTCGTAGGGCACGGTGTGCGCGTGCGGGTCGGTGGGGAACTCCCCGCGAGGGTCCCGGGCCGTGAGCGGCCGGAAGTTGCGCTGCAGCCGTGCCAGCGGTGTGCCCTTGAGGTTGGCGGCGACACGGAAGTTACCGTCCCTGCTGGCGCCGATCGGGATGCTGTTGAGCGTGCCGTCGGGGTTGAGCGAGGCGTGGAACGCGTCCGGGGTGTGGATGATCAGCGCCCCGTAGAGCCCGAACTCGAAGTGCTGCACCGTGTTGCGGTGGCAGTGGTAGAAGTAGAACCCCATGAAGTTGGGCTGGAACTGGTAGGTGTAGCTCCCGATCTCCATCGAGCAGTGGCCCACGCCGTCGTTCATCGGCGTCGGCTCCATCCCGTGCCAGTGGATCGTGTGTGGCGGGGGGCCCTTGCCCTGCGTCGACGAGTGGAAGATCGCACCCCGCGGGATGCGCACCGTAGGACCGGGAAAGGTCCCCGAGGCCGCACGGTTGTTCGGCTGGTCCAGCGTGAAGAACTCGAGACCGCCGGGCCGGTTGTCCCACGTGGCCGCGGAGAGCCCGTGCAGCAGGTCGGTCTCCCACAGGTGGGGCGACGGGGGTGAGTTGGTCAGGCCGGCCGCCGCCATGACTTCGGGCACGGGGTTGGTCGGCGGGATCAGCTCGGGGGTGGGCGGGCTCTCGGTCGGGGGGTCGAACATCTTGACCCACATGCCGACGTCTCCGGCGGGAGCTTCCACCGACCGGCGTCTGATCCGGACACGTGGGTTGGCGACTGACATCGTTGTCTCCTGGTCTCTGGGCGGTCGATCGGTCTAGACGTTGCCCCGGGGCACGTGGGGGAAAGGCGGTCTCGGACCCGCGGCGGCGCCGGTCGCCCGGGCGGTACGGACCAGAGGAGTGTGCGGGAAGGTCAGCGAGCGGTTCGGGTTGCCGTCACGCCGACCATTCGCATCGATGTTGCGGTCGCCGATGAAGTTGATGCCGGCGATCAGGCCCATGTTGTAGTTGCCCCCCTGGGCGGCCTGGGACGGCTCCGAGTGGTCGTGCATCGGGTAGCAGACCGGCGACAGCGGCACGTGCATGGGACGACCGTCGCCCGCGACGGTTCCGATCGGTGGGATGTTCATGTGAAGCTCCTGGATCGGCGGCCAGGTGCGCCTCGCCCGCGGCGTCAGCCCGTTCGCGTCGTCCCCGAAGGTGTCGATGGGCGCCGCCCGGGACCGTCGTGGGAGGTCGGGGAGGCCGATGCCTCGGACGTTCGGAACATCCGGGGGTCGCATGTACGGCACCAGCCAGTCCCAGCAGTCCAGCGGACGCGCGGTGAAGGTGTCGGCCCAGATGTGGTTGTCGTGCTGGCCGGGCAGGATCTGCGGCTGGTAGCGGAAGCTGTTGTTGACCGCCAGCACGTAGAAGTGGTTGGCGTGCAGGTGCATCGAGTGCGACCACATGCCGGCGTTGAGGACACGGATGACGCAGGGCTCACCCACGCGCAGGTGCGGAGTGATGAACGGTGAGGCGTGTGCGAAGTGTCCGGACTGCCCGTTGATCGCGCAGTACTGCGGGGTGTGGTTCTCGTCGGGGGCGACGCCCGGCGCGTTGAGGAGGACCCGGTCGTCGAGGAACCGTTCCTCGAAGGTCCTCGGGTTGAAGTTGCGACCTCGGGGCGCTCGGCCGACCTCCTCGAACAGCCGTGGGCTGGCCTCGTGCAGCACCCAGATGTACTGGCGGAAGGGTGGCGTGGGTGGGAATCCGCCGGGGTTCAGCCCCCCTTGGTCCCAGGCCAGCCCGGGCCAGTGGGCTGCCCTCCCCAGGTCGGCGAACAGCTGCCTCATGCGCGGGTTGCGTCTGCCGTCGTTGGAGCTGTAGGGGGTGCCGTTGGCGGGGCGTGGCATCACGACCAGCGCGCCGTGCAGCCCCATCATCCGGTTCACCGGGGCGTTCAGGCTGTCGTAGTAGAGGTAGGTACCGGGCTTGGGTGCCCTGAACCTGAACGTGACGCGGCCGCGAGGTCGCACCGGAGGACTCTTGATCCTGGCCGCCGGGACAGCGAAGTTGTGCGGCTCGTCGAGGTCGTTCTCGAGGACGATGGTGACGACGTCCCCCGCTCGGCAGAAGAGGTTCGGCCCGGGTACCTCTGCCTGGATTCCCGCCGGGCGCACCACCTGATAGACCCAGAAGTAGCACTCGGCCGGGTTGATGGTGTTGTGCGTCGCCATTTCTTTCATGGCGTCGGTGACCCGCAAGTGCAGCGTTCGCGTGGTGGCCGCGAACGCGGACTCGGCTCCCCGCCAGGCAGGGCTGGCTCCTCCGAGCCAGATCGCCAGGCCGCCACCCCCGACGATGCTGCCGGCCTTCAGGAAGGTGCGTCGATCCACGTCCACGGGTCAGGAACCCCTTGCGCGTCCCCTGCAGGCCCCAAACATCCGCTCGGAAGTTGCAATCTCAACGATCGTAGGTCGTGGAATCCGAGGGCGTCCATCACCCATTCGGGTCAGCGCGAACGGGGGATGAACGGGGGACTATCCGCAGCCTTGGGTAGGTCCTATGGCCGCTGCGGCCCGGCGCAACGTGTGGTCCTGTGTAGGAGTCGACCCGAGAGGGGGAGCAATGCGTCTCATGCTCATCCTGCTGTTTGTCATCGGAACCGCCTTCGCGGTGCCAACATCCGCTACCGCGGACACTCCGGGATGTGTGACCCGCAGCGAGTATCGGCAGGTTCACAGCGGCACGCCCAAGCTCCGCGTCCAGCGGATCTTCGACACGGACGGCACGTCCGTCTCGAAGGCCGGAGGTCACGACGTGCGCGTCTACCGCGCGTGCCATCGACCGCGGCTCGCATACGTATCGGTCCACTTCAGCGGCGGCCAGGTCATTCTCAAGTTTGCCGTCTGGCCCTGATCGGTGGGCACGACATGTGACCGAGGTCCTCACCAGTGGGGGATTTCGCCTCTGCGGCTCAGGGACACAGAGCGCGACCATGAAGTACGGGGTTGGTACAGGAACAACCCCAAGCCACACCGTCGCATCGGAGGCCCCATCGACGCGGCGGTGCGGCATGTCTGGCCCATGTGCGTCGGGCCACGGTGGCCCGAACGGGTGATGGACGACCTCGATCCCCGCGACCTACGATCGTTGAGATTGCAACTTCCGAGCGGATGTTTTGGGGCCTGCAGGGGAACGCGCAAGGGGTCTCACCCGTGGATCTGGATCGACCCACCCCCTGGTGGCGTCGTACGCGAAGTCGCATGCCGGCCGTGCTCGCCGCGCTGGCGATGGCCGTGGGCACACTGTCCGTCGCCGCCGACCCGGCACAGGCAGTGGTAGGCAGCAGTCCGATCATCGGCCCTCAAGGCTTCCCCCGGTGGTACGAGGACGCCGACGGCCAGCGGCTCGAGCTCTGCCTCGACGGCACCGCGTGCTCGACCACCTCCGCCCTCCTCACTCCGGCGGCCGGCGGTGAGGCGGTCTACTGGGCGGCTACTGCGGCACCTCCGGCCGGGCTCACCGGCCAAGGCCTGGAGATGGAGGTCAGCGCCGGCTTCGACCCGACGAGCGGTCGTCCGATGGTCACTGGCCGCATCCGGATCCGCGTTCGCGACCTCGTCCCGGGCGAGCAGTACACCCTCACACATCCGTACGGCCAGGCCGTGGCCACGGCAGTGCTGGACCCGGACCCCGTGGAGCCCGATGACCTGACCGGTCGGATCAGGCACGTCGAGGAGGTCGGGTGC
>NZ_DASSXS010000321.1:0-7862 GCF_035703625.1 Nocardioides sp. | reverse complement strand
CCGGATCTGGTCGACGTGGCGCCCGTCGGGGGCCGGCCAGGACCGCCACTGGTAGCCATAGACCGGGCCGAGGTCCCCGTTGTCGTCGGCCCACTCGTCCCAGATCGAGACCCCGCGGTCCTGCAGCCACTTCACGTTGGTGTCGCCGCGCAGGAACCACAACAGCTCGGCGAAGACAGAGCGGGTGTGGATCTTCTTGGTCGTGACCAGCGGGAACCCGTCGGCCAAGCCGAACCGCATCTGGTGACCGAACACGCTGCGGGTGCCGGTACCGGTGCGGTCCCCCTTCTCCACGCCGGTGTCGAGGACGCGCTGGAGGAGGTCGAGGTACTGCCGCACGGTCGGGATCCTACGCTCGACCGGCGACGCCGCGCGTGAGGCGCGAGCGCTACACCTCATCCGGTGGTCGAGTTGCGAGCGCAGCGAGCCTCGAGACCCCCGCACCTGCGCGAGGCGGTGAGCACCGTGGTCGCCGGCCTGCCCCAGTTCCGGGGTTTCGAGGCTCGGCGCTAGCGCGCCTCACACCTCAACCACCGAGGACGCGGGTCACAGGATGACCTGGCCGGTGATGGTGGTGAGCGCCTCGCCACCGACCCACACCGTGTCTCACGTCCGCACGAGGCGGTGAGCACCGTGGTCGCCGGCCTGCCCCAGTTCCGGGGTTTCGAGGCTCGGCGCTAACGCGCCTCACACCTCAACCACCGAGGACGCGGGTCACAGGCCGACCTGACCGGTGATGGTGGTGAGCGCCTCGCCACCGACCCACACCGTGCTCCCGTCCGCACGAGGCGGTGAGCACCGTGGTCGCCGGCCTGCCCCAGTTCCGGGGTTTCGAGGCTCGGCGCCAGCGCGCCTCACACCTCAACCACCGAGGACGCGGATCACAGGCCGACCTGACCGGTGATGGTGGTGAGCACGTCGCCACCGACCCACACCGTGTCTCCCCCTCGCTCGAGGTGGACCCGCCCGCGGCGCCCGATCACGGTCCCCTGGGAGGCGACGTACGACGCCGGGAGGCGGTCGCCGGCCAGCCACTGCGCGATGCCGGCGTTCAGGCTGCCGGTCACCGGGTCCTCGCCGATGCCCATCGACGGGACGAACGCCCGTACCTCGATGTCGGCTCCGGCAGACGACGGGTCGTCGTACGGGCCGACGATGCCCACCTCGAGATCACCGAATGCGCCGAAGTCGGGGCGGCAGGCCAGCACCGCCTCCGCCGACTCGAGGAGGCAGGCCACCCAGCCCGGCCCGTTGTCGACCCAGGCCAGGTCGACGATGTCTGCGTCGGTGATGCGGAGCGCCGTCGCGATCCGCTCCCGATCACCGGCATCGACCGGTCCGGATCGGAGCAAGGGAGGAGCCGCGAACGCCAGCCGCTCGCCCCGGCGGATCCGCACGAGGCCGGCCGCGCACTCCTGGACCAGCTCCCCGTCCTGACGAGCCACGCCCCCGGCCTCCAGCCAGGCGTGCGCGGAGCCGAGGGTCGGGTGGCCGGCGAACGGCAGCTCGCGGTCGGGGGTCCAGATCCGGAGCCGGTAGTCGGCGGCGGGATCCGTCGGCGGGAGGAGGTACGTCGTCTCCGAGAGGTTCGTCCAGCGGGCGAACCGGGCCATCTCCTCGTCGGACACCCCCTGCGCGTCGTGGACGACGGCCACCGGGTTGCCGAGGAACGGGTCGGACGAGAACACGTCGACCTGGCTGAACTGGTGCATGCAGGTCAGTCTGGCAGCAGCGGCTCGCCGAAGTTGCTGGCGAACTGCGTCACCGTCCGGCACTCCGGCTCGAAGAACTCGAACTCGCACCTGCGCATGATGGTCGGCCCGGTGGTGGACAGGCGGAGGTCCTCGCCGGGCTCGGGTTGGTTGGCGCGATGCTCGACGAGGAAGACCGCGGCGTCGTCGACGTCGAACGCCGCCTGCACGGCGACCTCCTCGGGGGCGAGGCCGACGTCGACGACGTCACCGGAGGCCGCCTCGTAGAGGGCGACCGTCTCCGGCTGCGGCTCGTCGACCGTGGTCAGCACGAAGTCGCCGCCGGAGGACAGGATCGCCCCGTCCCCCGGGACCGTCACCTCGACGTCGAACAGCGGCTGGGTGATGCGCAGTACCTCGTCGTCGACCTGGCTCACCCGGACTCCCGAGGCGACGTCGATCAGGTCACCACCGGGGGTCGAGATCGGGTCACCCGCCAGCGGCTGCCAGCTCCAGTCGCGGCCGGGGGTCGTGTAATGGACCTGGTCGCCGTCCAGGGCCACCGGGGTCGCGCCGCGGTCGACCGGCGTGCTCGCCACCTGCTCGCGCCGGTCGACGTCCCGGACCACGAGCCTGTCGCCGGCCTCCCCCGGCTGCACCCAGGCGATCCAGCTGCGCTCGGCCGAGGCGACGATCGGCGTGTCCGGAACCGTCTCGCCCAGCTTCACCAGCGACCCGTCGCCGCGCACCTGGACGACCAGCCCGTCCGCGTCGGCGTACACCACCCCGTCGGCCACCGACACCAGGGCGCTGACCTGCGGAAGCTCGACGGTCACCTCCGGAAGGTGCAGCTCGTGGTTGGCGTACCACTCGATGTCGGCCGGGTTCTGCGCGGCGGTGACCGCCGACTCGGGGAGCTGCGGGCCGTCCGGGCGGGTGCCCAGCCAGGTGCCCACGACCAGCAGGACGACCACGGCGACCACGGCTGCTCCGGCCCACCGCCGGCGCCGCTTCCGGGTGGCCGCGGCGCGTCCGGCCACCTCGTCGACCGGCGGGTTCCGCACCGGGATCACCTCACCGGCGTCGACGAAGACCTGGGCCGGGTCGAAGCCGCCCGGCCGGAGCCCTGCCCACTCCGCAGCCCCGGCGATCTTCTGGACCCCGCGCCACTCCTGCTCCTTCACCAGGGCGAGCGGCTGACCGAGCACCGCTGCCACCTGGTCGGCCTCGAGACCGGCGGTGAAGCGCAGCACGAGGACGGTCCGGAGCTCCATCGGCAGCGGCTCCAGCGCCTTCTCCAGGGCGGCGAGCAGCTCGACGCGCTCGGAGCCGTCCGACAGCATCGGCTCGAGCGACAGCATCGGGTCCGCCTCCCCCACAGGACCGTCCTCCCGGGTGCCGCGCTCGACCTGGTCGAGCACCACCCGGTAGACGTGGGCCTCGGCGTCCCCCTCCTCCCGGACCCGGTCCCAGGACGGCTGGCACCGCGCCAGCCCTGTCACGGCGGCCTCGTGCCCCGACTCGGCGTCGTACCCGAGGAGCGCCAGCGAGCGGACGAGGGCGGGCCACCGCGCCACCACGAAGGCCGCGAAGTCGGATCCGTCGCTCACACCCTCAGTCTCCCCCGGACCGCTGGACGACGTGAGCCGTGAAGTCAGCGGTGTCCCGGCCCCGTCGATCGTCATCGTCCGGGTATTCGTTGCCACCGCCGTGCCGGATGCGGAGCGCCTCGCGGAGCACCCGGTGGAAGCGCGCGGGGTAGTGGGTGAGACCCCACCGCCCGGCGCCGCTCTTGGTGGTCATCTCGCCGGTGACGAGGAGATGATCCAGACGCGCGACACCGAGCACGCACCAGCAGCAGGCGTCCTCCCGGGACGCCTCGGCCGGAGACGCCGCCAGGGCCCGGGCGGTGTCCCGCCAGTAGGTCGCGAGGTTGTCACGGGTGAAGTCGAGCAACCGCTCCCGATCGGTCCAGATCTCCAGGTGGGCGTGCGGGGTTCCGGCGACCGTGACACCGTGCCACGCGAGCTCGTGCCAGCCGACCGGCGAGATGTCGTAGCGCGCCTCGTCCTCGAAGTGGCGGTGCAGGACACAGGGCACGTCGGGGCACCGGTCCGGGTCGGCTGCGAGGTCCGCTGCCAGCAGGTGGGCGCCGTCGAACGGAACGTCAGGGTGTGCCGCGGCGACCTGCTCGTGGGCCCGGCGCAGGACGTCCAGCTCGGCACGGTCCGGACGGCGGGCCAGCGTGGCCACGAAGTCGACGTCGCTCCGGCCGGGCACCCATTCACCGAAGCCGATCCCACCGCGCAGGTACAGGCCGGTCACCAGTCCTGGCGGAACGGCGTCGAGGAAGGACCCGCACACCGCCGCAACCGGTGGGGGGAGGGTCACGCGTGCAGCGACATCGGCCCGTAGACCTGGCGGTCGTGCTCGAAGAGGGTCACGGCGTCGACTCCGGCGGCGGCCAGGTCGGACCAGGTCTCCCCCACCCACGACTCCGCGTCGGCCTGGCTGGCGAAGCGCTGTCCGGCGTGCTCGTCGTCGACCTGCACCTCCTCGCCGGCGGCGTCCTCCAGGCGCCACCACCAGGGCCGCTCGGTCGGCGTGGGCGGGCGGAAGGACGGCGGCTGGTCGGGAAGGTTCACCACGGGTCAGGACTCTCGCACGGACGGGTCCACGAACGGCGGATCCACGAGCTGGAAGATCTCGCGTCGGCCCCTGATGTCGACGCCCACCTCGGCGTCGGGGGCGACCACCGTCGGCACCAGCGCGAGGCCGATGCCCTTCTTCAGCGTGGGTGAGAACGTGCCCGAGGTGATGTCGCACAGCGGCACGTCCTGGGTGAGGGACACGCTCATGCCCGGGCGCGGGATCCCGCGGGCGACCGCGACCAGGCCACGCAGCCGGCGCTCGGGCCCGGCCTCCTTCTCCGCGACCAGCGCGTCGCGGCCCCAGAAGGCGTCCTTCTTCCACCCGACCGCCCACCCGAGGCGGGCCTGGTTGGGGGTGACGTCGAGGGTGATGTCCTGGCCGTGCAGCGGGTAGCCCATCTCGGTCCGGAGGGTGTCGCGCGCGCCGAGCCCGCACGGCAGCAGTCCGTGCTCGCGCCCGGCCTCCATGAGGGCATCCCACAGCGGCACCGCGACGTCGTCGGGGGCGATCAGCTCGTAGCCGCGCTCGCCGGTGTAACCGGTACGGCAGACCACCACACCGGTGCCGTCCCCGCCGCCCAGCGAGGGAACGGTCGCCTCGACGAACGACATGTAGTCGTGCCCGGTTGGCAGCCCGACCGCCGCCAGGACCTCGTCGGACCGGGGGCCCTGCACCGCCAGCACGGCGTAGTCGCGGTGGTGGTCGACGATCTCGACCCCGTCGGGCGCCGTGGCAGCGAGGCGGCGCACCACCTCCGCGGTGTTGGCGGCGTTCGGGACCAGCAGGACGCGCTCGTCGTCGTGGTAGTAGACGATGAGGTCGTCGACGATGCCGCCGGTGGCGTCGTCGCAGCAGAGCGTGTACTGCGCCTTGCCCGGCTGGATCTTGCGCAGGTCGTTGCTCAGCGTCGCGTTGACGTACGCCGCCGCGCCGGGGCCGCTGACCATCGCCTTGCCGAGATGGCTGACGTCGAAGATCCCGACCGCCTCGCGCACCGCCGTGTGCTCCTTGACCACGCCCGAGGGGTACTCCAGCGGCATCGTCCAGCCGCCGAACTCCGCGAACTTCGCGCCGAGCTCGACATGCCGTTCGTGGAGGGGCGACTGGAGAAGGGTGCCTGGGTCGCTCATGTCTGGACCCTAGCCGGGCGCGACGCGGGAGTGCACGGCGTGGGCCAGACGTAGAGCAAGCCGGTGACCGAGCCGGCGAGGTCGCATCGGCGCCTCGAAACCAGGAACCTCCCGCAGGGCGCCCTCACGGCCCGGTGGCTATCCTGCGTCGGTGACGACCTACAACCTGCGCAGCGCCAGCCCCGCCAAGACCCACGCCGACGCAGTGGTCGTCGGCGTGCTGAAAGCCGCGAAGGGTGTCGAGCTGGCGCCGGGGGCGGAGGACGTCGCCAAGGCCTACGGCCGCAAGCTCCGGCCGTTGCTGGCCACCCTCGACGTCACCGGCAAGGCCGGTGAGGTGACCAAGGTCCCCACCGCCGGCGTCATCTCCTCGCCGCTGCTGATCCTGGCCGGGCTCGGGTCCGAGCCGGACGCCCGCGCCTGCCGCCGGGCGGCCGGGGCGGCGGCCCGCGCGGCGACCAACGCCGCCTCGGTGGCCATCGCGCTGCCCGCCGACACGCCCGAGCAGGTGCGCGCCGTGACCGAGGGCTACGAGCTCGGCGGCTACACCTTCACCGCGTACAAGAAGGAGCCCAAGCCCGACCAGACAGCCGGGACGGTCACCGTCCTGAGCCCCTCGGCCCGCAAGAAGGAGATGGTCGCGGCCTTCGAGGAGGCACAGGTGGTCGCGCGGGCCGTGGCCACCACCCGCGACTGGGTCAACGTGCCGCCCGGCGACCTGACGCCTCCAGCGTTCGCCGACGCCGTCAGCGACGCGGTGGCTCAGGCGACCAAGGGCCGGGGCGCACCCAAGGTGGCGGTGAAGGTCCACGACGACAAGCGGCTCGCCGAGCTCGGGTGCGGCGGCATCCTCGGGGTCGGCCAGGGGTCGTCGGCCCCGCCCCGCCTGGTCGAGATCACCTATTCCCCGCGCGGCGCCAGGAAGCACCTCGCCCTCGTCGGCAAGGGCGTCACCTTCGACTCCGGCGGACTGACCATCAAGCCCGCGCAGAGCATGACCGAGATGAAGAGCGACATGGCGGGAGGCGCGGCTGTCATCCAGGCCACGCTGGCGATCGCCGCCCTCGGCCTCCCGGTCAAGGTGACCACCCTGGTGCCGATGGCGGAGAACATGGTGTCGGGCTCCTCGGTCCGGCCCGGCGACGTGCTCACCATGTACGGCGGCACGACCGTCGAGGTGCTCAACACCGATGCCGAGGGCCGGCTCATCCTCGCCGACGCCATGGTCATGGCCACCGAGCGCAAGCCCGACGTGCTCCTCGACGTCGCCACCCTGACCGGCGCCATGGTGGTGGCCCTGGGCGACCGGGTCGCCGGGGTCATGGGCTCCGACGAGGTCGTCGAGGGCGTCCTGGCGGCGGCCGAGACCGCGGGCGAGGCCCAGTGGCCGATGCCGATCCCCGAGTCGATGGACGAGCGCATCCACAGCAGCAAGGTGGCCGACCTCGCCCAGCACGACTGGACCCGGTGGGGCGGCGGACTGTTCGCCGGAGCCTTCCTGCGGGAGTTCACCGCCGGACTGCCGTGGGCCCACCTCGACATCGCCGGCCCGGGGTTCAACTCCGGCTCGGCCTACGGCCACGTCACGCCGGGCGGGACGGGGGTCGCGGTGGCGACGCTGGTCGACTACGCCCGGCGCCTGTCCGAAGGGTGAGGCTCGCGCGTCAGGAGCCCTCGAGCTTCTTGCGCCGGTTGTAGTCGCGCATCCGCTGCGGGATGCCGACCACGGCGGCGTCGTACGACGGCACCCGGTTCTTGTTGGCGAAGGAGTGCGCCCACTCGACCGACGGCACCCGGCGCCGGGTCCACTCGCCGTCGTGGGCGACGAGGAGCAGGGTCACGTCGCTGACGGCGGTCCGGGGCTCGACGAACCCCTCCACGCCGCGTCGGGTCGCCACGAAGTCATGGAGGTGCTTCTCGTCGGTGCGGTCCGAAGCGCGCACCCTGGTCGACCCCGTGCGTGCGGCGTCGCGGGCCGGGCGGCGCATGCGCCCGCGGCTCCGGAAACGGTCGAACAAACCCATGCCCCTAGTGTGCCCGGTCCACGTGTGGACAGGTGCGCAAAGAGTGCAAGGATGGGCCAGACATTCGCCGGAGGGAAGGAACAGGGAGTGGCCGAGGCCGACTTCGACGTACTCGTGCTCGGGGCAGGATCCGGCGGTTACGCCTGTGCCCTCCGCGCGGCGCAACTCGGGTTGACGGTCGGGCTCGTCGAGAAGGGCAACCTCGGCGGTACCTGCCTCCACGTCGGCTGCATCCCCACCAAGGCCCTCCTGCACGCGGCGGAGATCGCCGACCAGGCCCGCGACTCGGCCCAGTTCGGCGTGCGGGCGACCCTCGAGGGCATCGACATGGACGGGGTCAACACCTACAAGGACGGCGTGGTCTC
>NZ_DASSXS010000087.1:0-38715 GCF_035703625.1 Nocardioides sp. | reverse complement strand
GATCCTGGTGCCGGAGCGGCGTACCGTCCTGCGCCACGGCGACGACCTGCTGGTCGTCACCCCCCGCAAGCTGCGGGAGCAGACCGAGGAGCGCTTGCGCCAGGTGTCCTCGTCCGGGCGGCTCGCGCAGTGGCTGGGTGGCCGCGGGCGACGCGAGGGCACCTGAGCTAGGCCACCGGCGGGCTGCAGATCTCGGTCTCGCTCCTCACCCGCACCGACGGCAGTCCCTTGACGAGCTCGGTGTACTCGCTCCCGACGACGACCGTGACGCCGACGCCCGGCCCCTCCCGGTCGACCACCCGGGTCGAGGGCCCGAGCCGGCTGGCGACCAGGCGTGCGTCCGGCCCCGGGGGCGTGGGAGCCCAGACCGCGGCGCGGGCGACCCGGACGTCGCGCGGCGCGTTCCCGGTGTCGCCCTCGGCGAACCCGGCGTCCACGAGCTCGGCCATGGTGCGACCGGCCAGGCCGTCACGCTCGCTGGCGTTCAGGACGCTGACCGTGACCTGGGCCGGGAAGAGCTTCTCGCCGGGCGAGACGATGGTCGCGACGCACTTGGGCGGCGTGGTCTTCCCCGGAAAGGGCTCGGTCATCGCCGACCACCCCCAGAGGGCTCCGAGCGCGGTCACCGCCGCGAGGCCGGCGAGGATCGAGCTCGTCCTCGCGGCCTGCTGCATCACTCAGCCCGCCACCGGGTGGACCCGGGCGTGGAGCACGTTGCGCTGCTGGAGGGCGGCCCGCAGCGCACGGTGCAAGCCGTCCTCGAGGTAGAACTCGCCACGCCACTCGACCACGTGGGCGAACAGGTCGCCGTAGAAGGTCGAGTCCTCGTCGAGCAGGGTGTCGAGGTGCAGGGTGTCCTTCGTCGTCACCAGCTGGTCGAGCCTCACCTGGCGTGGCGGAACGGTCGCCCACGCCTTCGACGTCAACCCGTGCTCGGGGTAGGGGCGCCCGTCGCCCACCCGCTTGAAGATCACGCTCGCGACTATAACCAGCCGCCGGTCTAGGCTCCGCGCCATGAGTGGCAATCGTTACGCAGACGACCTCGAGCAGATCCGCCAGCTGAAGTACCGCTACCTGCGAACCCTCGACACCAAGCAGTGGGACGACTTCTCGGACTGCTTCGTCGCGGACGCCACCGCCGACTACGCCGGCCTGGCGTTCACCGACCGCGAGGCACTGGTCGACTACATGCGCACCAACCTCGGTCCGGCGATCGTCACGATGCACCACTGCCATCACCCGGAGCTCAGCGTCGACGGCGACACGGCCACCGGTCGCTGGTACCTCCACGACCAGGTGATCTCGGCGGAGTACGGGTTCAAGCTCGAGGGGGCCGCGTTCTACGAGGACCGGTACGTCCGCACCCAGGACGGCTGGAAGGTCGCCCACACCGGGTACGAGCGAACCTTCGAGGCGACGTACCAGCTCGCCGACCTGCCGGGCTTCGCCCTCAAGACTCGTTGAGTTGGGGATTCCCGCCCCTCGAGTCGGGGAAAAGTGTTCGGTCGCGCGCAGCAAGGCACAACTCAAGGGGCGGCAAGTCCGAACTCAAGGGTCACTTAGGCCCAACTCAACGGGGTGGCATCACAGCTAGACGGACGGGTCGGTCCAGGCCAGCTGTACGACCTCGCGGCCCCGGTCGCGGGACACCAGGCGGCCGCGGCCCGGGGGTGCCGGTGCGGGCTTGAGGTTGCCGAGCAGCGGCCCCTCGTCGGGGCTCCCGGAGAGCATCAGGCCCGGCATCGCCAGGTCGCGCAGCGACTGGATGACCGGTTCGTAGAGCGCGCGGGAGGCGCCGCCGGAGCGGCGCGCCACGGCCAGGTGCAGACCGACGTCGCGGGCCTGCGCGAGCAGCGGCTGCAGAGCGGCGACCGGGGAGCTGTGCTGGGTGGCGACGAGGTCGTAGTCGTCGACGAGCACGAAGACCTCGGCGCCCTGCCACCAGGACCGGTCGCGCAGCTGCTCGGGGGTGACGTCCGGGCCGGGGATCCGCTTCTCCAGGTAGTCGGCCAGCTCCTTGAGCACCGGGGCCGCCTGGGCTCCCGACGTGAGATAGTTCAGGAGGTACTCGTCGGGGACCTCGCCGAGCAGCGAACGGCGGTAGTCGACGATGACGATCTGGGCCTGCTCGGGGGTGCGGGTACGCATGATCTCGTGTGCGTACGTGCGCAGCAGGGCGCTCTTGCCGGACCGGCCGTCGCCGAAGACCAGCAGGTGCGGCTCGTGGTCGGCGTCGAGCCCGACCGGCGCCAGCTCCTTCTCGTTCACCCCCAGCAGCAGGAGCCGCTCCGGCAGGTCGGCGGAGGTGGCCTGGGCGCGGACTAGCTCGAGGTCGATACGCTCGGGCAGGAGGCGAAGCTTCGGTCCGGCCGGGCCCCGCCAGGCCGCCGCCACCCGCTTGACCAGGGCCTCGACCCCGTCGCCGAGCGTGGCGGTGTCCGGGCTCCCGTCGGCCCGCGGCAGTGCCCCGAGGAAGTGGTGCCGGCCCTGCTCCAGGCCCCGACCGGGCCGGGCGGTCGGCACGAGCGCGGCGACCTTGCGGTCGATCTCCGAGTCGGTCGGGTCGCCGAGCCGCAGCTCGAGCCTCGTGCCGAAGATGTCGCGCAGGGCCGAGCGGAAGTCCGCCCACCGGGCAGCGCCGACGACGAGGTGCAGCCCGAAGGTCAGGCCGCGCGCCGACAGCTGCTGGAGCTCGACCTCGAGGTCGTCGAAGTCGGCGCGCAGCGTGGACCATCCGTCGACCACGAGGAACACGTCGCCCCAGCCGTCGTCGGCGCGCCCCGCGGCGCGCCGGCTCCGGTAGGTCTCGATCGAGTCGATCCCCTGCTCGCGGAAGTACGCCTCGCGACGGTCCACCACCCCGCGAACCTCCGCGAGGATGCGCCGTACGACGTCGGGTTCCGCCCGGGTGCCGACGCCCGCCACGTGCGGGAGCGAGGACAGGGGCGCGAAGGTGCCGCCGCCGAAGTCGAGCACGAAGAACTGCGACTCGAGCGGCGTCGTGGTCAGCGCCATGCTGGTCACGATGGTGCGCAGCAGGGTGCTCTTCCCGCTGCGCGGCCCGCCCACCACGGCGACGTGGCCCGCCGCTCCGGAGAGGTCGACCGTCATCGTGTCGCGCCGCTGCTCGCGTGGCCGGTCGACCGTGCCGAGGGGGACCACGAGCCCGCCCAGCCGGCGCCAGGACGGGGAGGACAGTCCGAGCTCGGGGTCCTCCGTCAGGTCGGGCATCAGCTGGTCGAGGGTGTCGGGAACGTCCAGCGGCGGGAGCCAGACCTGGTGGGCCGACGGCCCGTGCCCGGCCATCCGGGCGACCGCGAGATCCAGCAGTGACGTCTGCTGCTCGCCCTGCCCGACCGGCTCGGGCTCGGCCGGTGCGGGCTCGGGTTGGGCCGGCTCCAGCACCTGCACCTCGGCGATCGTGAACGGCAGGATGCCCTGCACCTGGCCGCCCTCGTCGCGGCGGACCCGCGCCTTCCCGCTCGGCGGCCCGGAGACGTACGCCGCCTTGAACCGCACCAGGTTCGACTGGTCGGGCTTGAGGTACCCGAGTCCGGGCACGGGTGGCAGCTCGTAGGCGTCGGGGACGCCCAGCACCGAGCGGGACTCGCCGGCACTGAAGGTGCGCAGCCCGACCCGGTAGGACAGGTGCGACTCGAGGCCCCGCAGCCGTCCCTCCTCGAGCCGCTGCGAGGCCAGGAGCAGGTGCAGGCCCAGGGAGCGGCCGAGCCGGCCGATGGCCACGAACAGGTCGATGAAGGCCGGCCTGGCCGAGAGCATCTCGGAGAACTCGTCGACGACGATGAACAGGGACGGAAGGGGCGCGAGGTCCTCGCCGGCGGCGCGGGCCTTCTCGTAGTCGCGGACCGAGGCGTAGTTGCCCGCCCGGCGCAGCAGCTCCTGGCGGCGGATCATCTCGCCGGACAGGGCGTCCTGCATCCGGTCGACCAGGGTGAGCTCCTGCGCGAGGTTGGTGATCAGGGCCGACACGTGCGGCAGCTCGGACATGCCCGCGAACGTCGCACCGCCCTTGAAGTCGACCAGCACGAGGTTCAGGTGCTCGGGGGAGTGGGTCATGGTGAGGCCCATGACGAGCGTGCGCAGCAGCTCGGACTTGCCGGATCCGGTCGCGCCGATCACCAGCCCGTGCGGTCCCATGCCCTGCTGGGCCGACTCCTTGATGTCGAGGTGGACCGCCGCCCCGCCCTCGCCGAGCCCGATCGGCACTCGCAGCCGGTCCCGGGCCGGACGGTGACGCCAGGCCGCGGAGGGCTCGAAGGAGTGGACGTCGCCCAGGTCGAGCAGGTCCATGAGGTCGGCGGGACCGGTGATCTCGCCCGTGGAGCTTTCGGAGGGGCCGGCGGTCACGGTGTGCAGCGGGGCCATGCGCCGGGCGAACGCCTCCGCCGTCGCCAGGTCGCACTGGTCGGCCAGGGCCCGGATCGGCTCCTCGCGGACCCGCAGAGCGGTGACCGGCGCCTTGTCGTGCCGGCCGCGTGCGCCGTCCGGGACGAGGTCGAGCTCCAGCCGCAGCCGGGTGGGGTCCTCGAGCTCGTCCCAGCGCGTCGGCAGGTCGATCACGGTGACGCCGTGCAGCCCGTCGGGAGGGACGACGTGGTTGCCGGGGGGCAGCCGGGCCGCGTCGGTGACCAGCACGATGTGGGGGGAGGCCGGACGCTCCTCGGCGCCGAACCGTGGCCGGTCGTTGAGGTCGGGCGGCAGCAGCTCGGCCAGGTCGGCCAGCGACGTGGTGATCATCCGGCTCGGGCCCGCCGCGTCCGACTGCTGCGCGCTCTGGGCGTGCGGGAGCCACTTCAGCCAGTCCCAGTGAGCGAGGTTCTGCTCGGTCGCGAGCACCGCGACCACCAGGTGCTCGGGAGCGTGGAACGCCGCCGCCGAGCAGAGCATCGCCCGGACCAGGGCCCGGGCGGGCTCCTCCGGCCCGCACAGCTCGATCCGGTCGAAGGCGCGCAGGTCGATGCTGGCCGGCAGGTCGGGCTGCAGCCGGTGGACGACGAGCAGCCGGTGCAGCGCGGACGCGGCCGCGGGATCGACCTGGTCGATGGGGGCGCTCTCGGGCGGCACCAGCTCCAGTGACAGCGGCTGTGCGCAGACGCCGTACCGGACGTGCAGGAAGTTGGCGTCCGCGGTGCCGTGCTCCCAGACCCGGGACCGCTCCTCGGCGAGCGAGGGGAGGGCGGAGGGCTCCGGGTGGTGCCAGGTCAGGGCTCGACGCTGCTGGTCGGCGGCCTCACGCGCCACCTCGCGCACCCCGGAGAGGTAACGCAGGTACTCGGTGCGGGAGCCGGTGACCTGCTGCGTGCGCTGCTTCCGCTGCCGGTCCAGCTGGACGACGATGAAGCCGAGCGTGGCGAAGAGGAACATCCCCGCCGCGATGTAGCTGCGACCGCCCGTGCTCGACCCCATGGTGGCCACCAGGACGATCGAGCCGAGGCTGCCCAGCATGGGGATGGCGTTCATCAGCACTCCGCTGGCGCCCTCGTGCTGCTCGATCTGGGGCGGTGGCTGGAGCACGATCTGGCCGGTGGGGAGCTCGGGCTCGTCGAGCCGCGCGCCGCGCAGCGCCGTACTCAAAGGTGCCCCCCGGGGTCGATGGTCCGAGGCGATGATAGGCGGGCCGGATGGGGAGCGACTACCCTGCCGACGACGGCCGGCGAGTGGGAGAGACGGGCGAGCGAGGGGGTCGACGGGGTGGCAGGCGTGGGTCCCGCGGGCAGCCTCCCCGTCAGCGTGCACGGCCCGGTCGGCGTGCTCGACCTGCTGGTCCCGCCGGGGACCACGGGCGCCGACCTCGCCGGGGAGTACGCCGCCCGCGCGGGACTGCCGTCGATCCCGCTCATCTACACCCGCGTCGGCGAACCGGTCTCCCCGGACGCCAGCCTGGCCTCGGCCGGGGTGGACGCCGGCGACCTCGTCATCGCGACGACCTCGGTGCCGCGCCCGGGCACGCCCGCCGGAGAACCGGACGCACCACCGACACCTTCTCCGCCCGGACCCGCCGCGGTCCTCTGGTGCGCCGTCGCCGTCGCGGCGGCGGCGCTGGCCGGGTGGTCCGCCGCCCACGCCGACTCCGGGCTCACCCGCGCCGCGACCGTCGGCGTGCTCCTTTTCGCGGCGCTGCTGGGGGTGGTGCCGCTCGGCCGGTACGCCGCGCACCGCGCCCAGGCCGCCCCCGCCTTCGCCGCGGCCGCCGCGTTCATCGTGGTGTGGGACCCCGATCCGGCCCGGTTGCCCATGGTGGCCGGGCTGACCGGTCTCGCGGGTGCCGTGGCGGCCGCGATCGCCAGGGCGGCGGGCGAGGAGCTGGACGAGGGCCTGCGGACGTGGATCGTGGCCGGCTCGATGGTGTTCGTGACCACCGGGGCAGCCGCCCTCCTCGGGCTCGGACCCAGCGTCGCCTGGTCGGTGCTGCTGGTGGTCGGCGTGCTGGCGTCGCGGCTGGTGCCGGGCCTCGCGGTCGACGTACCCGACCAGCTGCTGGTCGACCTCGAGCGGCTCGCCGTCACCGCCTGGTCCGCCCGGGACCTGCCGCGCGGACGGCGCAGGAGGGCGGTGGCCTCACGGCAGGCGGTGGACGTGGTCGTGGCGCGCGGCGCGCGCATCGTGACGGCCGCCGGGGTGGCGATCGCCGTCGTGGCCGTCGTATCTGCCCAGATGCTGCTGGCAACCGCCACGGCCGACCTCGACCAGATCGGCGCCCGCTGCCAGGTCCTCGCGGCCGGCGCTGCCCTGCTGCTGGCCGGCCGGAGCTACCGCCACGCCGGGGCGCGCGTGGCCCTGCGGAGCGCCGGGCTGGGCTGCTGGGTGGTGCTCGCGGTGGCGGTGCTGCCGGAGTCGGCGCCGGAGCGCACCGCGACCCTCGCCGGGGTGGCGATCGGGCTGGCGTCGCTGCTCGTCGTCGTGGCGGTCGCCGCCGGTCGGGGCTGGCGCTCGGCGTGGTGGGCCCGGAGGGCCGAGGTCGCGGAGGCGCTCGGCGCGGCGGTCACCGTTGCGGCGCTCTTCGTGGCGACCGGCTTCTGCCGGACGGTCTGGGAGCTGACGTCCAACGTCGGCTTCTGAGCGGCCCGGGGAGCTCGGTCACTTCCACTGCCAGGTCGCCAGCACCGACTCGATGACCGCGGCGGTGGCCGCGCGCGAGCCGTCGAGGTCGAACCGCACGTAGACGACGGTGTCGTCGTGCACCGCGCCGTACGCCTCGAACCGCTGGCCCGGCTCGACCCTGCCCGCCAGGTGGAAGGCGGGCTCGCCGTCCAGGGTGGCCTGCGCCATCTGCCTCGGGGGGCGCCCGCGGGCGACGTTGCTGGCCACCACCCCGGCAACGGTCCCGAGATCGGTGGTCCCGACCGCCGGGAACTCGCCCAGCGTGATGGCGCTCCGGCTGCTGCCGCTCGCGTTGGCCGGAATCGTGCCCGCCAGCTCGTCGGCGACCTCGAAGCCCTTCGGGACGCGGTACGACGCGTGGGCGTTCGCCACGATCGGCCCGTCGGCGGGCGCGACCTCCTGCGACCTCGACGGCGAGCCGGAGAGGGTGGGATCGGTGTCGGGCTGGAGGCCGGGTGAGGAGTCGCCGCAGCCGGTGAGCACCGCCGCCAGCAGGCCGACCACGAGGTGGACGCGGACCTGCGGAAGCGGGGCGACGGACGCAGACATCGACCGGAGGCTAGCAAGGCGGGCGACACGGGTCGGCGTTGCCGCGCCGTCACCATTCGGGCGCCGGGGCGTTGCGTCTGTTGTCCGCAGGTTCTCGATGCCGATGTTTAGACCCGCTTGCGGCGGGTAGGGCATGGGAGCCGGACCAGACCACCTGGTCGGGCGATCAACGCTCAGCAGAGCAGGAGCAGCCGAGAGATCTCGAGCGGTGAGCAGCCGCCACGGGGAGAAGGGGAAGGCGACATGTCCGCAGCCGAGATGGGACAGGGCGAAGGCACACTCAGCAAGGGGGCGGCCCTGGTGGCCGACGCGAAGGTGGACTTCGACCGCATCAGCAGCAAGCTCGACGGCCAGATCCAGGGCCTGCGCGGCCGATGGCAGGGCGCGGGCGGTACGGCGTTCTTCACGCTGCACCAGGCCTGGACCGAGAAGCAGAGGGTCATCGTGCAGGCGCTCGACGAGTTCGAGAGCGCGCTGACCGCCACCGAGCGCGACAACGTCTCGACCGACGAGGCCCAGTCCGCCAACTACGCCCGCACGACCAGCCGGCTCGGCTGAGCCCGGACTCGAGGAGTGAACGAGATGAGCTTCGACGGACTTCGCGTCAACCACGCCGGCCTCGACACGGCGGCCCAGGACCTCTACGCCACCGTCAAGGAGATCGACGACCGGCTGAACCGGCTCGAGAGCGAGCTGGCGCCGCTGCGCAGCGACTGGGTCGGAAACGCCCAGCAGGCCTACACCACGGCCAAGGCCAGGTGGGACGCCGCCATCCTGGAGATGAAGGACCTGCTCAACCAGACGAGTCAGACCGTCCAGCAGTCGAACGCCGAGTACATGGCCGCCGACCGACGCGGCGCCAGCTCGTTCGGAGGCTGAACGCCCGCGTCCCGTGAGGGTCGGGGCCGGGAGGCGCCGACCCGCGGGAGCTACCGCACGCATCAGGGGAAGGACGACACCCAGGTGTTCTACATCGGCCCGGTGGTCCAGGCGCTGCAGGACCTCGACGTTGACCCCGAGGGGATCAACGCCGTCATCAGCGCGCTCAACGCCAACGCGCGCGAGCTAGACGACGGCTCGTTCCAGCGGCTGCACCTCTCTCCAGGGGCCTTCGGCGGGTCCGAGGCGGCTGCGGACCTGGGGTTCCACCACGGCAAGGCCCACCAGGTCGTCGCCGACACCATCCTCGGGGTCGTGGCGGACCTGACCCGGTTCCGCGACGGCGTCGAGCAGGCCGTCCGCCTGGTGCAGGCCGCGGACGAGAGCAACGCAGCCGACCTGCAGACGAAGCAGGCGGCGGTCCAGGTGCTGGTCGGCTCCTCCGCGTTCGCCGAGGCCGACCGCCGTGAGCAGGCATCCCGCAACGAGCATCTCGGCCCGGACACCACCGGCGGAGCCGGGTCCGTGAGCGGAGGTGGTGCCTGATGCCACGAGGACCACAGGAGGCACGCCTCGACCGGGCGGTGTCCGGCGCCTCGAGGTCAGCCATCCAGGCCGCGGAGGAGGAGTGGCGCAACGGCGCCAGGTCGCTCGACAGCGTCGCCATGGCGCTCGAGATGGCCGGCCCTCAGGTCATCGCGAACTTCGGCGGCACCCACACCGGGCCCGCGGCCCAACGTGCCTTCCAGCAGGTCGCAGCGAAGGTCCGCGCGCGCAAGGAGCAGATGGAGCGGGCGGCTGACGCCCTCGCCCGGGCCGACAGCGCGATGGGGCAGGCGCAGCAGGTCCACACCTCGCTGGGTGCAGTGCCGTCGGAGCCGGCCCGCCCCGACATCGCCCCCGGCACCAACGACGCCGACGCCGTCCGGCAGCAGCGGGTCTACTCCACCCAGCTCGGCAGCTACCACGCGGCGATCGCCGACCGCGAGGCCAGGGCCGAGGCCGCGGCCAACCAGATGGACCGGGTCTACCGTGACTCGACGGCGACGATGCAGCAGGTGCACGGGGAGCCGGACACCCGAGCCGGTGGCTCCGGCGCGCCCGGTGGCAGCGGGGGCGGGGTCCGGACGACGGGCGGCTCGACCTCCGGTGGCACCTCCGCGACCGCCACCGGCACCACCGGCGCCACGCACACTGGCCACCCGCCCTCCGGGGCCTCGACCACGGGCGGATCCCACGTCGTGGCGCCGACGGGAGCCACGCCCGCGGTGATCTCCGCCTCGGGAACCGCCCAGGACGGCGCCGTCCTCCCCGCGGTGTCCTCTGCTCCCGCGACCGTGGGGGCCGGCGGCTCGGTCGCGGCCACGAGCTCGACCGGCGCCGGTGCTGCGGCCGGTCTCGCGGGCGCGCTCGGGGGTGGGCTGCTGGGCGGTGCTGCCGGCATCGGCGGGGCAGTCCGTGGCGGCACGGCCGTCCCGGGCTCGGCCGGAGCCGCCTCACGCGCCGGGGGGACGATCGGCAGCAGTGCGCGCGCGGCCGCCGCGGGCACCCTCGGGCGCGGTGGCGCCTCCGCCGCCTCCGGGTCGACCGCCGCCGCCCCCCGCGCCGGAGCGACCAGCTCGGCAGCGAGGGCCGGTGCCCCCGGGGCCACCGCCTCCACCGGCCGGCCGAACGGGGCGACCACGGGCAACACCGGTCGTGCCACGGGCGGGCGTACGACGGGCGGGCGTGCCACGGGCGGGGCCGGCACCAGGCTGGGCCCGCGCGGTGCCGGGATCGCCGTCACCCGTGGCGGGCAGGGACGAGACGAGGACCGGCAGGAGCGGGACGACCTCTTCGAGTCGCCGCAGGACTGGGTCGACGACGAGGACGCTGCCCCGGGGGTGATCGACTAGGTCGGCTGACGCCCGGGGCTCCGTGCGCCGGGCGATAGCATGCCAGCGGTCCGCGTCGGGACCGTCCACGCCGAGTCCGGGGGAGGGTCGATGAGTCAGGCGCCGGCGAGCGCGTCCGGCCTGGTCCGGGTCACCGTCGCCTCGGGGACCCGGCGGGTCGACCTGGTGCTGCCGGGCGCCGTTCCCGTCGCCGAGCTGGTGCCCGAGCTCGCGCGCAGCGTCGGCCTGCTCGATCCGGTCACGGTCTACGCCGGCTACCGCCTCGTCACCCGGGACGGACGGCCGCTGGCCGGAGACGCCGGCCTCGCCATCCAGGGCGTCGAGGACGGCGGCCTGATCACAGTCACCGCCGGTGTGGACGAGGAGCCCCCGCGGGTCTACGACGACGTCGTGGAGGCCATGACCGACGTCGTCGAGCGGGAGCTGAAGCCCTGGCAGCCGGCGGCGGGACGGCGTACGGCGCTGACGGCGGCTGCCCTCCTGATGGCGCTCGGCGGGGTCGCCCTGCTCATCCAGGCGTCCACGCTCGCAAGCGTCGCCGCGGCGGTCGTCGCGCTGGCGCTCGTCACCGGAGCCATCGTGCTCTCCCGCGTCCAGCGCGAACCGGAGGCCTCGGTCGCCGTGGCCTGGATGGGGACGTTCTACGCCGCCGTCGCGGGCTTCATGCTCGCGCCCGATGGCCCGGTGTCGGCGCTCCCTGTGGCCTACGCCGGCGCGGGGGCGGCGATCGCCGGCCTGGTGTGCCTCGTCGGGCTCGGCGAGGGCAGGACGCTGATGATCCCGCCCATGGTCGTGGGCGCGATCTTCCTGGCCACCGGACTGATGATGCGTGCGATGCCGTTCGACCCCGCAGTGGTGCTCACCACCGCCCTGACGGTCGTGGTGATGGCCGGCAGCATCTTCCCCTGGCTGGCCCTGGCCGCCACGGGCACGACGGTCGACCAGCTCTACTCGACCCAGGACATCACCGCTGACCCCGAGGACGTCGACCCGGATCGGGTGAGTGCCGACGCCCGGGTCGCCCACCAGATCCTGGTCGCGGTGTCGGCGACGGTGGGCCTGCTGCTGGCGATCATCTCTCCGCTGGCGGTGACGCTCGGCCTCGCCGGCACCCTGCTGGCGATCGTGTGCTGCCTGGTCGTGATGCTCCGCACCCGCCAGTACCGCACCGGCTCGGAGGTGCTCGTCGGTCTGGTCTCCGGCCTCGCCGGCCTGCTCTCGGTCGCCGTCGCGCTGCTGTGGCTCTACCCGCAGTGGCGACCGGCCGCGGCGCTCACCCTGGCCGTGACCGGCGCCGTGCTGCTCGCGGCGACCCTGGTGCCGTCCACCCCGTCGGTGCGGCGCGGGCGGCTCGGGGACCTCGCGGAGAGTGTCAGCCTGCTCGCCCTGCTGCCCCTGCTCGTGGTCGCGACCGGGGTCTTCGCCACGATCCGGGGCTGAGCAGACGATGGCCACCAAGAAGGACCTCGTCGAGGCGTACTCGTTCAGCCGGCGGAGGCTGGTCACGGCCTTCGTCTCCGGTGCACCCGGAGGACGCGAGGTCGAGCCGGCCCGTCCCGGCCGGACCATCGTGGGCGGTCTCGCGCTCGCGGTGCTCCTCGTCGCGGGCGCGGCGATCGCCGGCATCTTCTCTCCGAGCGTCCCCGAGGACTGGGCCGACAGCCCCGGGCTGATCGTGTCCAGGGAGACGGGTGCCGCCTACGTCATCACCGAGGACGCGGTCGAGGAGGCGGAGCTGACGGCCGGGACGACCGAGGCAGACACCGGCCCGGTGCTCCGACCGGTCATCAACATCACCTCGGCGATGCTGATCCTCGGCTCCGACGTGACGCCCGAGATCGTGCCCCAGTCGGCCATCGACGCCGAGACCATCGGCGACGACATCGGGATCCTCAACGCCCCGGCCAGCGTGCCGACCGACGACCTGCTCATCGAGAGCGGCTGGACGGCCTGCACCGACGAGCGTCAGGGGATCAGGCTGGCGGTGGCGGAGTCGCCGGGGGTGGTCGATGCTCCCGGGAGCGCGTTCGTGGTCGAGAGCGACGGCTCCTTCTACGTCGTCGCCCTCGCCCGGCCCGAAGGCGGGGCGGAGCCACGCGCCTACCGGTACCGGCTCCCCGGCGACCGGGGCGTCCGCGACGACATCCTGGGCGACCTCGGTCTCGAGTTCAGCGCGAGTGCGCGGTCTGTGTCGCAGGACTGGCTCGCCCTGTTTCCCGCCGGCGGCGCCCTGGCCGCCGAGAGCTTCGAGCTGGGCGGTGTCGGTGACCCGGTGGACTACGCCGGCGACGGGACCGGTGTGCCCGCCGACGCCGAGGTCGGCGACTACCTCGACGGCGACGACGGGACGTTCGTGCTGACCGAGGAGGGTCCGGCGCCCCTCGACCCGTTCGCCCTCGCCGTCTACGCCAACCTGCCGGAGCCCGATCGGCCGCGGCTGCTGGAGAGCGACGACCTCCAGGTGGGTCGCGCCCTCGAGCCGTACCTCGCTGCCCACTGGCCCGACACCCTCCTCGAGCCGGTCTTCGGGGAGCACTGCGCCAGGCTCGAGCCGCGCCCCGGCCAGCCGCCCGTGGTCCTGCTCGGCACCGACCCGACCGAGGAGGCGTCCTCCGCCTCGGTCGACCCCGACGAGACCTCGGTCCGGGTCGACCCGGGCCGGGGTGCCTACGTGCTCTCCGGCGACTGGGACGACACGACCGACGGGTCGCCGTACCTCATCGACGCGAAGGGCAACGCCAACGCCCTGGTGGGGCTGGGCGCCGCCGACCTCCTGGGGTACGCCGGCTACGACGCGCCGGTGGTCCCCGACGCCTGGGTCGAGCTGTTCGGCGAGGGCGTCCCGCTCTCGCAGGACGCCGCCCTGTGCCCGCCGGATCCCGTCGTGGGGCGCACGTGCGACTAGGACGCGTGCTGGCGGCGCTGCCGCTCCTGGTCCTCGCCGGCCCGGCGCCGGCGGTCGCGGCCGCGGAGGGACCCGACTGCTCGGCCGTCGCTCCCGACGACCCGCCCGCCACGACCGACGCCGAGAGCCTGCCCCTCCGCCTGCTGGGCATGGAGGAGGCCGACCGCCTGTTCGCCCGGGCCGGACGGGCGCCGGGACGCGGGGTCCGGGTCGCCGTCCTCGACTCCGGGGTGATCCGTCGGCCCGGGCTGGTGGACGTGGTCCGGGGCCCGAACCTCGCGCGCAAGGACGAGCTGGTCTCCTACCACGGCTCCGCCGTCGCCGGCCTGATCGCCGGCGACCCGCGGCCTGACGGGAAGCCGGTCGGGATCGCCCCCGGAGCGGAGATCGTGGACGTCCGGGTTTATGACCAGGTCGCCCCCACCGACAGCAGCGAGGTCGGCGTCACCACCGAGGCTGTCGTCGACGGCCTGCGCTGGGTCGCGGCCAACGCGGCCCGACTCGACATCGGCGTGGTGAACCTGTCGGTCAGCGTGGAGCCGTCCGGGGCGCTCGCGGCCGCCATCCGCCGGGTCCGCGCGCGGGACGTCGTCGTGGTGGCGGCCAGCGGCAACCGCCCGGTCGACGACAGCGACCCGCTCTTCGCGGACTTCCGCGAGTACCGGCCGGGGGAGGACGCAGTCGGGGCCGTCTTCCCGGCCGGCTACCTCGACCAGGTGGTGGCCGTGAATGCGACCGCGAGCGGCTACCTCGTCGACGGGGAGCCGGGCGAGGTGCGCGACTGGGTCCTGCAGAGCTCGGCGACGGACGTGGCGGCGCCGACGTACCGCGCGGTGACGCTCGCCGCCAACGGCAGCACCTGTGTGCTCAACCAGGTGGCCACGTCCTGGGCGGCCGCCGAGGTGAGCGGTGTGGTCGCGCTGCTGCGGTCGTGGTTCCCCGACGAGAACGCCGACCAGATCGTGGCTCGCCTCGAGGCCACGGCCGACGGGACCCCGGACGCGCGGACGGTGCTGACCGGCGCCGGGGTGGTCCAGCCGGTGGAGGCGATGAGCCGACCCCTGACTGCGGACCGGTCGGGGCGTATCGAGCAGGCGGTCGCGGAGGAGACCGAGATCCCCCGGGCCACGGCGCCGGACCCGCGCACCGATCCCCTGGACCTGGTGCGCGACCAGATGGTCTGGTGGGGGCTGCTCGGCGGCGCCGCGCTGGTCCTGGCCCTGCTGCTGCGTCCCGTGCTCGCGCGCCGCCGCCGCTGATCCTCTCCGGGGTCGTCAGGCGACGGGTCCGGGCAGGTGCCGCGGTGGCGTGGGTGGATGGACGTGGTGGGCGACGCCGCGCACGGTGATGCCCACGCACACCGCGAGCACGACGAGGCCCGAGACGGCCAGCGAGACGGCGAGGTTGCTCGGCTCGAGCGGTGCCAGGCCGGCGTACGCCTGGGCCATGGTGGAACCGACGAGCAGGCCGTACCCGACACCGGCGATGGCGACGATCTCGAGCCGCTGGCTCTCGGTGAACTCCGCGATCACCAGCAGCAGGGCCAGCGCAGGCAGGACCTGGAGTGCGTGCAGGGTCAGGGCGTGGGGCACCTTCAGGGCGCCGGCGGCGCCGAACGTGCTGGCGCCCTCGGCGATCATCTGCACGCCGACGTTCTGGCTCACCAGCAGCAGCGCCAGGCCGAGCCGGATCGCCCACGCCAGGCTGGGCGGTGCGTCCATCGGCCAGAACGACCGGACCGTGAGGAAGATGGTCGTCACGGCGACGAACGCGACCATCGTCCCCATCAGGTTGAAGACCGCCGCGTCGAAGGGCGTCGACTCGTTGAAGTGCGAGGCCACGCCGCGCCACCGCTGCATCGTGATCAGGAAGACCTCGACGAGCGAGGCCACGGAGAGCACGCCGAGCGTGATCCATCCGGTGACCGTGCGCATCCGCATCAGTCCCGCGATCCAGCTGATGGTCATCAGCGTGATGCCGAAGGAGAGCCCGAAGACGATCGGCTTGCGCCACGACACCGGCCCCTCCCAGGCGCCTCCGTCGATGAGGTACACGAAGCCGTGGAGCACGCCGCTGACGAGCAGCAGCGCCGCGCAGGCGTACGCGAACTTCTGGTACGACGCCGCCGGCGTGAACCGCCCGGCGCGCAGGATCTCGTTGGTCACGGCACTCATGAGGCACTCCCAGCCGCGTCGGCCGGTCTGCGCTGGACGCGGCCAGCCGGCCGAGGCATCTCGATCCCTCCATGAAGCCGCAGTGGGCTCGGTGGGTCAATGGCCCGGGCGGTCGGTGTCGGCCTCGGGTGGACCAGTCCGGCCGCGTGCCCGGGTCGGCTGCGGCTACCCGTTGAACCGGATCCGCACCACCCGGCCCGGCCGGCCGTGGACCAGCACGTAGAGCGCGCCGGCGCTGCCGACCTCCAGGTCCACCGGCGAGCCGAGCCCGGTCGCGAACCGGGCCACCCGGTCCGAGCGGGGGTCGTAGCGGCGGACCCAGCCGTTGCAGAAGTCGGCGAAGAAGTAGTCGCCGACGAAGCGGGCGGGGAAGTTGCGCCGTGCCGACCGGTAGAACTCGCCGCCGGTGATCGAGCAGCCGGTGGATCCGGTGGTCCCGTGGCGGTACGCGAAGAGCGGCGGGATGAAGCGGGGGGAGTTCTCGGGTCCCTCCTCGGCCGGCCAGCCGTAGTTCCCGCCCCGGGTGAGACGATTGATCTCCTCCCAGGTTTGCGCGCCGACGTCGTTGACGAAGCCGCGGCCGGTCCGCGGGTCGAAGGCGAACTTGAAGGGGTTGCGCAGCCCCCGGGCCCAGATGGCGCGGTTGCGGCCGGTGGTCCGGTTGAAGAACGGGTTGTCGGCCGGGATGGTGCCGTTGCGGTTCAGCCGCACGATCTTCCCGAGCAGGGTGCGCAGCGACTGCGCTTGTTGCTGTCGCGCGTTCTCGCCGTGGGAGACGTACAGCTTCCCGTCGGGTCCGACCTGGACCGTCCCGCCGTTGTGGTTTCCGGCGCGCAGGGCGTTGAACCGGAACAGCGTCCGCTCGCTGCCGGGGGCCAGCCGGCCGTTGCGGACCGTCACCCGGACCAGCCGGTTGTGGAGCGGCTGGGTGGGGGTTGCCCGGTGTGTGTACTCGAGGAAGAGGTGGCGGTTGGTCGCGAACCGGGGGGCCACGGCGATCCCGAGAAGTCCGCGTTCACCGTCGTCGTTGATCTTCCGGCTGAAGTCCAGCAGCGTCCCCACGGTCCCGTTCGTACGCCGGTAGCGCACCACGCCGCTCTTGAGGGTGACGAAGAGGCGACCGTCCGGCGCGAAGGCCATGTCGGTGGCGCGGGGCAGCCGCCGCATCACCGCACGCTGGGTGAACCCGGGCGGGACGATCCGGGCGGCCGGTGCCGTCGGGGCCATGGCGCCGGGTCGCGCGGGTCCGGCGGCCGTCGAGGTGGAGGGCGCAGCTGTGAGCACGGCGGCCAGCAGGACCAGGCTCAGCAGGGCGGTGGGGACAGGCTTCCGGATGGACATCGTGAGCTCCTCGGGGTGCCGCGGCCTGCGCTCGACGCTACCCGGATCGGCCCTCCGGCACCACGCGTGAGGTGAGGGCCGCGAGCACCTGGTCGACGCACGACCGGGCGTCGTCGCTGCCGGTGTCGACCACGACGTCGTACTCGCAGAACTGGTGGACGACCGCGGCCAGCCCGCGCGCCCTGCCCAGGACTCTGTCGCCCCGGGAGGCCTCGCGCTGCTCGAGGATCTCCACCGGGCAGACCACGCCGACCGTGAACACGTCGAGCCCGTCGAAGCTGCGACGGGTGCTGTCGTACATGTCGCGGTCGTGCAGGACGTGGTCGAAGATGACCGGGCTCCCCGCGTCGACGAGGGCGCGCACCGCGGGCGCCATCCCGTCGATGAGCGATCGGAACACGGGGCCGAAGACCGCGGTGACGCTGCGTGGTTCACCGGGGGCGGAGGTGATGGCCATGCGTACGCCGTCGGCGGTGAAGCGGTCCTGCTGCGACTGCTCGGCCGTGTCGGCTCCGCGGTAGTAGCGCTCGGCCGCGGTGAAGATGAAGTCGTCGAAGCCGATGCAGAGGTAGGGATGGTCGGTCCCCGCCTGCAGCCCCCGGCAGAGCGTGGTCTTGCCCGCGCTGGACGGACCGTTGACCAGGATCACGTCCGGCCATCGCGTGCTCGCCATCGCCTCCCTGCCCTCCGTCCGCTGACCCGGCATGATCCGCCGACAGCCCATCATCTGCAACCGGGGGTGCGCGGCGACGCCGGCCTCGAGGGATGGTGCTGCCAGACGATCCGGGTGCAGGTCGAGTACCTGCCCCGGACAGGGCGAGCCTCCGTCGGGCGGCCTCCGGGTGCGAAGGCAATGGCGGAGGATGCGGGATTCGAACCCGCGAGGGCGTTAACCCAACCCGCTTTCCAAGCGAGCGCCATAGGCCACTAGGCGAATCCTCCGCCGAGGAGAGTACCTGTCGGCTCACGGGCGGGTGAAATCCGGCCTCGCCCCGCGTTGGCGCTCCCGGGCCGCTCACCTACACTCGTCCGCAACCCCCCGCGTGGCGGCATCTTGCCGAACTCCCCCAGGGCCGGAAGGCAGCAAGGGTAAGCGAGCTCTGCCGGGTACGCGGGGGGCCTTTTCACGCCGGGTGCGCGCACACGGGGAGCCGCGGAGTCGTGGCCCGGGCCGTGCGTTACCACGTGTCGGAGCGGATGGTTAGGGTTCAGGCGTGGAGTCACCCCTCGCGCTGTACCGGCGCCACCGGCCCGAGACGTTCGCGGACGTCATCGGGCAGGAGCACGTGACCGCACCCCTCCGTGCCGCGCTCGCCAACAACCGGGCCAACCACGCCTATCTCTTCTCCGGCCCTCGCGGCTGCGGCAAGACCACCTCCGCGCGGATCCTCGCCCGGGCGCTCAACTGTGAGCAGGCGCCGATCGCCGATCCGTGCGGCGAGTGCGACAGCTGCCGTGACCTCGCGCGAGACGGGTCGGGCTCGATCGACGTGATCGAGATCGACGCGGCCTCCCACGGCGGTGTCGACGACGCCCGCGACCTGCGCGAGAAGGCGTTCTTCGCCCCGGTGAAGAGCAGGTACAAGGTCTACATCATCGACGAGGCCCACATGGTGACCACGCAGGGCTTCAACGCCCTGCTCAAGCTCGTCGAGGAACCACCGCCCCACCTGCGGTTCATCTTCGCCACCACCGAGCCCGACAAGGTGCTGCCGACCATCCGGTCCCGCACCCACCACTACCCCTTCCGGCTGATCCCGCCGCGACTGCTCTCGGCGTACCTCTCCGAGCTGTGCGAGAAGGAGGGCGTCCCGATCGAGCCGGCCGCGCTGCCGCTGATCGTGCGGGCCGGTGGCGGGTCCGCGCGCGACAGCCTGTCGGTGCTCGACCAGCTCCTCGGCGGAGCCGGTCCCGAGGGCGTCACCCACGGGCTGGCGACGGGGCTGCTCGGCTACACCCCCGACTCCTTGCTCGACGACGTGGTCGACGCCTTCGCGGCCGTCGACGGCGCCGCGGTGTTCGAGGTGGTCGACCGGGTGATCGAGACCGGGCAGGACCCACGCAGGTTCGCCGAGGACCTGCTGCGCCGGCTGCGCGACCTGGTCATCGTGGCGGCCGTTCCCGACGCCCCGGCCACCGGCCTCATCGACGTCTCCGTCGACCAGGGCGAGCGGCTGGTGGCCCAGTCCGCCCGGTTCGGCGGCGCCGAGCTCAGCCGTGCGGCGGACCTCGTCGCGGCGGGTCTGACCGAGATGCGGGGCGCGACCGCGCCACGTCTGTTGCTCGAGCTGATCTGTGCACGCGTGCTGCTGCCCGGGGCCGACCACGGCACCGACGGGCTGATGGCGCGGATCGACCGCCTGGAGAAGCGCGCGGCGATCAGTGGCGGCGCGCCCAGCCAGGCCGCCACGACCACCGCGCCCCCGCCTCCCGGTGAGCACCCCGTCGAGCCCGTCGCCGAGGCGAGCGCACCTCCGGCGGCGCGTCCGGAGCCGACCCCTCCGGCCGCCCAGGCCCCCGCCCCGGAGAGGCCGACGCCGCCCCCGCCGCCGCGGCAGCCCGAGGCCCCGGTCGAGCCACCGGCTCTGACCCAGGGCGCCGAGGCGGCTCCGGAGGGTGGGCTGACGCTCGTCGAGGTACGCCGCCTGTGGCCCGACATCGTCGAGGCGACCAAGCTCCGCCGCCGGGTGGCCTGGATGCACCTCACCCAGAACTCCCAGGTCATCGGTGTCGAGGGCAAGACCCTGGTGCTCGGCTTCACCAACGCCGGCGCCCGTGACTCCTTCGTCAACGGCGGGTGCGACGAGATCCTGCGCCAGGCCGCCATCGACGTCGTCGGGATGGACTGGAAGGTCGACGCGATCGTCGACCCCGGCGCCCGCCCCGACGCGTCCACGCCACCCGCTGCCGGCGCGGGTTCCCCGGGACCGGCAGCGGCCGAGAGTGCGAGCCCGGCCGGGCCGCCGTCCTGGGCGGCCGACGAGGAGCCCGCCGCACCCGCGGGAGCCGACGGCCCCGCGCCGGGCTCGGCGCCGCCCTCCGCTCCGGGCCAGGGCCCACGGACAGCCGGCCCCGACGCGGTCGCCGCCGCCCGTGGAGCCATCTCCCGGACCAGGCCGAGCGCGCCGGCGGAGGACCCGCGTGCCCGCGACGCCGACGCCCACCCCGACGACCCCGACGCCGACGGCGACGCGGTCGACACCACCGAGCTGCTCCAGCGCGAGCTGGGCGCGCAGGTGATCGAGGAGACCCGCAACCAGTGACCACCCACCACGAGACCATCCCGATGACAGAGTGAGGCGACCATGACCCAGAACCCGTTCGACGCGCTGGGCGGTGGCGGAGCCGGCGGAGGGGGCTTCGACATGAACGCCCTGATGCAGCAGGCCCAGCAGATGCAGCAGCAGCTCCAGGACGCCCAGGCACGACTGACCGAGACCACGGTCGACGGCACCGTCGCCGGGGGCGCCGTCACCGTCACCGTCAACGGCGTCGGCGACCTGACGGGCGTGCAGATCAAGGCCGGCGGGTTCGACGGCAGCGACGCCGACGACCTCTCCGACCTCGGCGACATGATCGTCGCTGCCTACCGTGACGCCAAGGCCCAGGCCGACGCGCTGGCACAGGAGGCGCTCGGGCCCCTCGGTGGTGGCGGTCTGCCCGGGCTGGGCTAGCGGTCCGGGCCGGATCGCGAGGTCGCGGTGTACGAAGGCATCGTCCAGGACCTGATCGACGAGCTCGGGCGACTGCCCGGCGTCGGTCCCAAGAGTGCGCAACGGATCGCGTTCCACCTGCTGCAGGCCGAGCCCGCCGACGTACGCCGCCTCGCCGACATCCTGGTCGAGGTCAAGGCCAAGGTGAAGTTCTGCAACGTGTGCTTCAACGTCTCCGAAGACGACCAGTGCCGCATCTGCCGCGACCCGCGCCGCGACGCCACGGTGCTGTGCGTGGTCGAGGAGTACAAGGACGTCGTGGCCATCGAGCGCACCCGCGAGTTCCGGGGCCGCTACCACGTCCTGGGCGGGGCGATCTCGCCGATCGACGGCATCGGCCCCGACCAGCTGCGGATGCGCGAGCTGATGACCCGCCTGGCCGACGGCACGGTCACCGAGGTCATCCTCGCCACCGATCCGAACCTCGAGGGCGAGGCCACGGCGACCTACCTCACCCGATTGCTCAAGCCCATCGGGTTGCGCGTGACGCGGTTGGCGAGTGGACTGCCGGTAGGCGGTGACCTCGAGTACGCAGACGAGGTCACCTTGGGGAGAGCGTTCGCAGGGAGGCGATCGGCAGAATGAACGAACCGGACACGAGGGGGCCGCAGACGCTCGACGGCGAGACCCGGGAGTTCGCCCAGCAGATCGCCGACCAGGTCGAGAGCTTCCTGATCGCCCTCCAGGCCATCGCCCGCGAGGGTGACGTCGGTCGAGCCATCTCGCTGCTCCTGCTGGAGATCAGCCAGGTCTCGCTCGCGGGCGCCCGCCTCGGGGCACAGCGCGACTTCGCGCCGCGTGCCGAGTACCAGCCCGACGTCGGCCCCGAGCCCGACATCGACGAGATGCGGCTGCGCCTGGCCAAGATGCTCGACAGCATCGACACCTACAGCCTGGTGTTCGACCCCTACGTCCCCGAGCTGGTCGAGAGCCAGCTCTCCGACGACCTCACCAGCATCGCCACCGACCTGGAGAACGGCTTGCGCCACTACCGGCTCGGCAACGTCGACGAGGCGTTGTGGTGGTGGCAGTTCTCCTACGTCTCGTCCTGGGGCAACCTCGCCGGGGCGACGCTCAACGCGCTGCTGTCCGTGGTCGCGCACGATCGCCTCGACGCCGAGATCGAGGGCGAGGAGGAGCGCGTGGCCGCGGCCAATGAGATGCTCGAGGCCGACCCGTCAGGGCCCCGGTAAACTCGGGCGTCCTGGCCGCCGATCAGCAGAGGTAACTGCCAGTGGGCATTGTCGTGCAGAAGTACGGCGGCTCGTCGGTCGCCGACGCGACCGGAATCAAGCGGGTCGCACAACGCATCGTGGCGACCCGCAAGGCGGGCAACGACGTGGTCGTCGTCGTGTCCGCGATGGGTGACACCACCGACGAGCTGCGCGACCTGGCCGAGCAGGTCACCCCGCTGCCCCCGCCGCGCGAGCTCGACATGCTCCTGACCGCGGGGGAGCGCATCTCGATGGCGCTGCTGGCGATGGCGATCGCCCAGCTCGGTCACCGGGCCCAGTCGTTCACCGGGTCGCAGGCCGGTGTCATCACCGACTCCGCCCACGGCCGGGCGAAGATCATCGACATCACGCCGGGCCGGATCGAGAACGCCATCCGCGCCGGCGCGATCGCGATCGTCGCCGGCTTCCAGGGCGTCTCCCAGGACACCAAGGACGTCACCACGCTCGGTCGCGGCGCCTCCGACACCACCGCCGTCGCCCTCGCGGCCGCGCTGGGAGCCGAGGTGTGCGAGATCTACTCCGACGTCGACGGCGTGTTCACCGCCGACCCGCGGATCGTCCCCACGGCGCGCAAGCTGCACCGCGTCTCCACCGAGGAGATGCTGGAGATGGCGGCGTGCGGGGCCAAGATCCTCCACCTGCGGTGCGTCGAGTACGCCCGCCGCTACGACATGCCCGTCCACGTGCGCTCCTCCTTCAGCCAGAAGGAGGGCACCTGGATCATCCCCACAGCCGAGGGAGAAGAGATGGAACAGGCCATCATCGCCGGCGTCGCCCACGACCGGAGCGAGGCCAAGATCACCGTGGTCGGCGTGCCCGACAAGGTGGGCGAGGCGGCGCGCATCTTCGAGGCGCTGGCCGCGGCCGAGGTGAATCTCGACATGGTCGTCCAGAACGTCTCGGCGGCCGCGACCGGGCTCACCGACATCTCGTTCACGCTGCCCCGCGAGGACGGCCAGACGGCGATGGGCGCGCTGGCCCGGATCCGGGACGAGGTCGGCTACGACAAGCTGCTCTACGACGACCAGATCGGCAAGGTGTCGCTGGTCGGTGCCGGCATGCGGTCCCACCCGGGCATCACCGCCCGCTTCTTCGCCGGCCTCGCCTCCGCGGGCGTCAACATCGAGATGATCTCCACCTCCGAGATCCGGATCTCGGTGATCGTCGACGAGGCCCAGATCAACGACGCGGTCCAGGCCACCCACACCGCTTTCGAGCTCGACGCGTCCGAGGTCGAGGCGGTCGTCTACGGCGGGACCGGCCGCTGATGGGCCTCACCATCGGGATCGTCGGCGCCACCGGGCAGGTGGGCGTCGCCATGCGACAGATCCTCGCCGAGCGGGCGTTCCCCGCCGACGAGGTGCGCTTCTTCGCCTCCGCGCGTTCGGCCGGCACCACCCTGCCGTTCGCCGGTCCCCAGGGTCGGCAGAGCATCACCGTGGAGGACGCTGCGACCGCTGACCCGGCCGGGCTCGACATCGCGCTGTTCTCCGCCGGGGCGTCCACCTCGCGGGAGCTGGCGCCCCGCTTCGCGGAGGCCGGGGCCGTGGTGGTCGACAACTCCTCGGCCTTCCGGATGGATCCCGACGTCCCGCTCGTCGTCTCCGAGGTCAACCCCGAGATGATCCGCGAGGCCCGCAAGGGGATCATCGCCAACCCCAACTGCACCACCATGGCCGCGATGCCGGTCCTCAAGCCGCTGCACGACGCGGCGGGTCTGGTGCGGCTGGTCGCGTCGACGTACCAGGCGGTGTCGGGGTCCGGCGTCGCCGGCGTCGACGAGCTGGCCGCCCAGCTCGCGGCTGCCGGCGACAAGGCCCGCGAGCTGGCCTACGACGGCGAGGCCGTGGCGTTCCCGGAGCCGGTGAAGTACGCGCGGACGATCGCCCACAACATCCTGCCGATGGCCGGCTCGATCGTCGACGACGGGCTCGGCGAGACCGACGAGGAGCAGAAGCTCCGCAACGAGTCCCGGAAGATCCTCGGGATCCCAGACCTGGCGGTCTCGGGCATCTGTGTCCGGGTGCCGGTCTTCACCGGCCACTCTTTGGCGATCAACGCCGAGTTCGCGCAGCCGATGCCGGTCGCGCGGGCACGGGAGCTGCTCGCCGGCGCGCCGGGCGTCGAGCTGTCCGACATCCCCACTCCGCTGCAGGCCGCGGGCAAGGACCCCTCCTACGTCGGCCGGCTGCGCCAGGACCCCGGCGTCGACGACGACCGGGGCCTGGCCCTGTTCGTGAGCAACGACAACCTGCGCAAGGGCGCTGCCCTCAACACGGTGCAGATCGCCGAGCTGGTCGCCGCAAGTCTGCGCTGAGGTCAGTCGCGGCCGCTGTCGACGAACGACGACGTGACCCAGGCCGACAGGGTGTAGGTCAGGAGCGTCACACACGGGATGACGATGATCATCCACCAGTTGAAGAGCAGGTCGACGAGGAACAGCAGCACGACCACCGTCAGCAGCCCGATGGCGAGGAAGCTGGTGCTGCCGGCGTCGTCGACATCGAAGAAGCGCAGCAGTCCGGCGCCGAGGAAGATCATCGCCACCAGGATCAGGAGCAGCAGGAAGAGACCTGTCCCCCCGCAGGAGGACGCGCCCCGGACCAGCTCGCAGAGCTTCAGCGAGCCCCAGGTCAGCCCCACCGTGGCCGCCCCGACCAGGATTCCCGTCACGATCGCGCCCGGGATGGTCCCGATGCGCATGCGGCGCGCCTCTCGAGGCCGTTTCCGCCCGCCGACCTCGGGTTCTGACTCCTCGCGCTCCGCCGGCGCGGCAACGGTGGTCGCGGCCGGCGGCGCCTCGTCGGCGAAGAGCGCCTGCGAGGTCGTCTCGTCGTGTGCGGCCGGCGGCGCTGCGGGAGCCTCCCGGGTGACCGGCACGGTCTCGGTCTCGGCGACGGGTTCCGGCTCGGTCACGGGCTGCGGTTGGGCGACGGGTTCCGGCTCGGCGACGGGCTCCGGTTGGGCGACGGGCTCCGGCTCCGCCACGGGCTGCGGTTGGGCGACGGGTTCTGGTTGGGCGGCCGGCTCGGGTTCGGTGACGGGCTCCGGCTCCGCTACCGGGGTGGGCTCAGGCTCGAGGGTGGGCTCGGGCGTCGGCTCCGGCGGGGGAGCCGGCTGCGGCGCGGCAGCCCGGTCCTTCTTCTTGCCGCGCTTGCGCTTGAAACCGAACGACGGGAGCTCCAGCGACGGCCCGTCACGATCCTCGTCTGCCATGGCTCGAAGTCTGCCAGAACGGCGCCGCAAGGCACCGGGAACGACCGAGCGCGCCGACCCGAAGATCGACGCGCTCAGAGGGTCGGGCTGACAGGATTTGAACCTGCGGCCTCCTCGTCCCGAACGAGGCGCGCTACCAAGCTGCGCCACAGCCCGAAAGTGCCCTGGGCTCGACGCCGACCGATTTAGGCCGGGCACCACCGCCAGGGCACGGCCACCATACCGGAGCGCTCGGGCCCCGCTCCAATCGCGTCGGCGTCGGGCTCAGCCGCGGGAGGAGAGGGTCAGCAGGGTCGCCTCGGGGCGGCAGGCCACCCGCACCTGGGCGTAGGGGCTCGTGCCGAGCCCGGCCGAGACGTGCAGCCACGCGGAGCCCGGTTCACCGGGCCGCGACCGGGCAGGGTGACGATGCAGGCCCTTGGCCCTGGCCGGGTCGAGGTCGCAGTTGGTGGTCAGCGCACCCACGCCGGGCACACACACCTGCCCGCCGTGCGTGTGGCCGGCCAGGATCGCGTCGTACCCGTCGACGGCGAACTGGTCCAGCACCCGCAGGTACGGCGCGTGGGCGACGCCGAGCCGCACGTCGGCGCCGGCGTCGGCGGGGCCGGCCACGTCCTCGAGCCGGTCGTAGCGCAGGTGCGGGTCGTCGACGCCCGCGAACGAGAAGGTCGTCGCGCCCACCTTCAGGGAAGCGTGGCGGTTGGTGAGGTCGAGCCACCCGGCGTCGGTGAAGACGTCCCTGAGCTCCCGCCAGGGCAGCAGGCTGCTGTTGGTGTGCCGCTTGCCGTTGTCGGGGAGCAGGTAGCGCAGCGGGTTGCGCAACGTGGGCGAGTAGTAGTCGTTGGAGCCGAACACGAAGACGCCGGGGACGTCGAGCAGCGGTCCCAGGGCGTCGCGCAACCGGGGGACGGAGTCGCGGTGGGCGATGTTGTCACCGGTGTTGACGACCAGGTCCGGCTCGCAGGCGTGGAGCCCGGCCAGCCAGTCCTGCTTGCGCCGCTGTCCGGGGGTGAGGTGGATGTCGCTCAGGTGCAGCACGCGCAGGCTGGGCTGCCCCGGCGGCAGGACGGGCAGGTCCACCTCGCGGAGCCGGAACGACCGGGTCTCCCAGACGGCGTACGCCGTGAGCCCGGCTCCGGCTGCCACTCCACCCGCTGCGAGCGCACGTGCGATGCGGGGGAGGACCATGCCGCAAGGCTGCCACAATGACGCGCATGAGTGCTCTCAAGGACCGTCTCCGTTCCGACCTGACCGCCGCCATCAAGGCGCGGGAGGAGATCAGGTCGTCGACCCTGCGCATGGTGCTGTCGGCGATCACCAACGCGGAGGTGGCGGGCAAGGAGGCCCGCGAGCTCAGCGACGACGACATCGTGGGCGTGCTCTCCACCGAGGCCAAGAAGCGCCGGGAGGCCTCGGCGGCGTTCGACGACGGTGGACGTCCCGAGATGGCCGAGCGCGAGCGCGCCGAGGCCGCAGTGATCGCCGACTACCTCCCCGAGCCCCTGACCGAGTCGGAGATCGAGGCGATCGTCACCGACGCCATCGCACGCACCGGGGCCGAGGGCGAGGGCATGCGGGCCATGGGCAAGGTGATGGGAGCGGTCCAGCCCCAGGTCAAGGGGCGTGCGGACGGCGCGGCGGTCGCCGCAGTGGTGCGCGGCCAGCTGGGGGCTGGTTCCTGAGGCGACGTACCGGGAGGGCCCTCAAGGCTCGTCCCTGAGCGAGGGCCGCCTCGCTGTGCTGCGCCCGGCGGGCGTTGCCTCAGCCGTTGCCCCGGCCGTTGCCGTTGCCCCCGCCGTTGCCGTTGCCAGGGCGGTCACCTCCGCCGCCGCCGCCTCCGCCGTCGCCGCCTCCGCCGTCGCCGCCGCCGTCGCCGTCACCACCGCCGGAGGGGGGCGGGGGTGGTGCGGGCACGTAGCCGATCGAGGGGTAGATGGTCACCACGTCGCCCTTGGAGGCGATGTCGTCGGCCCCGGGACTGGTGTAGGCGACCGTGCCGGCGGGGTAGTTGGAGTACACCTCGTCGCTGGCGACCAGGACCAGGAAGCCCGCGCTCTCGAGCTGCTGCCTCGCGGAGGAGACGCTCATGCCGTAGGTGTCGGGCACGGAGGACGGCTCGCCCTCGAGCTGTGACAGGGACGGCGGGGTGAACGTCGCGTCGTCGAGCCACTGCTCGATCACGCGCATCGCGTCTCCCCACATGGGACCGGCGATGCCGGACCCGGAGGCGCTGGCGATGTAGGAGCCGCCCACGGTCTGGCCGGCCAGCGGGATCGGCTGCCCCAGCTGGTTGGCACCGGCGATCATCGCCGCCGTCGCGAGGTTCGGGGTGTAGCCGACGAACCACACGGACTTGCCGTCCTGGGTGGTGCCCGTCTTGCCGGCGTCCGGCTGGACCGTCGAGATGGCGGCGCCGAAGCCGTCGGGGGCCATGACGCCCTTGAGGATGTCGTTGACGGTGTTGGCGACGTTCGACTCCAGCACCTGGGTGCACCGCGTGGGGTACTCCTTGAGCAGGTGTCCGGCGGAGTCCTCGATGGCGGTCACCGGGCGGGACGTGCAGTGCTTGCCCTGGGCGGCGAAGGTGGCGTAGGCCTCGGCCATCTCCAGCGGGCTCGTGTTGACGACGCCCAGCGTGAACGACGGGACACGCTCGCGCTCCGGGTCGGTGAGGTCGATGCCCATGCTCTTGGCCAGCTCGTAGGGCTCGCACAGCCCGGTCAGCAGCTCGAGGTTGGCGTAGAAGGTGTTCACCGACAGCTGGGTGCCGGAGTAGAGGTCGAAGGTGCCGCCGCGGCCGTCGTAGTTCTGCGGGTCCCAGACGGCGGTGCTGGTGTACGGCCCGTCGCAGGTGCGGTAGTCGTTCATCGGGATGAACTCCTGCGAGGGCACGCTCATCGTCGTGTTCGGGTCGATCCCCTTCTTGAGAGCCGTGGCCAGGACGAAGGCCTTGAAGGTCGAGCCCGCCTGGAAGCCGCCGGAGTCGCCGTACTTGGTGGGCACGACGTAGTTCAGGTAGGTCTGGCCCTTCGCCTTCTCCCGACCCATCGGCCGCGACTGGGCGAGGGCCTTCACGTTGCCGGTGCCGGGCTCGACCATGGCGAGGCCACCGAGCGCCTGGTCGGTCGGGTAGACGTGGCTGCGGACCGATCGGTCAGCGGCCGCCTGGTAGCGCAGGTCGATCGTGGTCCGGATGGTGAGGCCCCCGGACCGGATCAGCTTCATGCGCTCCTCGGGGGTCTTGCCGAGCGACGGGTCCTCCTTCAGGACGTTGAGGACGTAGTCGCAGAAGAACGGGGCCCGCGAGTAGACGCAGCCGTTCTGGGCGGGCTGGACGTCGAGACCGAGGTTCGCCTCCTTGACCTTGGCTGCCTTGGCCTGGCTGACGACGTTGAGCTCGGCCATCCGGTTGAGGACGACGTTGCGGCGGCGCTTCGCCTCGACCGGGGAGTTGGTCGGGTCGTAGCCGGAGGGGTTCTTGACCAGGCCGGCCAGCAGCGCGGACTCGCGGAGGTCGAGGTCCTTGGCGTTCTTGTTGAAGTAGTGGCGGGCCGCCGCCTGTACGCCGAAGGCCCCGTCGCCGAAGTAGGCGAGATTGAGGTACTGCTCGAGGATCCAGTCCTTGGAGTAGTTCTCCTCGAAGGCGATGGCGTAGCGCAGCTCGCGGATCTTGCGGGCGTAGGTGTCGTCGGTGGCGGCCTCGCGCTCGGCCTTGGTGTTGGCCTGGCTGACCAGGGTCAGCTTCACCATCTGCTGGGTGATGGACGAGCCGCCCTGGACCGTGGCGTCGCTCGCCTGGTTGGTGATCAGCGCCCGCAGCGTGCCCTTGAGGTCGAGGGCGCCGTGCTCGTAGAAGCGCGAGTCCTCGATGGAGACGATGGACTTGACCATCGTCCGGGAGATCTGGGACAGCGGGACATTGATGCGGTTCTCGTCATAGATCGCCGCGATGACGTTACCGTTGGCATCGATGATCCGGGTCTTCTGCGGGAGCGCCTCGGTCTCGAGCTCGGTCGGGAGGTTGTCCATGCCACGGGCGACGTCCTTGGCCGCGAGTCCGATCACCCCCGCGAAGGGGATGGCGAGCCCGGCCACGACGACGCCGAGCACGACGGCCACCGCGGCCATGACCCCGAGGTGGGACAGCACGCGGTCGGTCGGCAGGCGCTCGTCGGGAGGCACGGACATGCCCCCCAATGTACGTGAGCGGGTGGCCCCGGGCCCATTCGTGACGCCTGGTGACTAGTCATTCCGGACTACGTGATTTGGGCTGAACGGATCTGTTGGTGGAGTAGTTGACGAATCTACCTTTCTCTCGGGGAAAGGGATGGCGCCAAGGTGCGTCACCGACAATCGGACGGATGGGGACGTCAACATGTGGGTAGAGAACTGGGCACCGTCGGCGGCATGCCGACAGGCGTCGCCGGACCAGCTGTTCGTGCGGGGTGCCGAGCAGAACAAGGCCAAGCAGCTGTGCGCGGGTTGCCCCGTGCGCACCGAGTGCCTCGCGGAGGCTCTGGACAACCAGATCGAGTGGGGCGTCTGGGGCGGGATGACCGAGCGTGAGCGTCGGGCACTCCTCCGCCGGAGGCCGACCGCCTCCTGGCGTGCTGTGCTCGAGGCGGCGCGTGAGCAGGAGACCAACGGCGCGAAGCGGGTCGCCGCGACCGTCTGAGGGTCACCCCTCGGCCAGCAGCTGTCCCACCCGGCGCAGGCCGGTCAGGTCGTGCACGTCGCCCGCCAGCGCCGGCACCACCGCGGTCGGAACCTTGGGGTGGGCGGCGGCAAAGCGCTCGCGCAGCCGGGCCTCGCGCTCGACCAGCCGTGTGCGGTCCGCGTGCAGCCGGAGCAGGCCTCCGGACAGGGTCCCCTCGCCCAGCTTCGCCAGCCGGGCCGCCGCGGCCATCGCCTCGTCCGCTGACAGGTCCCCGACCGGCGCGGGACTGGCGCGGTTGACCACGAGGCCCGCCAGCGGCATCCGGTCCTCGCTGAGCCGCTCCACGAAGTACGCCGCCTCGCGCAGCGCGTCGCGCTCCGGTGCGGCCACGACCAGGAACGCCGTGCCCTCCGCCTGCAGCAGCTCGAACGTCTTCTGGGCACGCTGGCGGAACCCCCCGAAGAGGGTGTCGAACGCGGTGACGAAGGTCTGCATGTCCCGCAGCACCTGCGCGCCCAGGATCTTGGTCAGGGCGTTGGTGATCAGCCCGACCCCCGCGGTCATCATCCGCGCGGGGCCGCGCGCCGGGGCCAGCAGCAGCCGGATGAACCGGCCGTCGAGGAAGCTCGAGAGGCGCTCGGGCGCGTCGAGGAAGTCGAGGGCGGAGCGCGACGGCGGAGTGTCCACCACGATCAGGTCGTAGCTGCCGTCCTGCCGGGACTGCTGGTGGATCTGGCCCAGCTTCTCCATCGCCATGTACTCCTGGGTCCCGGCGAAGGAGCTCGACAGGGCGATGTAGAACGGGTTCTCCAGGATCTGCTTCGCCTTCTCCGGGGTGGCCTGGCTCTCCACCACCTCGTCGAAGGTGCGCTTCATGTCCAGCATCATCGCGTCCATCCGCGGGGCACCCTCCCGGTCGCCGGACGCGGCGTCGGACCAGGCGAGTCCCTCGACCGGCCGGGGGGTGTTGTCGAGCGCCTCGATGCCCATCGACTGCGCCAGCCTCCGGGCCGGGTCGATGGTGAGGACCACGACGCGGCGGCCGCGCTCGGCCGCCCGGAGGCCCAGGGCCGCGGAGGTGGTGGTCTTTCCGACCCCGCCGGAGCCGCAGCACACGATGATGCCGGTCCCCGGGTCGTCGATCAGGGCGTCGACATCGAGGTCGGGCGCCGTCGACGCGGGGGCGGCCAGCGGGCCGAAGCGGGTCTGCGACCGGCTGCGCGGGGCACTCTTCATGCCATCCCCTGGCTCTTCAGCTCCGCGGCCAGCTCGTACAGGCCGCCGAGGTCCGCGCCGCCGGCCAGGCGCGGCAGCTCGCAGGTCGGTACGTCGAAGCCGCTGACCAGCTGTCGCTGGGCGTCCTCGAGGGCACGCCGCTCCGCGTGGTCCCGGGCCTCGGCGAGCAGCCCGGTGACCACCTCGTCGCCGGCCTCGATGCCGGCCGACTTCAGGTCTGCCACCAGCCCCTCGACCTCGACCTGGTCGTTGCGGATCGACTCGAGGGCAGCCTGGTCGAGATCGCGGGGCCGGACCTGGTTGACGACGACGCCGCCGACGGGCAGGCGGGCCTCGCGCAGCTCGGCGATGGCGTCGGCGGTCTCCTGCACCGGCATCTCCTCCAGCACGGTGACCAGGTGGACGGCCGTCCGCTTCGACCGGAACAACGTCATCACCGTGTCGGCCTGCGACTTGATCGGGCCCATCTTCGCCAGGCCCGCCAGCTCGCTGTTCACCCCGAGGAACTGGACGATCCGCCCGGTCGGGGGCGCGTCCAGCACGACCGCGTCGTACTGGCGGGTGTTCTTGCCGCGCCGGTCCTGCTTGGCGGCCTCGAAGACCTTGCCGGTGAGGAGCACGTCGCGGACACCCGGTGCGATGGTGGTGGCGAACTCGATCACGCCGAAGCGGTCGAGCGCGCGCCCGGCGCGCCCGAGCTTGTAGTACATCGCGAGGTACTCGAGCAGCGCGGACTCCGCGTCGATGTGCAGCGCGTAGACGTTGCCGGGGGTCTTGTCGTCGCCGGTGAGGCCGGCGGCGATCCGGCGCTCCTCGTAGGGGAGCTGGTCGACGTCGAACATCCGCGCGATCCCCTGGCGCCCCTCGACCTCGCACAGGAGGACGTTCTTGCCGTGGGAGGCCAGCGCCAGGGACAGCGCGGCCGCCACGGTCGACTTGCCCGTGCCCCCCTTGCCGGTGACGACGTGCAGCTTCACGCGCGGCCAGTCGGAGCGGGTCTGTGGTTCGCTCACGGTTGGAGCCTAGTGGGGGAGCCAGTGTGCGTGGACCGCAGTGTGTGGACCGGACACATACGGCGGGGGTGCCGCCGTGGCTAGGGTGGGGCCCGGTGCCGCGAAGCATCGCGGTCCGAGCCAGAGTGCGGGAGGACGTTCGGTGGACAAGGTCGTGGCCAGTGCGGCCGATGCGGTGGCAGACATCGAGGACGGAGCGACCCTCTCGGTCGGCGGATTCGGCCTCTGCGGGATCCCGTCGGTCCTGATCGAGGCGCTCCTCGAGCGCGGCGCGACCGACCTCGAGGCGGTGAGCAACAACTGCGGCGTCGACGACTGGGGTCTGGGCCGGCTGCTCATGGCGAAGCGGCTGCGCCGGATGATCTCGTCGTACGTCGGCGAGAACAAGGAGTTCGCCCGGCAGTACCTCCACGGCGAGCTCGAGGTCGAGCTCACGCCCCAGGGGACGCTCGCCGAGCGGATGCGGGCGGGCGGCTCGGGGATCCCGGCCTTCTTCACCGCGACCGGGGGCGGCACCCAGGTCGCCGAGGGCGGACTCCCGTGGAGGTACGACACGGAGGGCAACGTCGTGGTCTCCTCCCCGGCCAAGGAGACCCGCGACTTCGGTGGGCGAGAGTACGTCCTCGAGGAGGCGATCGTCGCCGACTTCGGCCTGGTGCGGGCCTGGAAGGGCGACCGCCACGGCAACCTCGTCTACCGCGACTCGGCGCGCAACTTCAATCCGCTGGCGGCCATGTGCGGGAAGGTGACCATCGCGGAGGTCGAGCATCTCGTGGAGCCCGGTGAGCTGGACCCGAACGACGTGCACACGCCCGGGGTGTTCGTGCAGCGCGTGGTCGCGCTGACCCCCGAGCAGGCAGCCGACAAGCGGATCGAGCGCAGGACGGTGCGACCCCGGCCCGGGGCGCCCGCGGAGACCCGGGAGGGTGACGTCTGATGAGCTGGTCCCGTGAGGAGATGGCCGCCCGGGCGGCCGCGGAGCTGACCGACGGCTCCTACGTCAACCTCGGCATCGGCCTGCCGACGCTGGTGCCGAACTACGTCGCCGACGACGTCGAGCTGGTCCTGCAGTCGGAGAACGGCATCCTCGGCGTCGGGGCGTACCCGATCGACGGCGAGGAGGACCCGGACCTGATCAACGCCGGCAAGGAGACCGTCACCCTGCGCAAGGGGGCGTCGTTCTTCGACTCGGCCACGTCGTTCGGGATGATCCGCGGCGGCAAGATCGACGCCGCCATCCTCGGCGCCATGCAGGTCTCGGCGGCGGGCGACATCGCCAACTGGATGATCCCCGGCAAGATGGTCAAGGGGATGGGCGGCGCGATGGACCTCGTCCACGGCGCCAAGCGGGTGATCGTGCTGATGGAGCACGTCGCGCGCGACGGCTCCTACAAGATCGTCGACGAGTGCTCCCTGCCCTACACCGGCCGGGCCGTCGTCCAGCGGATCATCACCGACCTGGCGGTCCTCGACGTCACGCCCGGGGGCCTGAAGCTGGTCGAGCTGGCGCCGGGGGTCACGGAGGAGGAAGTGCGGGAGAAGACGGAGCCGGAGCTCGTCTGAGAAGGTGCACGATGGGTCGATGAGTCACCTCGGGAGGCATTCATGACGACCGACCAGGAGCAGCAGCAGGAGGCGGAGCGGCCGCCGAAGTGGCGGGTGATCGGGCCGGGCCTGGTCGTCGCCGCGACCGGTGTGGGCGCGGCCGACCTGGTGGCCACGCTGGTCGCCGGAGCGAAGTTCGGGTACACCCTGTTGTGGGTGGCCGTGCTCGGTGCGGTGATCAAGCTGGTGCTCGTCGAGGGTGCGGGACGCTTCTCGCTCAGCTCGGGGCGGACGATCTTCGAGGGCTGGCGCAGCATCGGTCGCTGGACGACCTGGTACTTCGCGCCGTACATCGTGATCTGGGGCCTGGTCTACGGCGCGACCGCGATGTCCTCGTCCGCGCTGCCCGTGGTGGCGCTCTTCCCCGACCTCTCGTTGCGCTGGGTAGCGGTGGCCTTCGGCCTCGCCGGACTGGCGATGGTGTGGTTCGGCTCCTACGTCACCTTCGAGCGGATCACGGTGGCGCTCGTGGGAGTCATGTTCGTGTCGATCGTCGGCGCGGCCGTGCTCACGGTGCCCAACCTCGGCGAGATCGCCCTGGGGCTGCGCCCGATCGTCCCGGACGACTCGTTGCTCAACGTGCTCGCCCTGGCCGGCGGGGTCGGCGGCACGATCACCCTCGCCGCCTACGGCTACTGGTTGCGCGAGAAGGGCTGGTCGACGCCTCGCTTCATGAAGATCATGCGGATCGACAACTCCGTCGCCTACGCCGTGACGGGGATCTTCGTCGTGGCGATGCTGATCGTCGGCGCCGAGCTCTTCTACTCCGCCAACATCGCGGTGGCCACGGATGACCAGGCGCTGCTGCAGGTCTCCAGCGTGCTCGCGGAGCGGTACGGCGAGAGCTTCCGCTACCTGTTCCTCGTGGGCTTCTGGGCGGCCTCGTTCACGTCCCTCATCGGGGTGTGGAGCGGGGTGAGCCTGATGTTCGCCGACTTCGTCGGCAACCTCCGCGACCTGCCGTCCGGTCACGAGGACACCCGCACCGGGGGCCGCTACTTCAAGATCTACCTGCTGTGGCTGACCTTCCCGCCGATGCTGCTGCTCCTGCTGGACGAGCCGGTGGGGCTGATCCTCGCCTACGGGGCCCTGGGCGCGATCTTCATGCCGTTCCTGGCGATCACGCTGCTGGTGCTGCTCAACCGCCGCGACGACCTCGTCCCGGCGAAGTGGCGCAACGGCTGGTTGTCGAACTCGCTGATGGCGCTCTGCGCGGTGCTGTTCCTCGCCCTGGCCGTCAACGAGCTGCGCGGTCTGCTGACGCCGTACTTCTGACGCCGATGCCCGTCGCCGATGAGTCCGGGCGCCGACGCCGGTCGGTCCTCACATGAGCAAGGTCATCGCTTCGATCACGACATCGCTCGACGGGTACGTCGTCGGCCCGGACGACCGCGCAGGCCAGGGGCTCGGCCGCGGCGGCGAGCGCCTTCACTACTGGGTCATGGGGGGCCCGTGGACCTACGACGACGACGGCCGTGACGCCGAGGGCATGCACGGGGCCGACAAGGAGTACTTCGACAGCCTCACCGAGGGCCTGGGCTGCGCGATCGTCGGGCGCACCATGTACGAGGCCGCCGGGGCGTGGGGCGGGACGAACCCGTTCCCGGGGACGCTGATCGTGCTCACCCACCGGGTGGAGGACCAACCCGACCCCGGCACGGGGTTCCTCTTCGTCGACGGCTTCGACGCGGCGCTCGACACGGCGCGGGAGCTCGCGGGCGAGGGCGCGCTGGCGCTCGGAGGCGGCGCGGACCTGATCCGTCAGGGGCTCGAGGCCGGGGTCGTCGACGAGCTGGCCATCTCGACCGCGCCCGTCGTGCTGGGCGGGGGGAAACGGCTGTTCGAGGGCTTCGAGCGGGACCTCGACCTGCGGGTGCTCGGGGTGTGGAGCTCGCCGTACGCCACCCACGTGCGGTACGCCGTCGGGCGCTAGTGCCGCTCCTCCAGGCCGACCGCCTCCCGGAGCCTCTCGACCGACTCCGTGAGGTGGGGGTCGTCGGCCGCGCGTGACTCCATCAGGTCGGACAGGGCCTCGGCCACCACGTTCAGCTTCTCCTGGATCGCCTCCTGGCTGCGGCGCCCGGCATTCTCGAGCAGGACCAGGAGCAGGAGGGAGAGGATGGCCGACCCGGTGTGCAGGGCGAGCTCCCACTTGGTGGTGCTCGACCAGAGCGGGTAGCTGGCCGCCCACAGCACGAGAGCGACCACGATGACGGCGAAGAACGGGCCGCGGCTCACGAGCTGGTTGGCCGCCTCCACGAATCTCTCGAACGGGTCCCGACCGTCGTCCTTCTTGCGGTCCTCGGCTGCTTCGGTCCTGTCCACTCCGCCACCGTAGTGCCGGGACGGCGATGGGTAGAGTCCCCGACATGACCAAGTGGGAGTACCTGACCGCGCCGATCCTGACGCACACCGCCAAGCAGATCCTCGACAACTTCGGCTCCGAGGGCTGGGAGCTGGTGCAGATCGCACCGGGGATGAACCCGGAGAACCTCGTGGGCTACTTCAAGCGGCCCCTGGAGGGCTGAGGCATGCCTCATCCCGAGGAACGGCTCTCCGAGCTGGGGCTCTCGGTCCCCGAGGTGCCCAAGCCGGTGGCCGTCTACGTCCCCGCCGTGCGATCGGGCAACCTGGTCTTCACCTCCGGGCAGCTGCCCATGCGCTCCGGCGAGCTGATGCAGACCGGCAAGGTCGGGGGCGACGTCAGTCCGGACGAGGCGGTCGAGTGTGCCCGCCAGTGCGCCCTCAACGCGATCGCCGCGGTCAAGGCCGAGCTCGGTGACCTGGAGCTGGTCAAGCGGGTCGTGAAGGTCGTCGTGTTCGTCGCGTCCACGCCCGACTTCACCGGCCAGCCGCAGGTCGCCAACGGCGCCTCGGAGCTGTTCGGGTCGGCGTTCGCCGACGCCGGCGTACACGCGCGGTCGGCCGTCGGGGTGCCGGTCCTGCCGCTGGACGCGCCGGTCGAGGTCGAGCTGGTCGTGGAGTTCTGAGCGGTGCTGCGGATCCCGCTGCCGCCGCACCTCGTCGAGCAGGCGAAGGAGTACGCCGACGGCACCCGGCAGCCCGCCGAGCCGCGTGATGCCGCCACCGTCGTACTGCTGCGGGGGTCGCCGCCGGACTCCACCGCCGGACCTGCGATCTACCTGCTGCGGCGCCAGTCGTCGATGGCGTTCGCGGGGGGTATGTGCGTCTTCCCCGGCGGCGGGGTCGACCGCCGCGACTTCGACGCCGGCGTCGCGTGGGCCGGTCCGCCGCCCGCCGACTGGGCTGCCCGGCTCGGGGTGGACGAGGCCGAGGCGCGGGCCCTGGTCTGCGCCGCCGTGCGGGAGACGTTCGAGGAGTCCGGCGTGCTGCTGGCCGGCGCCTCGCCCGACGAGGTCGTCGCCGACACCACGGGTGAGGACTGGGAGGCCGACCGCGTGGCGCTGGAGTCCCGCGAGCTCGCGATGTCGGACTTCTGCTCGCGGCGTGGGCTGGTGCTGCGCAGCGACCTGCTCGGAGTCTGGGCGGGGTGGCAGACGCCGGTCTTCGAGCCGCGCCGTTACCGGACCTGGTTCTTCGTCGCCTCGCTGCCCGAGGGGCAGCGCACCCGTGACGTCTCCTCGGAGTCGTCGTCGGTCACCTGGATGCCGGCCCTGGACGCCGTGCAGGCCGTCGACGACGGCGAGCTGATGATGATGCCGCCGACGTACCTCACCTGCCTCGAGGTCGGCCAGCACACCGACCCCGCGGCCGTGCTGGCTGCCGCCTCCGGTCGCAGCATCGACATGTTCACGCCCGAGGTGACCGGCGAGGCGGACTCGGCGACCCTCTCGATGCCGGACCGGCTCCGGCCCCTGGTCGAGGAGCGGCTCGGGCGATGACGTGGCAGGGCGGAACCTTCGGCTCACGCGGGGAGTGCGTGCTGGCTCCCAACGCGAGCGTGATGACGCTCGACGGCACCAACACCTGGGTGCTGCGTGAGCCGGACTCGTCGCGTTCGGTGGTGGTGGACCCCGGGCCGTCGATCCTCTCCCACCTCGACGCGGTCGAGTCGGCGGCCGGCGAGGTCGCGGTCGTGCTGCTCACGCACCACCACGCCGACCATGCCGAGGCGGCGCGTGAGTTCGCCGAGCGGGTGGGGTGCGGCGTACGTGCCCTGGACCCGGCGTACCGGCTGGGGTCGGAGGGCCTGACCGAGGGCGACGTGGTGGCGGTCGACGGCCTGGAGATCCGCGTCGTCGCGACGCCGGGGCACTCCTCCGACTCGCTGTCCTTCGTGCTGCCCGCGGAGGGTGCCTGCCTCACCGGGGACACCGTGCTCGGGCGGGGCACGACCGTGGTCGCCCACCCGGACGGGCAGCTGGGGGCCTACCTCGACTCGCTCGACCGGCTGCACGCGCTGGCGGCCGAGCAGGCGATCACGACCATCTGGCCCGGCCACGGCCCGGTCATCGACGACGCCCTCGGCGCCCTGGACTACTACCGGTCGCACCGCCAGGAGCGCCTCGAACAGGTCGAGGCGGCCGTCGCCACGCTCCGGGACGCACCCCATCCCGAGGGCATCGCCGTCGACGAGCTCCCCCGGCGGGTCGTGGAGATCGTGTACGCCGACGTCGACCCGGTCCTCTGGGGAGCCGCCGAGCTCTCCGTCCGCGCCCAGCTCGCCTACCTCCAGACTCGTTGAATCGGGGATTCCCGCTCCTCGAGTGGGGGTTTTCCGACCCTTGAGTCGGGGCGTGCCGCTCGCCTGCGGGGGAGTTGTCCACAGGCGTCGAAACGTCGTGCTTGCGGACGGTGCTCTGCGGAGAGCGTCAGGACATGCATATCGACACGTTTCCGACGGAGCCATTCACGATGTCGGCGGCCAGGGATCGTGGGATCTCCTCGACCAAGGTACGCCGCGCCGTACGGCAGCGCCTGCTGGTGCAGGTGCTGAGGGGCGTCTACCTGCGGTCCGACGTCGAGCTCACCACCGAGGTCAAGCTGACGGCGGCGGCGCGGGTGATCAGCGCGCACAGCGTCGCCTGTGACCGGACCGCCGCCTGGATCTGGGGCGTCGGGGTCTTCGAGTACGGCGAGCTCGACGCCACACCTCCCCTGGAGACCTATGTACTGCGCGGCCACACCCCGATCGAGCGTCCTGAGGTCCGAGGCGGCACGCGTGACCTGATGCCCGAGGACTGGGTGGAGATC
>NZ_DASSXS010000128.1:0-10274 GCF_035703625.1 Nocardioides sp. | reverse complement strand
TCGGGTCCCGTGGCGATCGACGCCGAGCGGGCCTCCGGCTACCGCTACTCCAGCCGCGCCTACCTGGTGCAGGTCCGGCGCGAGGGCGCGGGGACCTGGCTGATCGACCCGATCCCCTTCGACTCCCTCGACCTCCTCCAGGAGTCCCTGCGCGACACCGAGTGGATCCTGCACGCCGCCACCCAGGACCTGCCCTGCCTGGCCGAGGTGGGTCTGCGGCCGACCCGACTGTTCGACACCGAGCTGGCGGGTCGCCTGCTCGGATACCCGCGGGTCGGGCTGGCCACGCTGGTGGAGACAGTGCTGGGCCAAAGGCTGGCCAAGGAGCACTCCGCCGTCGACTGGTCGACCCGGCCGCTGCCCGAGCCCTGGCTGGAGTACGCCGCGCTCGACGTCGAGCCGCTCGTCGAGCTCCGCGAGGCGCAGGTGGCCGAGCTGGAGGCGGCCGGCAAGACCGAGTGGGCGCGCCAGGAGTTCGACTTCGTCCGGGGCTTCGTGACGGCGCCGCGGGTCGAGCCGTGGCGGCGTACCTCGGGCCTGCACAAGGTGCGCGGCCGCCGTGGGCTGGCCGCCGTCCGTGCCCTCTGGGAGACCCGCGACGAGATCGCCGCCCGGCGCGACGTGACGCCCGGCCGGATCCTGCCGGACTCCGCGATCATCAGCGCCGCGCACGCCCTGCCGCCGGACAAGGCGACGCTGCTGGGCACCAAGGGCTTCCACGGCCGCGGCGCCGAGCGCTACGCCAACCGCTGGGTCGCCGCCATCACCTCCGCCCTCGAGATGCCCGAGAGCGACCTGCCGAAGCGTTCCCCGCGCACCGACGGCCCACCGACGCCACGGGCCTGGGCCGAGCGCGACCCCGTCGCCGCCCGGCGGCTCGGCCTGGCCCGGCCGGCGATGACCAGCCTCGCGCAGGAGCTCGACCTGCCGGTCGAGAACCTGCTCACCCCCGACCACCTCCGGCGCACCCTGTGGACGCCGCCCACGACACGGGAGCCCGACCAGCTCACCGAGGCCGTCCGGGAGCAGCTCGCCGGGTACGGCGCGCGGCCGTGGCAGATCGAGCTGGCGACGCCGGTGCTGGTCTCGGCGATCGTCTCCGGCGACGAGGAGCCGGAGCCGGAGCCCCCTGCTGCCGATCCGACGGACACACCCGACGGTCCGACCGCCTGACCCGACTCAGTCCTCCGAGGGCGTGGCGGTGTCGGACTCCAGGACGCTGCGGCTCTGCTCGTCGATGTCCGTCAGGCGCTCCTGGAGGTCGTCGAGCACCGGGACCTGCACCAGCTGGTTCAGTGCGGGCGCGACTGCCTGCTCGAGCTCTGGCCACACCGACAGCAGGGGCGAGATCTGGATGCCCCGGACGCTGCTGTTGAAGACGCTCGAGTGCTCGGGAAGCCGACCGGGCTGGAGGAACTCCTCCGACAGCGCGACCTCGCTGTTGGCCGGCACCAGGTAGCCAGCCCTCACCACCCGCTCGACCGAGGGCGTGCTGAGGACGTCGACCATCAGGTCGGCTGCAGCAGGGGTGCTCGCGGCGCGCGCCGACAGGCACAGGCCGGTGATGTCGCCGCTGGTCGCGAGGCCGTCCAGGATCGGCATCGAGATCACGTCGAAGTCGAGCCCGTGGACCTGGCGCAGCTTGGGCACCAGCTGTCGGTAGCCGGCCATCATGCCGAGCTGCCCCTGCGTGAACCACTCGAGCGGCGTGCGTTCGGCGAGCTGCCCGGGGCCCAGCGTCAGCTGGGGGCGACGGAGCACCTCGAGCATGCGCTCGATCGCCTCGGCACTGTCGCCGTCGGCGAAGGCCAGGGACGTCGGGGCATCCTCGTCGTCGAAGACCTGGCCACCGCCGGAGTAGACGAAGGGCGCGAAGGTGCGCACCCCCGGCTCGATGTGAACGCCCTTGGCCCCGGGCGGCCGGCTGGCGAACTGGGCGGCCGCGGTGAACATCTCGAGGGTCCAGGCCTCCCGCTGCGCCGGGAAGAGCAGGCCGCGGGCCTCCATCCGGTCGAAGTCGACCAGCTTGGTGTTGTAGAAGATGACCATCGGCGAGATGCCGTACGGCATGCACTGGAGCCGGTCGTCGGCGCTGAACGCCTGCAGCGCGTCCCGGGAGTACCCGTCGCCGAAGTCCACCCCGCGGGCGTCGAGCAGTGCGTCGACGGGCTGGATGAGCCGCTGCTCCTGCAGGGTGGCCAGGTCGTCGCGGTTCACGAGGAAGACGTCGGGCACCTTCGCGCCGTCCTCGATCGCCGACATCATCTTGGCGCTGGAGGCCCAGTGCTTGACCTCGACCACCGCCGGGTCGTAGAGCGAGTCGAAGCTCTCCGCCACCGCGGTGTGGGCCGCGAGCTCGTCGCGGGGACCGTTGACCCCCAGGGTCAGCGACACGGGCTCCTTCGGCGCCTTGGTCGCGGGCGCGGGCCGCGGGGGCCCTCCGTCGGACTCGCAGGCGGCGAGGGCCAGCATCACTGCCACGCACAGGGCGATCGTCACGCGGCGGCGTGCCCTACCGGCCGTGGCACGCGACGACACCGCGATCCCCTCTCCATGACCGGCAGCTACCCCGCACGACTCTATCGGGGAGTAATTGTGTGCCGGACCGGGAGCGCCTCACGGCGCGTGGCCGCTCGCAGCGGCTGAATCTGGGACCCGGGGCTGCCGCGGCCCGGCACACGTGAGTGAGTGTAGACGAGGAAGCCCAGAGATGAGGCCCGACGAGTGGATGTCGGGTCAGGCGAGCGAGTTCTTCAGCTCGAGGTGACCGGCGGCCTCGAGCTGCTCGGCCAGTCCCAGCAGTCGGGCGATGCCGGTCTCGGTCGGCTCGGGCAGCTCCGCCCGGCCCGTGGCCACCACCCGGGCGAAGGCCGCCGCGCGGAAGAGGACGTCGGCGAAGTCCCGTTCGGCGATGCCGCGCAGCACCTGGTCGACCATCCACTTCAGCTCATCGGGCCCAGGCGGGTCGGCGACACCGGCGACGACCCGGGCGACCGGGGCGCGCACCCGGCCGGCCTCGAACTCGGCCGCCACCCCGGCGGGGTCGGAGTAGACCCAGGACCGGAGCAGGTAGAGCCGCCACAGGCACCCGGCCAGCGTGTTGGCCGGGGAGCCCGACCAGACCTCGGCGATGGTCTCGATGCCCTCGCTGTCGGCGAGGTGGATCAGCCGGTCGGCCACCTCCGCGTCGCCGGACCGTCGGGCCCCCCGCACCAGGAGGGTGGCCGCCCGGTCGGCGGCCGCGCTGACCTCGGCGGGGTCGGTGCCACCGGCCACGGCGTCGAAGAAGCTCGCCCCCGTCGTCATGGGCCGGTGGTGTGCGCGCTCGGTCACGGACTCAGCCTGCCACGCCGGGCGCAGCGGCGGGACCGGTCGGCCCGGTTGCCGCCAGCGCCTTGCGGATCCGCTGGTCGCTCACCGGGTACGCCGTCCCGAGCTGCTGGGCCCACAGGGACACGCGGTACTCCTCCAGCATCCACCGGACCCGCCGCAGGTTGGCGTCGGGCGGTCGGCCCTCCGGGAGCGCCTCGACCTGGTGGAGGTAGGCCTCCTGCAGGTCGGCCACCTGGTCCATCAGCTGCCGGTCGCGGGCGACCTGGCCGTCGAGCTGCGAGCGCCGCTGGTCGATGGCCGCGAGGTACGTCGGGTAGCGCCGCAGCTGGGCCGCGCCGGCCTCACCGACGAAACCACGGTGGACGAGCCGGCCGAGCTGGCCCTTCATGTCGGTCAACGCCGGCAGCGTCGCCAGCTGGGCACGCCCCGCGAGCACCTTGTCGGTGTGCCGCCACGCCTCCAGCACGCGGAGCACGTCGGCCAGCACCGCCCGGAGCCGCTCCTGGCGGCCCTCGGCCGCGGCGGCGACCAGCTGCCCGAACGCCGCCTCGTCGCGCACCGGTGGACGTGCGTCCACCACCTCCTGGGCCTGCGCGGCGTGCACGTCGTCCAGGAGCTCGGCCACCGTGGGGTACGGCGACCCCGCCAGGCCGAGCTTCTCCCGGTCCGTGAGGTCACCGGTCAGGTCGCCGGCCGACGTCGGGGCGCTGAGCACGAGCAGCCGTCGTACGCCCAGACGGTGTCGGGCGGCGGCCTCCGCCTCGGACCCGAAGACCCCCAGCCCGACCGTCCTGCCCTCGTCGACGAGTGCCGGGTAGCCGCGCACCTCGTGGCCCGCGCGCCGCTGGGTGAAGGACTCCTCGAGCGTGCCGAACACCCACTCGGTCTCGCCCGTGCGGGAGCGCCCGCTGTCCGCCGCGACGTCGGCCATCGCCTGCGCGAACGACGGCCGCAACGGCTCCTTGAGGGCGTCGAGGTCCTTGCCCCGCGCCCGCTCGGCGCCGGTGTCGTCCACGACCCGGTAGGTGGGCTGCAGGTGCGGTGGCACCTTCGACCAGTCCCACGCGTCCCGCGGCACGACCACGCCGGTCGTGGCGCGCAGGTGGCGCTCGAGTGCGTCGAGCAGCGGCTCGTCGCCCGCCGGCACCGCGGCCAGGAACTCGCGGGCCCGGTTCGGTGCGGGCACGAAGTTCACCCGCAGCTGCTTGGGCAGGCTGCGGATCAGGGAGGTGACCAGCTCCTCGCGCAGGCCGGGGACGTTCCAGGAGAAGTCCTCCGACGACACCCGGTTCAGCGTGGCCACCGGGACGTCGATGGTGATCCCGTCGTCCTCCGCGCCCGGCTCGAAGTGGTAGCCGATCGAGAAGGTCAGTCCCTCCGCCCCGTCTGATCCAACGAGGCTGGACTGCCAGGTGCGCGGGTAGTCGGCCTCGCGGATCTCATCCGCGCTGTCCTGGGTGAGCATCTCCCGGTCGAGGGTCAGCAGGTCCGGACGCTCCCGGCGTTCCCGCTTCCACCAGGTGTCGAAGTGGGCACCGCTGACGGCCTCGGCGCCCACGCGCGCGTCGTAGAAGTCGAAGAGGGTGTGCTCGTCGACCACGATGCCGCGCCGGCGGGCGCGGTGCTCCAGCTCCTCGGCCTCCTCGAGCAGGGCCCGGTTGGTCGCCAGGAACGTGTGCCGGGTGTCCCACTCGCCCTGGACGAGGGCGTGCCGGATGAACAGCTCGCGGCTCACCGTGGGGTCGACCTTCCCGTAGCTGACGAGGCGGTCGGCGACCAGCGGGACGCCGTACAACGTGACCCGCTCGCGGGCCATCACGGCCGCCCGCTTCTTCGACCAGTGCGGCTCGGAGTAGGTGCGCTTGACCAGGTGGGCGCCGAGGCGTTCGGCCCACTCCGGCCTGATCGCGGCGTTCTGGCGCGCCCAGAGCCGGCCCGTCTCCACCAGCTCCCCGGCCATCAGGAACTGCGGGTTCTTGCGGTGCAGACCGCTGCCGGGGAAGATCGCGAACCTCGCGCCGCGGGCCCCGAGGTACTCCCTCGGCCCGCGCTTGCCCCGGTCGCGCTCCTCCAGCGAGCCGATGTGGCTGAGCAGCCCGGAGAGCAGCGCCTGGTGGATGCCGTCGGCGTCGGGCTGGTCGGAGGGCTGGCCGACCTGGACCCGCATCTCGCGGCACACCTGCCGCAGCTGCGACTCGAAGCTCTGCCACTCCCGCACCCGCAGGTAGTTGAGGAACTCCCGCTTGCACATCCGGCGGAAGGCGCTGCTGGACAGCTCGCGCTGCTGCTCACGCAGGTAGCGCCACAGGTTGAGCCAGGTGAGGAAGTCGGAGGTGTCGTCCCGGAACCGCGCATGGGCCTGGTCGGCCTGGGCCTGGAGCTCGGCGGGACGCTCGCGGGGGTCCTGCAGGGAGAGGGCCGCGGTGATGACGAGTACGTCGCGCAGGCACCCGAGGCGCTCCGCCTCGAGGACCATCCGCCCCAGCCGCGGGTCGATCGGCAGCCGGGCGAGGCGCTTGCCGAGACGGGTGAGGCGGCGGTCGTGCGTCGCCCCGCCCCCCAGCGCCCCGAGCTCCTCGAGGAGCTGGACGCCGGCCGTCACGTTGCGCCGGTCGGGCGGCTCGACGAACGGGAAGCGGGAGACGTCACCGAGCCCGAGCGACGTCATCTGCAGCACGACGCTGGCGAGGTTGGTCCGCAGGATCTCCGGGTCGGTGAACTCGGGCCGGGCCTCGTAGTCCTCCTCGGAGTAGAGCCGGACGGCGATGCCCGCCTCGACCCGGCCGCAGCGACCGGATCTCTGGTTGGCCGAGGCCTGGCTGATCGGCTCGATCGGCAGCCGTTGCACCTTGGTCCGCGCGGAGTACCGCGAGATCCGCGCGACCCCGGTGTCGACGACGTAGCGGATGCCGGGGACTGTCAGCGAGGTCTCGGCGACATTCGTCGCGAGCACGACCCTCCGGCCGCCGTGCGGCTGGAACACCCGGTGCTGCTCGGCGGCCGAGAGCCGGGAGTAGAGCGGCACCACCTCGAGCGGGTTCCTGAGTCCGAGCCCGTCGAGCACGTCGGCGGTGTCGCGGATCTCCCGCTCGCCGGGGAGGAACACGAGGATGTCGCCCGGGCCCTCGTTGCAGAGCTCCCTGACCGCCTCGACGATCGCCTCGGTCTGGTCGCGGACGACGGCCTCCCCCTCCGCGTCCTCCTCGGGCTCCTCGATCAGGGGGCGGTAGCGCACCTCGACCGGGAAGGTCCGACCGGAGACCTCGATGATCGGGGCGGGCCTGCCGTCGCGGCCGGCGAAGTGGGCGGCGAACCGCTCCGGGTCAATCGTGGCGGAGGTGATGATCAGCTTGAGGTCGGGCCGCCGCGGCAGCAGCCGCTTGAGGTAGCCGAGCAGGAAGTCGATGTTGAGGCTCCGCTCGTGCGCCTCGTCGATGATGATCGTGTCGTAGCGGCGCAGCTGCCGGTCGCGCTGCAGCTCGGCCAGCAGGATGCCGTCGGTCATCACCTTCAGCCGGGTCGCCGGGGAGGTGGAGTCGGTGAACCGCACCTGGTAGCCCACCAGCTCGCCGAGTCCCGTTCCCATCTCCTCGGCGATCCGCTCGGCGACCGACCGGGCGGCGATCCGGCGCGGCTGGGTGTGCCCGATCAGGCGGTCCTTGCCCCGGCCCAGCTCGAGGCAGATCTTGGGCAGCTGGGTGGTCTTGCCGGAGCCGGTCTCGCCGGCCACGATGACGACCTGGTGGTCCCGGATCGCCGCCGCGAGGTCCTCGCGGCGGGCGCTGACCGGCAGCTGGGGCGGGTAGGAGATCTTCACGTCGACACTCAGTGGAGCAGGTCGACCAGGGCCGGCAGCGAGGCGGCCAGCGCCTCGAGGAGCTGGTCACGGGTGACGCCCCGAGGATCGGTGACCCAGGTCAGCACCATCTCCTCGCCCATCGCCGACCAGCCCCGGACCATCAGCCGGGCGGCCGGCGTGTCCGGGATGATCTCCCCCTGCGCGTCCTCGGTGAAGATCCGGTCGGTCAGCGCCGCCCGGGTCTCCTCGTAGACCTGGCGCATGGTCTCGTTGCCGCCGGCGGCGCCACGGACGATGGAGACGTAGCCCTGGTAGTTGGCCACCACGTAGTCGACGTAGGCAGCCACGGACGCCAGCAGCCGCTCCAGGGGCTCGCCTCCCTCCGGCGGGGCCGTCTGCACGACGAGGTCCGCGACCGCCCGGCGTACGACGGCCTCACGGAAGTCGTGCTTGTTGCCGAAGTAGTGGTAGAGCAGACCCCGGGAGATCCCGGCCTCCTCCGCCAGCACGTCGATCGTGAGCTCGTCGAGCGAGCGGGTGGCGAGCAGGCTGACGCCCAGGTCGAGCAGCTGGGTGCGCCGCTGGTCCGGGGCGAGCCGGGTGCGCGGTCCCCGGGCGGATGTGTCTGTCGTCACGGGCGGCATTCTATTGACACCTGTTCAATAACGCCAATAGCGTGGCGGCATGCCGATCAACGGACCCAAGATCGATGGACCCAAGATAGCCGGACACGTGGACCACCTGGTCATCGGAGCGGGGTTCGCCGGCCTCTGCACCGCGATCAAGCTCCGGGAGGACGGCGAGACCGACTTCCTCGTGATCGAGAAGGGCTCCGACGTCGGCGGCACCTGGCGCGACAACACCTACCCCGGCGCCGCCTGCGACGTGCCCAGCCAGCTCTACTCCTTCTCCTTCGCACCCAACCCCGACTGGTCGATGTCGTTCTCCCCCCAGCCGGAGATCCAGGCCTACCTCCAGCGGGTCGCACGCGAGTCCGGGGTGCTCGACCGGTTCGCCTTCGGCACCGAGCTGCTCTCGGCCGACTGGGACGACGAAGCCCAGTGCTGGAGGGTGGAGACCACCGCTGGCACGGTCACCTCGACCACCCTCATCTCCGGTGCCGGCGGCCTGTCCGCCCCGCGGCTGCCCGCGATCGACGGCATCGAGACCTTCCAGGGAGAGATCTTCCACTCCGCCCGCTGGAACCACGACGTCGACCTCGCCGGCAAGCGGGTCGCGGTGATCGGCACCGGCGCCTCGTCGATCCAGATCGTTCCCGAGCTGCAGAAGGTCGTCGACCACCTCGACGTCTACCAGCGCACCGCTCCCTACGTCCTGCCGCGCAACGACCGGAAGTACACCCGCATCGAGCGGCAGCTGTTCCGGCGGTTCCCCGCCGTCCAGAAGCTCTACCGCCGCGCCATCTACTGGGGCCGCGAGACCTACGTCCCGGGCTTCACGGTGCAGCCCAAGCTGGCGGCGCCGGCCAAGAAGCTCGCCCTGGCCAACCTCGCCAAGGGCATCTCCGACCCGCAGCTGCGGGAGAAGGTCACCCCCACCTTCGAGATCGGCTGCAAGCGGATCCTGATCTCCAACGACTACTACCCCGCCCTCGACTCCGACAACGTCGACCTGGTGACCGAGCCGATCGCCAAGGTGACCGGCAACGCCGTCGTGACCGCCGACGGCGTGGAGCGACCCATCGACGTGCTCGTCGTCGCCACCGGCTTCCACACCACGGACCTGCCGATCGCCGAGCAGATCCGGGGCCGGGAGGGCCGCTCGCTGGCCGACATCTGGCGCGAGTCGGGGATGGCCGGCTACAAGGGCACCACCGTGCACGGCTTCCCGAACCTGTTCTTCATCGTCGGGCCCAACACCGGCCTCGGCCACTCGAGCATGGTGCTGATCATCGAGTCCCAGGTCGCCTACATCCGCGAGGCCATCCGGACCATGCGGCGCAACGCCTACGCCACGGTCGAGCCGACCCCCGCCGCGCAGCAGCGGTGGAACGACGACATCCAGCGCCGGATGAAGCGCACGGTCTGGAACACCGGCGGCTGCTCCAGCTGGTACCTCGACGAGCACGGCCGCAACACCGTGCTGTGGCCGCGCACCACGTTCAAGTTCCGCGAGCTGCTGGCCAGGTTCGACGTGGCCGCCTACACCGTGACGGCCGCGCGCGACGCACACGACGCGGTGCCCACCGACAACCGGAAGGAAAGCCTCGCATGAAGACGCTCACCGACAAGGTCGTCGTGATCACCGGCGCGGGCTCCGGCATCGGCCGCTCGCTGGCCGTCGAGGCCGCCGGCCACGGTGCGCTGCTCGCGATCTCCGACATCGACGAGGCCGGGCTGGCCGAGACGGTCGACCTGGTCAAGAACTTGTCGATTCGGGGGCAGGGCGCCCGCGAGGTGCGCTCCGACCGGCTCGACGTCGCGGACCGGGCGGCCTTCGCGACGTACGCCGCCGAGGTGGCCGAGCACTTCGGCCGGGTCAACGTGGTGGTCAACAACGCCGGTGTCACCATGACCGGCGAGTTCGAGGAGATGACCTACGACCAGTGGGACTGGATCATGGGCATCAACTTCTGGGGCGTGGTCACCGGCACCAAGGAGTTCCTGCCGCACCTGATCGCCTCCGGCGACGGCCACGTCGTCAACATCTCCTCGTTGTTCGGGCTGATCAGCATGCCCGGCCAGTCGTCGTACAACGCCTCGAAGTACGCCGTCCGCGGCTTCACCGAGGCGCTCCGCGAGGAGATGCTGGTCGCCGGCCACCCGGTGGGGGTCACCTGTGTCCACCCCGGCGGCATCAAGACGGGCATCTCGCGGCACGGCCGCAAGACCGCCAGCCAGGACGCCGCCGCGATCGACGAGCTGTTCGAGAAGAAGCTCGCGCGGATGTCGCCCGACAAGGCGGCGCGGATCATCCTCAAGGGCGTCACGTCCGACCGGGCGCGGGTCCTGGTCGGCATCGACGCCCACGCGATCCACACCTTCGCCAAGCTGGTCGGCTCGCGCTACCAGGACCTCTTCGCCCGCGCCTCCACGCGCGTCGTCCCGCCCAAGCGGTGATACAAACGACGGCGTGAGCCTCACGTCCGGCACGACGGTCCGCTGCGAGATGACCAAGTGGG
>NZ_DASSXS010000053.1:0-14579 GCF_035703625.1 Nocardioides sp. | reverse complement strand
TGCCGAGGTAGTGCTTCTTCAGCTCCTCGGAGCCCGAGAGCATCACCGGCAGCGAACCCAGCTTGTTGACGGCCGGGATCAGGCTCGCGCTCACGCAGGCCCGGGCGACCTCCTCGATGACCAGGACCGTCGCGAGCGCATCGGCTCCGGCGCCGCCGTACTCCTCCGGGACGTGGGGTGCGTGGAAGTCGGCCGCCTGCAGCGCCTCGGCCGCCTCGCGCGGGTAGCGGGCGTTCTCGTCGACGTCGGCGGCGTACGGCGCCACCTTGGCGTCGCAGACCGAGCGCACGGCCTCGCGGATGGCCTGGTGCTCCTCGGACAGGGCATAGAGGGGGAAGTCGCTCATGCCCCGGATCGTACTTCCGCAACACCTGCCGGCCGACCGGACGGTCAGCGGTGGAACACGAGCTCGTGCCGTCCATCACGTGCGCGGAGCCGCAGCTCGTCGCCGGTGATCGCCCAGCTGACGGCCGGGCCGCCCTGGAGCACCTGGGTCACTGCCCGCTCCACCCCGCCGGCTACGCCGGTGCACGGCAGGAGCGTGACGGCGAACTGCCCGAGGCGGATCTCGTCGCTCCCGACGACCGCGGGCCCGCCCCCGGTGTTGCATCCGGTGCGGACCGCGAACTCCCCGGAGTCGAACCGGATCGTGGCGGTGACGTCGTCGGGGACGACCATCATCCCGGTCGAGTCGCCGTCCCGCTCGCCGATGCCGGTGAGGCGCCACCGGGTCCCCACCAGGTCGGCCTCGTCGCCAGGCTCGCCCGACGGCGCCTCGTCCGCCGGCACGAACCACACGCGATCCTTCTCCGACTCGATCGCGAGGTCGGTGCCGTCCAGCTCGACTGCCGGCGACGACCCGAAGAAGGCGACCATCCACTCGTCCTGCCGCTGGCGGAGGCCGGGGCAGCCCATCTCGGTGCCACCGAGGGCGCCGGTCCGCAGGACGCCGTCGTCCCAGCTCGCCCGCCCCGAGAACTGGTTGCACGAGGAGGTGAACGAGATCTCGCCGTCGCGCAGGGTGAGCCGGATCGGCGCGGACCCGTCGGGGAAGAGCCGCGCCGGGCCGTCGCCGACGTACTCGACGTCCACCGGCTCGATCGGATCACGGAGGTCCTGCCCGGACTCGTCCCCGCAGCCGGCGAGCGCCGACGAGACCAGGAGAAGCCCGACCGACGCCCGCCGCACGAGGTGAGTGCTCATGCCGGTTCTGACGCGTGCGGGAGCCGCCGGGTTCCCGGGGGCTGGTTGACTGGCGGCATGGCTCCCAGCGCTGAGGACCTGGCCCTGCCGCAGTGGCTCGACCCGGAGAACATCAGGTTCCTGCTCGACGACTGCCAGACCTGGGCGGTGGTCGGCCTGTCGGGCAACCCCAACCGCACGGCGTACCGGATCGCCCAGATGCTCCAGGACCGCGGCAAGCGGATCGTGCCGGTGCACCCCGAGGCGCCGACCGTCCTCGGCGAGACCGGCTACGCCACGCTCGCCGACGTGCCGTTCGCCGTCGACGTGGTCGACGTGTTCCGTCGCTCCGAGGCTGCCGGGGAGTTCGCCGACCAGGCGGTCGCGATCGGCGCCCGCGGGGTGTGGTTCCAGCTCGGGGTGGTCGACCACGACGCGTTCCGCCGCACCACCGACGCCGGGGTCCCGATGGTGATGGACACCTGCCCGGCGATCGAGTGGGGACGACGACGCCCGTGACCACGCCCGGTCGCGACCTCGCGGTCAGCCCCGGTCCCGGGCTCCCGTCCGGCCTGGTGATCCCGGCCGCCGAGCTCGTGGAGCGGTTCTCGCGTTCGTCCGGTCCCGGCGGACAGTCGGTCAACACCGCCGACAGCCGCGTCGAGCTCGAGTACGACGTCGCCGGATCGGCCGCCCTCTCCGAGACCCAGCGCGCCCGTGCGCTCGCCAACCTCGCCTCCCGCCTGGTCGACGGCCGGCTGGTCGTCGACGCCTCGGAGCACCGCTCGCAGCACCGCAACCGGGTCGCCGCGCGGGAGCGGCTGGCCGACCTGCTCCGGACCGCCCTGGCCCCGCCTCCCCCGCCACGCCGGCCCACGAAGCCCTCCCGCCGGGCCCGGCAGCGCCGGCTCGACGCCAAGCGCCAGCGCGGCGAGACCAAGGCATTGCGCGGCCGGGTGCGCGGGGAGTAAGCAGTCCCATGGCCCAGACCTTCGAGTCCCTCACCTACGAGACCCGCGACCGCAAGGCGTACATCACCCTCGACCGGCCCGAGCGGCTCAACGCGATCGACGCCGCGATGGTCCGCGAGATCCCGGCCGCTGTCGCCGCGGCCGACGACGACCCCGACGTGCACGTCATCGTGCTGCAGGGTGCCGGCGACGCGTTCTGTGCCGGCTACGACCTCAAGGTCTTCGCCGAGCAGGGCGACAGCTTCCAGCCCCCGGTCTGGGACCCGATCAAGGACTACCGGCTGATGAAGGCCAACACCGACGGCTTCTTCACGCTGTGGCGGTCGCTCAAGCCGACCATCGCCAAGGTGCACGGGCACGCGGTCGCCGGCGGCAGCGACATCGCCCTGTCCTGCGACCTCGTCGTGATGGCCGACGACGCGCGCATCGGCTACATGCCGTCCCGGGTGTGGGGATGCCCGACGACGGCCATGTGGGTCTACCGGCTCGGGGCCGAGCGCGCGAAGCGGATGCTCCTGACCGGCGACACCATCGACGGCCGGACCGCCGCCGACTGGGGGCTGGTCGTGGAGTCCGTCCCCGCCGCCGACCTGGAGGAGGCCGTCGAGCGACTGGCCGACCGGATCGCCGGGGTCCCGGTCAACCAGCTGGCGATGCAGAAGCTGATGATCAACCAGGCCTTCGACAACATGGGCCTGCAGGGCACCCAGGTCCTCGCCACGCTGTTCGACGGCATCACCCGCCACTCACCCGAAGGTCGCTGGTTCCAGGAGTTCGCCGCGACGCACGGCTTCCACGCGGCCGTCCGCTGGCGAGACTCCGGGCGCTGGATCCCGGACGGGGGCGGGCCGATCCCCACCGCCGAGGAGCTGGCGGACGAGGAGTGACGCGGTCGGTCAGCCCCGCGTGTGCGCCTCGCGCCTCGACCGCTCGACCGCGCGGCCCGAGACCGCGGCGACCACCCACTCCAGGGGCCCTCGCCGACCGCCGTAGACGTAGAGACCGCCGATCGTGAGCAGCGCGACCACGTGCAGCGGGAACGACGACGGGGTCTCGTCGGGCAGCACGGCCGGGGTCCTCATCACCACGTGCAGCGTGTAGAGCGTCAGGGTCATGGTCCCGGCCCCGAAGGCGATCGCCACGGCCCGGCGACGGGCCGTCGGCACGGCACCGAGGAGGAGCAGGCAGGCGCCGATGACCAGGTACGACGTCCCGATGGTGTGCGCGAGATCGAACGGCGTCGCGCTGTGGGGCGCGACCACCAGCAGCCACTCCCAGGGACCTCCCGTCGGCGTGGTGCCGAACATGCCGCCGGCGATCTCCTGGAGCAGGTCCGGGCCGGTGGCCGCCGGCGCTCCCGGGGAGCCGGCCAGCTCCTCGGCGATGCCGTAGGGGCCGGTCAGGATCCGCGACACCGCGAACGAGACCAGCGCCAGCGCCGCGCCCGCCCCGGTGATCCACCCCTGCACGGCGCGGTTGGCGAGGTCGAGCCGTCCGAGCGCCATCCCGGCGAGCAGGTAGGCCAGCCAGGGCACCACCGGGTAGTAGCCGGTGAACAGGAGCTCGCTCAGCAGCTGGCCGGGGTCGGCGAGCTGGTCGAAGGTCGGGCTGGCGAACCCTCGTGGCGGTAGCTCCGGCCGGACCAGCTGCGAGATGACCGGTGCGACCACGAGCCAGGCGCCGGTCAGGACCAGCAACGCCGGTGCGCGCAGGCCGACGAACGGGAGACCCAGCAGGAACAGCAGGCCGTAGTAGGTGAGGATGATCGCCAGTCCCGAGCCCAGGCTGCCCAGGTAGAGGCCCACCAGCGCGATCAGCAGCGCGCGGACCACGATCCCCCACGACCGGGCCACCCGCTCCCGGCCGGTGACCGGATCGCGGCGGCCGGTCATCAGGGCCAGCGACACCCCGGCGAGCACCGCGAACAGCGCCGCTGACCGGCCACCCGCGATCGCCTGCGGCAGCGCCAGGTCACCGTCGGGCCCGCGGGGGAGGAAGACGTGGGTGGCGACCATGCCCAGCAGCGCCAGGCAGCGCGCGACGTCGAGCCCGACCAGCCGGTCCGGCGACAGCGTCCGGGCCGTGCTCCGCTTGCACTCCGCAGCCGCGTCCGCTCCGGTCAGAACCCGATCCTGCCCGTGTGGTGGGAGGCCCCGCGCACAGCCTTCCCCTTCTCCTCCGCGGTGCGCCGCAGCTCGGCCTGGAAGTCGGTCATCCGCTCCTGGAGGGCCGGGTCGGTCGCCGCGAGGATCCGCACGGCGAGCAGCCCGGCGTTGCGCGCGTTGCCGACGGCGACGGCGGCCACGGGGACGCCGGCCGGCATCTGCACGATCGAGAGCAGGGAGTCCATGCCGTCGAGGTACTTCAGCGGGACGGGGACGCCGATCACCGGCAGCGCCGTGACCGAGGCGAGCATCCCGGGCAGGTGGGCCGCGCCACCGGCCCCGGCGATGATCACCTGCAGCCCGCGGCCGGCGGCCTGCCGCCCGTAGTCGAGCATCTGCTCGGGCATCCGGTGCGCGGAGATGACATCGGCCTCGTGGGCGATGTCGAACTCGGTCAGCGCCTCCGCGGCGTCCTTCATCACCGGCCAGTCGGAGTCGGAGCCCATCACGATGCCGACGCGGGGCTGGGGGTCAGCCATGTCTACTCACTCTCATCTCCGAGGTCACCACCGAACCACGCCGCGGCGTGCCGGGCACGCTCCAGGCAGTCGTCGAGGTCGGCGCCGTAGGCGTTGACGTGGCCCACCTTGCGCCCAGGACGCAGCTCCTTGCCGTAGAGGTGAACCCGCAGGTGCGGGTCACGCGCCAGGGCGTGCGGGAAGCCGTCGTACAGCCGTCCGGTCTCCGCCGCTCCCCCGAGGATGTTGACCATCACCGTCCACGGCGCCCGTGCCGCCGGCGAGCCCAGCGGCAGGTCCATGACGGCGCGGAGGTGGTTCTCGAACTGGGACGTGACGGCACCGTCCTGGGTCCAGTGGCCGGTGTTGTGGGGGCGCATCGCCAGCTCGTTGACCAGCAGCCGCCCGTCAGCGGTCTCGAAGAGCTCGACGGCGAGGATGCCGGTGACGTCGAGGGCTCCGGCGACCCGGAGCGCGAGCTCCTGCGCCCGGCCCGCCAGGTCGGGATCCAGTCCCGGTGCCGGTGCGACCACCTCGTGACAGATCCCGTCGCGCTGGGTGGACTCCACGACCGGGTACGCCGCGGCCTGGCCGCTGGGCGACCTGGCCACCAGGGCGGACAGCTCGCGACGGAAGTCGACCAGCTCCTCGGCGAGCAGCTCCACGGCCGAGGCCGCGGCCGACGCCAGCGGCGCCTCGCACTCCGCCGCGGTCCGGACGACCCAGACCCCCTTGCCGTCGTACCCGCCACGAGTTCGCTTCAGCACGCAGGGGAAGCCGAAGTCCTCGATCTCCGAGAGCGACCCGACCGCGGCGTACCGGGGGTTGGGCAGGCCCAGCCGCGAGATCGCCTCCCGCATCACCCCCTTGTCCTGGGCGTGCACCAGGGCCTCCGGGCCGGGCCGCACGGCGAGGCCGGACCCGGCGAGTGCCCGCAGGTGCTCGGTCGGGACGTGCTCGTGGTCGAAGGTCACCACCGCACAGCCGTCGGTCGCCTTCACCAGGGTGTCGAGGTCGCGGTAGTCGCCGACGTAGTGGTCGGGGATGACCTGGGCCGCGGAGACCCCCTCGCCCTCGGCCAGCAGCCGCAGCGGCAGCCCCAGCGCGATCGCGGGCTGCGCCATCATCCGGGCCAGCTGCCCGCCGCCGATGACGGCGAGGGTCGGTGCGGACGCGGTCACACAGCAGAGGCTAGTGGTTGTGCCCGTTCGTCTCGAAGCGCAGCCCCTTGCCGCGGATCGTGGTGATCAGCGTGGGTCGCCGCGTGTCGTCACCGAGCTTGCGACGGACCCAGCCCAGGTGCACGTCGATCGTCTTGGACGACGTCCAGAAGTTGGTGTGCCACACCGTCCTCATCAGCTCGTCGCGCGTGACGATGTCGCCGGCGCGCGCCATCAGCGCCTCGACCAGGTCGAACTCCTTGCGGGACAGGATGATCTCGCGCCCCGCACGCCACGCGCGGCGCGTCTCGGGGTCGAGCTCGACATCCTGAACACGGAACATGGACCAACGGTAGGAATTGGTGCATCACCGTTACGTAAAACGCACGAACCTTGCACAAACGTTCGAGTTGGTGCCAGCGGCGGCGGACACCTGGTGCCCCCTAGTGCCGACGTACGGCGACCGGCTCCACGAGGCCGAAACCCCGCACCGGACGCGCCGAGAGCCGCCGCGTCTCGAACTGGTCGTCCGGCAGCAGCTCCGCGGTCTCGGCGTCGACGATGATCCGGTTGCGGCGGGCCACCGAGGTCATCCGCGCGGCCATGTTGACCGGCGGGCCGAAGACGTCGCCGAGCCGCATCACGACCGATCCGCTGGCCAGGCCGACCCTGACGTCGGGCATCCGCGGGTCCCGGCCGACCACGTTGATGATGCCCTCGGCCGTGTCGTAGGCGCGGATCGGGTCGTCGTTCACGAACAGCACCGAGTCGCCGATGCTCTTGATCACCCGACCGCGCTTCGCGGCCACCGCGTCGGCGCACCGGGACTCGAAGAGCTCGACGATCTCGCCGATCCTCGCCTGCCCGGTCTGGTTGGAGAGCGCCGTGAAACCGACGATGTCCACGAATCCCACCGTGACGTGGGCGGTGTGCAGGTCCTCCTCGTTGGCGCCGAGCGCCTCGACCCGGGCCACCGCCGCGGCGAGGTGCCGCCGCCAGACGTAGATGAGCAGGCTCTCGAAGGGCGGGTTGATCTCGTTCAGCATCCGCAGGGCGGAGCCGCTCCGGCTTCCGGTCGCCTCGTCGCCGGCCTCCAGCTCCTCCACCCGGTGCGAGAGCGTCCCGACCTCCCAGTCGGAGAGCCGGGCCATCGTCTGGCCCACCGCCCGGGTCAGGTTGACCGCCGTGTCGAAGTCGATCACCCCGGTCTCCACGATGGCGCTGAGCCGGCTGACCGCCTCGGCGTCGGCCCTGGTGAAGGCCACCTCGACGCCGTGCTCGGGGAAGCCGAGGGCTCGCCACAGACGGCGCAGCTGGTCGACCGTCACCCCGGTCTCCTCAGCCACCTCGAGGGCGCTGAACACGCGACCTTCGCCCAGGATCGCGCGTTCGAGCCGATCCCGGGCGGTCTCGGTCTCAGGTTCCATCGTCGCTGCGGTGCCCTGAGAGCCGGTGGAGCTCCTCGGCGACCTGGAGCTGCACCTCCTCGACGCGGGGGACGTCCTCGAGCTCGACGCGTCCCTGCTCGCTGGCGTCGGAGACGACGAGGGTGCCGCAGCCGAAGAGCCGGTCGATGATCCCGATCTCGAAGTCCACGCCGCTGATCCGGTTGAGCGGGATGGTGCGCCCCTCCTTGCCGATCAGGCCCGAGCGCTTGATGAACCTGCGGTTGGTGAACGTGTAGCTCGTGGTCGCCCACGCGATGACGGGGCGGACCACCCAGATGAGGATGACGATCGCCGCCACCACCCAGACTCCGGTGTGCATCACGTCGGCCAGGCCACCGCTGCCGGACCGCTGGACGAATGCGGCCACTCCCAGGGTCAGCACCAGGATCAGGACCGGCAGCATCAGCACCTTCGGGTGGGTGCGGGTCGTCACGACGACGTGCTCACCCGGGTTGAGCAGCTTCTCGGAGAACGTCACAGCCACGATCATGGCACTGATCCGGTCATCGGGCAGGGCGGACGTGGACCACGTCCCCGACGCCCAGCGCGACACCGTCGACGACCAGCCGCCCCCCGGGGTCGATGCCCTGGGCCGTCCCGGTGCGGACCGTCCCTCCGGGCAGCTCCACGCGGACCTCGCGGCCCACCGTCACACAGACGTCGGTGTACGCCGAGGCGAGCGTCACGGTCCGTGCCTCGTCGGCCTGCCAGGCGTCGTACTCGTCGACCAGGCGTCCCAGGAGGCGCGTCAGCAGCTCGGTCCGGTCCGGCGCGGATCCCGTGGCCAGCGCGACCGACGTCGCGGTGTCGACGGGGAGCTCCTCCTCGGTCGTGGACACGTTGAGGCCGACGCCGAGGACCGCGGCCGGGCCGTCACCGGTCTCGACCCGTTCCAGCAGGATGCCGGCCACCTTGCGCTCACCGACCAGGACGTCGTTGGGCCACTTCAGCCCGGCCGGTACCTCGGCCTCGCGCAGCGCGATCGCCAGGGCATGGCCGGCCAGCAGCGGCAGCCAGGGCCACTGCGCCGCCGGCACCTGTGGCCGGAGCAGCACCGAGAAGGTCAGCGCGGCCCGGGCGGGCGTCTCCCACGCGCGGTCCAGGCGACCCCGGCCGGCGGTCTGGTGCTCGGCCACGACCACCAGGCCGTGCGGCGCGCCGTGGCGGGCGCGCTCGGCGACCACGGCGTTGGTGGAGGGGGCGGTGTCGACGATCTCGACCTGCAGACCGCGCCCGGCCGAGTGGCCGAACGCGGCGAGCCGCTCGGGGTCGAGTGGCGGGCGGGGGTCCGCTGCGGCCGTCACGGGCACTAGATTGGCCGACGAGCAACGAGGAGGCCAGTTGAGTCCAGCAGATTCCAGCGCGTCGGAGCAGATCGAGGGCCAGGTGCAGGGCACCGAGGTTCCCGACGACATCGACATCCACACGACCGCAGGCAAGCTCGAGGACCTCGACCGGCGGCTCGACGAGGCGGTCCACGCCGGCTCGGCCAAGGCCGTCGAGAAGCAGCACGCCAAGGGCCGCAAGACCGCCCGGGAGCGGATCGAGCTGCTCTTCGACGAGGGCTCCTTCGTCGAGCTCGACGAGCTGGCCCGGCACCGCTCGACCGCGTTCGGGCTGGAGAAGAAGCGGCCCTACGGCGACGGCGTGGTCACCGGCTACGGGACGATCGACGGCCGCCAGGTGTGCGTGTTCTCCCAGGACTTCACCGTCTTCGGCGGCTCCCTGGGCGAGGTGTACGGCGAGAAGATCACCAAGGTGATGGACCTGGCCATCAAGACCGGCTGCCCCATCATCGGCATCAACGAGGGCGCCGGGGCACGCATCCAGGAGGGTGTCGTCTCGCTGGGTCTCTACGGCGAGATCTTCCGCCGCAACGTCCACGCCAGCGGCGTGATCCCCCAGATCTCGATGATCATGGGCTCGTGCGCCGGCGGGCACGTCTACTCCCCCGCCGTCACCGACTTCACGATCATGGTCGACGGCACCTCGAACATGTTCATCACCGGTCCCGACGTGATCAAGACCGTCACCGGCGAGGACGTGTCGATGGAGGAGCTCGGCGGCGCGCGGACCCACAACACCAAGTCCGGCAACGCCCACTACATGGGGCACGACGAGGACGACGCCATCGAGTACGTCAAGACGCTGCTCTCGTTCCTCCCGCAGAACAACCTCGACGAGGCGCCGTCGTACGACGATCCCGCGGACCTGGAGTTCTCCGACCTCGACCGCACGCTCGACGCGATCATCCCGGACTCGCCGAACCAGCCCTACGACATGCACGAGGTCATCACGGCCGTCGTCGACGACGAGGACTTCCTCGAGGTGATGGCGCTGTTCGCGCCCAACATCATCGTGGGCTTCGGCCGGGTGGAGGGATCCCCGGTCGGGATCGTCGCCAACCAGCCGATGCAGTTCGCCGGCACCCTCGACATCGACGCCTCGGAGAAGGCCGCCCGATTCGTGCGCACCTGCGACGCGTTCAACATCCCGGTGCTGACGTTCGTCGACGTCCCCGGCTTCCTGCCCGGTACCGACCAGGAGTGGAACGGCATCATTCGCCGCGGCGCCAAGCTCATCTACGCCTACGCCGAGGCCACCGTCCCGCTCGTCACGATCATCACCCGCAAGGCCTACGGCGGCGCCTACGACGTCATGGGCTCCAAGCACCTCGGCGCCGACATCAACCTCGCCTGGCCGACCGCCCAGATCGCGGTGATGGGCGCGCAGGGTGCGGTGAACATCCTGTACCGCAAGGAGCTCGCCGACACGAAGGACGCCGATTCGCTGGCCGAGAAGCGGGCCGAGCTGATCACGGAGTACGAGGACCACCTGGCCAACCCCTACATCGCCGCCGAGCGCGGCTACGTCGACGCGGTGATCTCCCCCCACGAGACCCGGGTCGAGGTGGTCCGGGCGCTGCGGCTCCTCCGCTCCAAGCGCGAGACGCTGCCGGCGAAGAAGCACGGGAACATCCCGCTGTGAGTGACGAGCCGGCAACCCCGGACCCACCTCGGCCACCGCTCCTGAGGATCGTCTCCCCCGACGCGACGCCGGAGGAGATCGCGGCGCTGGTCGCGGTGTTCGCCTCCCTGGGCTCGGCCGAGGAGCCGCCCCCGCGCCGGACGCCGGAGTGGTCGGCCCACCACCGCAAGGTCCGCACGACCCACGCGCACGGCCCCGGCGGCTGGCGCTCGAGCGGGCTGCCCCGCTGAGCCCGATGGGGGCGATCACCGACGTTTCCGGAATCCGGGTCGGCCAGGCCGAACGGGTCGGTGAGGGCTGGCTGACCGGCACGACCGTGGTGCTCGCCCCGCCCGAGGGGGCGGTCGCGGGCGTCGACGTACGCGGTGGCGGGCCGGGCACCCGCGAGACCGACCTGCTCGACCCGCGGAACCTGGTGGAGCGGGTCCACGCCGTCGTCCTCAGCGGAGGCTCCGCGCTCGGCCTCGCGGCCGCCGACGGGGTGGCCCAGAGGCTGCTGCGCGACGGTGTCGGCTACCCGATGGGCGGCCCCGGCGAGGTCGTGCCGATCGTGCCGGGGGCGGTGATCTACGACCTGGGCCGGGGCGGGACCTTCTCCCATCACCCGGACGCGGCGTTCGGCGAGGCGGCGTACGACGCTGCCGGCACCGAGGTCGAGGAGGGGAACCGCGGGGCCGGGACCGGGGCCAGGGCCGGCGGCCTCAAGGGCGGGGTGGGGACGGCGAGCACGGTGATGCCGGACGGCGCCACCGTCGGGGCGCTCGTGGTCGTGAACGCGATCGGCTCCTGCGTCGACCCGTCGACCGGTGAGCTGTGGGCCGCCCGGCACTGCCGGCACGGCGACCTCCCGCCCCTCCGGCGCCCGGATGAGGCCGAGCTGCTCGCCGCGAAGGTCGAGGCGGCCGCCCAGGACACCCTGCGCCGGCCTCCGCTCGCGACCACGCTGGCCGTGATCGCGACCGACGCCACGCTCACGAAGGCACAGTGCGCCAAGGTGAGCGGGCTGGGCCACGACGGGTTGGCCCGGGCGATCAACCCCGTGCACACGATGTTCGACGGCGACACCGTCTTCACGCTCGCGACCTGCGCCGGCGAGGCCCCGGACCCGTTCGCCTTCCACGCCCTGCTCGAGGCCGCGGGAACCTGCGTCACGCGTGCGGTTGCCCGGGCGATGGTCGCGGCCGGCTCCACCCACGAGATCCGCAGCTACCGCGACGCCTTCCCCTCCGCGTTCGACTGAGGCGGGGCGCCGCCGTCACACGCGACCCCCGCCCTCCTCGTCACCGAGCCTCCGCATGGGCTGCGTCTCGGCCTCCGGGGTGGCCTCTCCCCACGGGGGCGAGGACGGCTGCGGGGCGGGTGGCCTCGGGGTGAGCCGGGGAGTCCGTCGCCGGGGACCGCCGCCCAACCGGATCTGGCGGCGGAGCCGCTCGCTGAGGTCGGTCTCCTGGTGCAGGCGCTTGACCGTCGAGAGCACGGCGGCGTGCAGCTCCAGCATCACCGGCCGGGAGTCGTCAGTGAGCAGGTGCTCGAAGCGGGCACGTGCCTCCTGCAGCCCCTCCAGTGCTTCCCGGAGCACCCGGACGTCCGGGGAACGGGGATGCACCGCCAGCTCCGCCTCGTCATGGACGAGCTGGCCGAACGCGTCGATCACGGCGGCCATCTCGCGAAACGCCAGGGAGAGACCGAGCGACACGTCGTCGGTGCTCTCGTCGTCGTCGGACCACGCCGGATCATGGGTGGCGTCCACCACCGCGCGGAACATCGCCCGGATCGCGACCGCGGTGTGCTCCAGGGCTTCGAGACCCTGACGGAGTCCCGGTCCCACGTCCGGCGTACCGACCGCGCGGACGTTCAACCGCCGCCCCTGCTCCGCGTGCTGGAGGACGGCACCGATCCGGGGGATGTCGTAGGTGATCTGTCGCGCGTCATCGAGCCACGCCCGCGCGGCCGGCCGGAGGTCGCCGCCGCGCTCGACCAGCGCAGCCAGCTCGTCGGCGGCCCGGGTGAGCAGGTCGCTGATCGAGTCGGCCAGACCGTCGATCGCCCGGCCGGCGTCGGACGTGGCGACCCGGGGCGGCACCAGCAGGTTCGCCGCGATCCCGACCGCCGCACCCACGAGCGTGACACTGATCCGCTGCCACGCGGCCGACTCGGTCCCCAGGGACCCGACGCCGAGGACCAGCATCGCGCTGATGCCGACCTCGATCAGGTTGGCCCGAAGCCGCAGCGCCTGGCCGATGGTGATGGAGGTCAGGATGAGCAGCCCCAGGCTCCACCACTCGAGCGGGACGAACTCGGCGAACACCACGGCGAGCGCCACCCCCGACACCACCGCCACCACCCGGTCGAGACCACTGGCGAGCAGGGACACCGGCGTCACCTGGACGACGAGCATCGCCGTCAACGGCGCGAGCAGTGGCTGGGTGCCGGGGAAGATCAAGCTGGCGACGACGTAGCTGGCCACGGCGGCCGTGGTGATCCGCAGCGACCACATCACCGCCGCCCGGCCGTCCTGACGCAGGCGCACCATGTTCCGGGAGAGGCCTCGTCTCCACCAGTCACGCACGATGCCATCTTGCTCCATCTGCTGCCGGTGCTCGACCTGTGCAAGGGTGAGCACCATGGGAGGGCTTGTTCTAGGACCATTGCTTCGCCACGTCGACGAGACCAGCGCCTGCGTCTGGGTGGAGACCTCAGGGCCCGGCCTCGTGACCCTCACCGCCGGCGACCACGAGGCGCAGGCGCGCACCTTCGGGGTGCACGGCCACCACTACGCCCTGGTCTGCGTCGAGGGCCTGACGCCGGGGACCAAGACGCCGTACACGCTGAGTGTCGACGGCGAGCAGGTGTGGCCCGAGCCGGACTCGGCGTACCCCCCGTCGTTGATCCCGACGCTCGACGGCGCGAAGCCGCTGAGGCTCGCCTTCGGCTCCTGCCGCACCTCGGTCACCCACGACGAGGCGGGCAACAAGCTCCACGGCGTGGACGCGCTGCGCGCCTACGCGCTGCGCATGGCCGGGATCACCGACCCGTCCGCCGAGGACGACCCCGACCCGGGCGACCAGGCGCGCTGGCCGGACCTGGTGCTGTTCCTGGGCGACCAGGTCTATGCCGACGAGACCACCGCCGAGATGCAGGAGTTCATCGAGTCGCGACGGGACATCGAGGAGCCTCCCGGCACCGAGCTCAAGGACTGGGAGGAGTACGCCCACCTCTACAAGCTGGCCTGGTCGGACCCCGCGAACCGGTGGCTGCTCTCGACCGTCCCCAGCGCGATGATCTTCGACGACCACGACATCCGCGACGACTGGAACACCTCCCTCGCCTGGAAGCAGGAGATGGAGGCCACCGAGTGGTGGCACGGCCGGATCGTGGCGGGTCTCGGCTCGTACTGGGTCTACCAGCACCTCGGCAACATGACTCCCGCTGAGCGGGCCGAGGACGAGAACTGGCAGGCGATCCAGGACCACGGCGGGGACGACGAGTACGACGCCTCCGACCTGCTGGACGCCTTCGCCGAGCGCGCCGACCAGAAGCCCGAGACCTACCGCTGGAGCTTCGCGCGCGAGTTCGGCGACCAGGCCAGGCTGGTCGTCGTGGACTCCCGCGCGGCGCGGGTGCTGGAGCCCGAGCATCGCTCGATGCTCGACGACGGAGAGATGGACTGGCTCGACCGGCAGATGCGCGGCGACGTGGACCACCTGCTGATCGGCACCTCCCTGCCCTTCCTGCTCGGCCCCGGGCTGCACCATGCCGAGGCCTTCGGGGAGGCTCTGGCGGAGGGAGCGTGGGGCCGGCGCGCCCAGAAGGTCGGGGAGGGCCTGCGCCAGGGGGCCGACCTCGAGCACTGGGCGGCGTTCCAGGACGGCTTCCAGAAGGTGTCGGCCATGACGCTCGAGGTGGCACGCGGAAGGCGCGGGCACCCGCCGGGGACGATCACCTTCCTCTCGGGCGACGTCCACCACAGCTTCGTCAACGAGGCTCGCCCGATCGACGGCGGTGGTCCGATCCACAGCCGCGTCATCCAGGCCGTCTGCTCACCGATCCGCAATCCGATGCCCCGGCGCCTGCGGTTCCTGGTGGCGGTGCTCGCCTACGGGGTGGCGGGGCCCCTGGGCCGGGTCGTGGCCCGGTCGGCGAAGGTGCCGGATGCGCCGTTCGAGTGGCGCTTCCTGAAGGGCCCGTGGTTCGACAACAACCTCGC
>NZ_DASSXS010000263.1:0-9388 GCF_035703625.1 Nocardioides sp. | reverse complement strand
CGCGTTGAGGGTCTGGGACGAGGACACGTTGATGGCCGGGAAGGCGAAGGCCTTCTCCTTCGCGGCGTCGAGCATCGCTGCGTAGACCTCGGGAGTGGCGATGGGCATGCGGGGTCTCCTCGGGACACGGTTCGGGACTCTTCCTCACCCTAGTCCCCCGTCCTCGCGTGACCGGACGGCCGCTGGCGCAAGACCGACGTACTCGCCGACCGAGGAGCCGTTCCGCGTCCCTCAACCATCCGGGGTCGCTGCACCACGCGGCGCGAGGGTCCTCGCCATCGGCCGGCTCCAATGGCTAGGGTGTCGCCGGAAAAACTCAAGAAGGGACCCCGCCCGTGCTCAAGACCCCCCGGCTCCTGGCCGTCGTACTCCTGCTCCTGGCGCCGCTCGCCGCCGTCGTCGCCATCGCCGGGCCGGCGCAGGCCGGCCCCGCCTTCCAGCAGCCGTCCGTCGGTGAGTGCCGCGCACTCACGATGGCCGAGTTCAGCCGCGCGTCCAACAACGAGGCGGCGGTCGAATGCTCCCAGCCGCACACCTCACGGGTCATCGCCACCGGCCGGCTGCCCAGGGACGTGTCCTGGAGCGCTCCGCTGCGGCGGCTGAACCGGATCGCCGTCCGCATCTGCGACCCCGCGTGGAAGTCGGCCCTGGGGACCAGCTACTCCAGCCGGGCGATGACCGCCTACACCTGGGGATGGTTCATCCCCACCAAGGCGCAGCGTGATCGGGGCGCGCGCTGGATCCGCTGCGACCTGGTCCTGATGGGAGGCAAGGCGCTGGTTCGCCTCCCCACCGACAACGAGCCGGCCCTGACGTCGCCGCCGCACCCCAACCGCATCGCGGCCTGCCTCACGCTCCGGTCCATGGCCTACACCACCTGCGCCCGTCGCCACGGGTGGCGGGCCACCGGCACGTTCGTCATCCGGCAGAAGGCCCACCCGACGGACCGCCAGTTCCGCCGGGCGGCGCTGCGCAGGTGCCCCTCCCGCGTCTCCACCCGGTCCTTCGCCTGGGACGACCACGGCCCGGACCGGTGGCGGCTCGGCGACCACGTCGTGATCTGCTTCTCGCGCACCCGCCGCTGACCCCAAACGCTGACCCGCCCGTAACTTTCGGGCGGGTCAGCGTGATTTCTGGTCGGAACCACCGCGCCAGGCGGCGTCACCGGACAGGTCGGCGTACTCCCTGATCCAGGCGTGCATGGCGATCGCCGCGGCGGCGCTGGCGTTGATCGACCGCGTCGAGCCGAACTGCGCGATCGAGAACGTGCCGTCACACACCTCGCGCGCCGCTGCCGAGAGGCCGGGTCCTTCTTGGCCGAACAGGAAGCAGACACGGCGCGGGAGCGCCATCGTCTCGAGGTGGTCGGAGCCGGGGAGGTTGTCGATGCCGAGCAGCCGGATCCCGTCACCGTGCAGCTGGCCCGCGAGGTCGGCGGCCGTCTCGTGGTGCCGTACGTGCTGGTACCTGTCGGTCACCATCGCCCCGCGCCGGTTCCAGCGCCGGTTCCCGACGATGTGGACCTCGGCGGCGAGGAAGGCGTTGGCGGTCCGGACGATGGTCCCGATGTTGAAGTCGTGCTGCCAGTTCTCGATCGCGACGTGGAAGTCGTGCCGCCGGGTGTCGAGGTCGGCCCGGATCGCCTCCAGCGTCCAGTACCGGTAGCGGTCGACGACGTTGCGTCGGTCCCCCTCGGCGAGCAGCCGGGCGTCGTACCGGTCGCCCTCGGGCCAGGGACCGGGCCACGGACCCACCCCGACCTCGGCGGGGCCGTGCGGCATCGGGTCGTACGGCGCCCGTCGCTCCTCGTTCATGGGCCGGACCCTAGACGCTCACGATGCGGTTGGGCCGCCCGGTTAGGGTTGCGCGGTGAACGCCCTGGTGGAGATCGCGCCGATGCTGCTCGGCATGGACTGGATGGACCCGGTCTGGTGGCTGGAACGCTTCGGGGACGCCTTCTTCGGGCTGAGCCTGGTCATCCTGTTCGTCGAGTGCGGCCTGTTCTTCCCCTTCCTCCCGGGCGACACCCTGCTCTTCGCGATGGGGTTGTTCATCTCCCGCGGCGACATCGACGTCTTCCCGGGCCCGGACTGGGTCGAGCTGCTGCTCGCGCTCACCTCGTTCACGGTGGCCGCGTTCCTCGGCAACGTGGTGGGCTATGAGATCGGCCGCGCCATCGGGCCGCCGCTCTACGAGCGCGACGGCCGGATCCTCAAGCGCAAGTACTTCGACCAGACCGAGGCGTTCTTCGACAAGCACGGGAACAAGGCGCTGGTGATCGGCCGGTTCGTCCCGTTCGTCAGGACCTACATCACGGTGGTCGCCGGGGTCGGCCGGATGGACCGGCGGCGGTTCCTGGTCTGGAGCCTGGTCGGCGCGGTCTTCTGGGTCTTCAGCATCACCCTCCTCGGCTACTTCCTCGGCCGGACGGTCCCCGGGCTCGGCGAGAACATCGACCTCGTGATCATGGCGATCCTGGCGTTCTCGGTGATCCCGATCGTCTACGAGTGGTGGCGCCACCGGCGTACCTCCTCTCCCGAGGCCGCCGACAACGACGCCGACGGCGTGTCGGACCGCGACATCTCGGGCCTGGGGACCGAGCCCCGCGAGGGCTGAGACCGAGCGAGTCACCGGCCGCGGCTCGGCGGGTGATCCCGCGGCCTGTCGCAGGACCCTCCTCGCCCCAAGAGTCACACCAGTCACACTCCTCAGCCGATCCATGCACTCTCAAGGCATTGCAACGGCTGAGAAGTGTCGGTTTCCCCGGTGAGCCGGGGAATCCGACAGGCCCGACGAGCCCCCTACCCAACCCCGTCGAGCTGGGCCTTCGTGAGCACCGGTCGCACCTCGAGGCCGACGTCGGCCAGGGGGTTCTCCCCCTCCGGGCTGCGGTCGATCGCGCACACCACGACCTCGACGACGGCGCCCGCCTCACGCAGCGCCCGGGTCGCGTCGCGTACGGCGCCGCCGGTGGTGATGACGTCCTCGATCAGGGTGACCCGGCGGCCCTGGGCATCGGGGCCCTCGGCCAGCTTGCAGGTGCCGTACTCCTTGGCCTTCTTGCGCACGAACACGGCCGGCCGCCCGGTCAGGCTGCTCACCATGGTCGCGATCGGGATGCCGCCGAGCTCGAGCCCCCCGACCAGGTCGGTGTCCTCGGGCAGGAGCTGGACCATCGCCCTGGCGACCCGGGAGAGCAGGGTGGGGTCGGCCTCGAAGAGGTACTTGTCGAAGTACTCGCCGGCGACCTGGCCGGAGCGGAGCGTGAACTCCCCGGTCAGCCGGCAGCAGCCGTCGATGTCGCGGGCGAGGTCGGGATCCGGCGTCTGCACGTCACTCACGGCCACCATCATGTCGTACCCGCTCGATGGGTCGGGCGGTTAGCCTCGACCCATGCTTGCCCGTCGCCTGCAGGGGATACCGCCCACGATCTTCTCCGAGATGTCGGCGCTGGCCGTGCGCACAGGCTCGGTCAACCTCGGCCAGGGGTTCCCCGACGTGGACGGTCCTCCGACGGTGATCACCCGGGCGGTCGAGGCACTCGGGAGCGGACACAACCAGTACGCCCCCGGCATCGGCGTCCCCGCCCTGCGGGAGGCGATCGCGCGCCACCAGGCGCGGCACTACCGGATCGACCTCGACCCCGACCGCCAGGTCTGCGTCACCACGGGGTGCACCGAGGGGGTCGCGGCCGCGCTGCTCGGACTGGTCGACGAGGGCGACGAGGTCGTCGTGCTGGAGCCCTACTACGACTCCTACGCGGCGATGATCCAGGTCGCCGGCGGGGTACGTCGTCCGGTCACCCTGCGCTCGCCGGACTTCCGGCTGGACGTCGACGAGCTGCGGGCCGCGATGGGTCCGAGGACCCGGTTCATCCTGCTCAACAGCCCCCACAACCCGACCGGCACCGTGCTGGACCGGGACGAGCTCCAGACCGTCGCCGACCTCGCGATCGAGCACAACCTGGTGGTGATCACCGACGAGGTCTACGAGCACCTGGTCTTCGACGCGCACGAGCACGTCCCGCTGGCCACGCTGCCCGGGATGTTCGAGCGGACGCTCACCCTCTCGAGCGCTGGCAAGTCCTACTCCTTCACCGGCTGGAAGGTCGGCTGGGCCAGCGGGCCGGCCGAGCTGGTGTCCGCCGTGCTCGCGGCCAAGCAGTGGCTCACCTTCACCTCCGGCGCCCCGCTCCAGCCGGCGATCGCGCATGCCCTGGACGACGAGCCCGACTTTCCCGCCGAGCTCGCCGCGGACCTGCAGAAGCGGCGTGACCTGCTCTGCTCCGGCCTGGCCGACGTCGGACTGGACGTGCGGGTCCCCGAGGGCACCTACTTCGCGCTCGCCGACGTCAGCCACCTCGGCTGGGAGGACGGGCTGTCGTTCTGCCTCGCCCTCCCCGAGCGGGCCGGGGTCGTCGCGATCCCGACCCAGGGGTTCCACGACACCGACGCGGGCCGCCACCTGGTGCGGTGGGCCTTCTGCAAGGAGGCGTCCGTCATCGAGGACGGCCTGCGCCGGTTGGGGGACGCGCGGCTGCGCGCCTAGCCCACGCCATCCGGCCGGGGTGGGTGGGGTCAGTACTGCGTCACCCCGGGAATCGTCTGACCGGTCTGCCGCGGCTTGCCCTTGAACCAGTCGTTGGCGCCACCCACGAAGAGCAGCACGATGACGGCCACGCCCGCGAGCAGGAAGATCGCCGAGACGCCGCTGCCGATGCCGAGCAGGCTGAGCACGGCCGTCACCGACGCCGACACGACGAGCGTGATCCGGGCCGCGTTCGACCGTCGCAGGACCAGCACGGCCAGGATGCAGGCGATCAGGCACCACACCAGGAACACGCCGAAGATGGCGACGAGCCCACCGAAGGCCGCATCGGCGGAGATCCCGAGATCCTCGAACTCCGGCTCCTCCGTGAACGCGCTGAGCACGTCGGCCTTCGCCACAACCAGCCCGATCAGGCCGAACGCGAAGAGCAGGAGGGACAGGCCGGAGAAGATCAGCGTGATCACCGACGCCGCGGTGACCGTACCCGGACGCTTGTCGCTCGCCGGGCCGCCGTACGGGTAGCCCGGCTGGCCGTACCCCGGCTGCTGGCCGTAGGGAGCAGGCTGGCCGTAGGTGGGCGGCGGACCGTAGGCCGGCGGCTGGGCCGGCTGCCCCTGCGGGCTCTGCTGGGGCCCCTCGCCGTAGGGGCTCTGCTGCTGCGGCGCCTCGCCGTAGGGGCTCTGCTGCGGTGGCGGCTGGCCGTGCGGGTCGGTGGGCTGCCCGTAGGGGTTCTGGCTGGGCGGCGGACCGTAGGGGGATCCGCTGGTGTCGCCCGAGTTCGAGTCGTTCATGGGTGCATTGGATCATGACCCGCGAACCACGCTCGCACCTCCGGGCGCAGGAGGAGCGAGAACGTCACCGCGCAGCCGAAGGCGGGGAGCACCATCACGATCGACGCCAGTGACGCGAGCAGGCAGGTGACCCCGGCCGTGATCGCGGAGACCAGCAGGGCGATCCGCGCCCACCCTGTTCCCCGCAGCACGAGCACGGCCAGCACCGCCGCTGCCAGCGCCCACACCACCGTCACGCCGGCCGTGACGTAGGTGGCGACCTGGACCGCGCGATCGGTCACCCCCTCCGAGCCGAAGCCGGGGTTCTGCCGGCGCAGCTCCTCGAAGACCAGGTCGGGCGCGACCGCGATCACCAGGGCACTCAGCGCCATCATCAGGGCGGCCAGGCCCGAGATCACCCAGGTCAGGACGCACGCCCACATCACCGCGGCGGGGCGGCGCCGGGGCACGGGAACGCCGACCGCCGCCGGTGCCACCTGCATGCCGAAGCCCTGGTGCGGCCGGGGAGCAGGGGCACCCACCTGACCAGGCGGCGGTGCCGCCGACCCGGACGGGGGTGCCTGCTCGGGCGAAGGGGGCGCCTGCTCCGGCGGCCAGCCCGCCCGGGCCGGTTCGGACGAGGGCCGCGCCGGCACCCCGTCGAACCAGTCGCGCGCCGGGGCCAGCCACAGCAGCAGCGCGGACGCGGCCACCAGCGAGGAGAGGAACCCACCGGTCACCATGCCGGTGAAGAAGAGCGGGACCGCCACGACGGTGACGCCCAGCCTGGCACCGCGGTGGCGCCGGAGCACGTGGAAGCCGAGCACGGCGGCGACGGCCGCGCACCCGGCCGCGACCATCGACACGGTCTGCAGCACGAGCAGTGCTCCGGAGACGTCGAGTCCCAGCCCCTGTCCCGGCGGCTCGGAGAGGAACTGCGCCACGGCATCGCGGGTCTCCAGCGTGTTGAGGCTGGTGATCGTGTCGAAGACGGTGGCGACGACCAGGACCGATCCACCCACGATCATCCACCCGGCCATGGTCACCTGGCGCGGGCGCGGGAGCGGCTCACTCATCTGGTGACTCCGTCACGGGGGTCATCTCTCGATTCCATCATGCGGGCGACAGCACCAGCCCGTCGGCCGAGCGGTCGACCTCGACCCGGGATCCGTCGGTCACCTCGCCCGAGATCAGCAGCTTTGCGAGGGGGTCGCCGATCGCGGTCTGGATCAGCCGGCGCAGCGGCCGTGCGCCGTACGCCGGGTCGAAGCCGGTCTCGGCCAGCCATGCCCTGGCGGCGTCGGTCACGCTGATCGTGATCCGGCGGGCGCCCAGCCGCTTCTCCAGCAGCACCAGCTGCAGGTCGACGATCCTGGCGAGGTCGTCCTGGGTGAGGGCGTCGAAGAGCACGATCTCGTCCAGCCGGTTGAGGAACTCGGGCTTGAACGACTGCCGGACCACCCCCATCACCGACTCCTGCTTCTGCTCCGGCTCCAGCGTGGGGTCGACGAGGTACGACGACCCGAGGTTGCTGGTGAGGATCAGCAGGGTGTTGCGGAAGTCGACGGTGCGACCCTGGCCGTCGGTCAGCCGGCCGTCGTCGAGCACCTGGAGCAGGATGTCGAAGACCTCGGGGTGCGCCTTCTCGACCTCGTCGAGCAGCACCACGGAGTAGGGCCGCCGACGGACGGCCTCGGTGAGCTGCCCGCCCTCGTCGTAGCCCACGTAGCCGGGAGGCGCGCCGACCAGGCGGGAGACCGAGTGCTTCTCGGAGTACTCGCTCATGTCGATGCGCACCATCGCCCGCTCGTCGTCGAACAGGAAGTCGGCGAGCGCCCGCGCGAGCTCGGTCTTGCCGGTCCCGGTGGGGCCGAGGAACAGGAAGGATCCGGTCGGGCGGTGGGGGTCGCTGATGCCCGCCCGCGAGCGGCGTACGGCGTCGCTCACGGCGGTGACGGCCTCCCGCTGGCCGATCAGCCGTTCGCCGATGACCGACTCCATCTCCAGCAGCTTGGCGGTCTCACCCTGGAGCAGCCGGCCCGTGGGGATCCCGGTCCAGGCCTCCACGACGTCGGCGATCTGCTCGGCGCCGACCTCGTCACCGACGAGGGGCTCGACCTCGGACTTCTCCTGCCCGACGACGTCCTCCAGCTTGCGCTCGAGCTCGGGGATCGACTCGTAGTTGATCTTGCTGGCCGCCTCGAGGTTGCCCTCGCGCAGGTGCCGGTCGGCCTCGATGCGGAGCTGGTCGAGCTGGCGCCGCAGCTCTCCCTCGTCCTCGAGGGAGGACTTCTCCCGGTCCCAGCGCGCCTCGAGGCTGCGGAGCTCCTCCTCCCGGTCGGCGAGGTCGGCCCGCAGCTTGTCGAGCCGCTCGACCGACGCGTCGTCGTCCTCCTTCTCCAGCGCGAACTGCTCCATCTTCAGCCGGTCGACCACCCGCCGGAGCTGGTCGATCTCCTCGGGGCTGGACTCATGCTCCATGCGCAGCCGCGAGGCGGACTCGTCGATCAGGTCGATCGCCTTGTCGGGCAGCTGCCGGCCGGTGATGTAGCGGTCGGAGAGGGTGGCGGCCGCGACCAGCGCGGCGTCGGTGATCCGGACGCCGTGGTGGGCTTCGTACTTCTCCTGGATGCCGCGCAGGATCTGGATGGTGTCCTCGACACTGGGCTCGCCGACGAAGACCTGCTGGAACCGGCGCTCGAGCGCGGGGTCCTTCTCGATGCGCTGGCGGTACTCGTCGAGGGTGGTGGCGCCGATCATGTGCAGCTCACCGCGGGCGAGCATCGGCTTGAGCATGTTGCCAGCGTCCATGGCGGAGTCACCGCCGGCACCGGCGCCGACCACCGTGTGCAGCTCATCGATGAACGTGATGATCTGGCCACCGGCGTCCTTGATCTCCTCGAGGACGGCCTTGAGCCGCTCCTCGAACTCCCCGCGGTACTTCGCACCCGCGACCATCGCGGCCAGGTCGAGGGCGAGCACCCGCCGTCCCTTCAGCGAGTCGGGGACGTCGCCGGCGACGACCCGCTGTGCGAGGCCCTCGACGACGGCGGTCTTGCCGACGCCGGGCTCGCCGATCAGCACGGGGTTGTTCTTGGTCCGCCGGCTGAGCACCTGGACGACCCGCCGGATCTCGGCATCCCGCCCGATCACGGGGTCGAGGCGTCCGTCACGGGCCGACTCGGTCAGGTCGACGGAGTACTTGTCGAGGGCGTCGTAGGTCGACTCGGCCTCCTGGCTGGTCACCCGGCGGTTGCCGCGGACCGCCGTCAGGCCCTCCCGCAGCCCCTTCTCGGTGAGTCCGGCATCCAGCAGCAGCTTCTGGGCCGTGCTCTGCGTGCCGGCGAGCGCGATCAGGAGGTGCTCGGTGGCGACATAGTCGTCCTTCATCGAGGAGGCCAGGTCGAGTGCGCCCGCGAGGACCCGGGTGAGCCCGGCGGAGGCGCCGGGCTGCTGCACGGTGGCGCCGGAGGCCCTGGGCAGGCCGGCCTCCAGCTGCTGGGCGCGTGCCTTCAGCTGGTCGGGGTCGACCCCGGCGTTGGCCACCAGGCTGCGGGTCGTGCCGTCGGCCTGGTCGAGCAAGGCCACGAGCAGGTGCACCGGCTCGGTGGCGGTGTTGCCGGCCTTGGTGGCGGACAGCTGGGCAGCCTCGATGGCCTCGCGGCTGCGGGTGGTGAACTTCTCGATCCCGAACTGGCTCAATGCGTCTCCTGCGGCGTGCTCGTCGTTCGAGGACGGCGGTGTGTCGTCCTCACCGGTTCAACGCGCGAGAAGTTGAGTCTGTTCCACTCAACTTCCGGCACCGGGCAGGCCCGGACTCTGCCCGGCGGATCTGCTCCGATTCCCGCACCCGGCCCGGCGTGTCGGATTAATATCCGCGGAGGTGCGCGCACGATGATCTCGGGAAGGGGGGCACCATGGCGACGTTCGGCAAGCGGGTGCAGCCCAAGCACCGCGCCGCCCCGGGTGACCGCAGGCGGGAGGCCACGTCGGCCGCGCGGCCCGGGGCCCACGCGGCTTCGGTCTCCGAGCCGGTGGCGCCGCCGGCTCCGGACCCCGTCCAGGTCGAC
>NZ_DASSXS010000076.1:0-13121 GCF_035703625.1 Nocardioides sp. | reverse complement strand
ATGGGCAACACGGTGATCTGGAAGCCCTCGCCGACCCAGCAGCTCGCCGCGTCGATGACCATGCAGCTGCTCGAGGAGGCAGGGATGCCGCCGGGCGTGATCAACATGCTGCCCGGCGACGGGATCGACGTCTCGAAGGTGGCCCTGGCCCACCCCGACCTCGCGGGCATCCACTTCACCGGCTCCACGCCGACCTTCCAGCACCTGTGGCGGACCGTCGGCGAGAACCTCACCGGCTACCGCTCCTACCCGCGGATCGTGGGGGAGACCGGTGGCAAGGACTTCGTCGTCGCCCACCCGTCCGCCGATCCCGACGTGCTGCGGGTCGCGCTGATCCGGGGCGCCTTCGAGTTCCAGGGCCAGAAGTGCTCGGCCGCGTCGCGGGCCTACGTCGCACGTTCGGTGTGGAAGAAGATGAAGGACGACTTCCTCGCCGAGGTCGAGGCCATCACCATGGGCGACGTCACCAACCTGTCCAACTTCATGGGCGCCGTGATCGACGACCGGGCCTTCGCCAAGCACAAGGCCGCCATCACCCGGGCCAGGCGCAACAAGAACCTCGACATCCTCGTCGGCGGCCAGATCGACGACTCGGTCGGCTGGTTCGTGCGGCCGACGGTGATCGAGGGGACCGACCCCACCGACCAGATGTTCTCCACCGAGTACTTCGGCCCGATCCTGTCGGTGCACGTCTATGACGACGACCGCTTCGAGAAGGTCGTGACGCAGATGGAGTCGATCGCGCCGTACGCCCTGACCGGGGCGATCATCGCCCAGGACCGGCGCGCGATCGCCTGGGCCAGCGAGCAGCTGCGGTTCGCCGCCGGCAACTTCTACGTCAACGACAAGCCGACCGGAGCCGTCGTCGGCCAGCAGCCCTTCGGCGGGGCCCGCGCCTCCGGCACCAACGACAAGGCCGGCGCACCGGTGAACCTGCTGCGCTGGACCTCGCCGCGGTCGATCAAGGAGACGTTCGTCCCGCCGAAGGACTACCGCTACCCCTACATGGGATAACCCGGGGACCAGTAGCCACCCCGCCCAGCACGAACCGGGCGGGGGCAGAGGCCCTGTCCGCATGGGAGGATCGGGCCGCGATGACCCCACTGCACATGGGTGCCCTGCACCCCTTCGAGTTCGCGCTGACGCTGCTGCTGGCGTTCGGCCCCTTCGTCCTGCTCGGCGCCGTGATCGTCGTACGACGCCGTCACGACCGGCTCGACGCCGCGGCGAAGGCCGAGGAGTCCGCCGCCCGCGAGCACCCAGTCAGCTGAACACGGGCAATCTGTCGGTGGCCGGGCCGAGGTCGGTGCTCTCGTCCGGGGTGGGCGCGGCCCGGCCGGTGGCGACCAGCGCGACGCGCTCGTCGTTCCACTCCGGCAAGGAGTGCTCGAGCAGCGCCTCGACGACCCGTCGTACCTCCCGCAGGCCGGCCGGGGACGGTGGCGGGAGCGGCAGATGCGCGATCAGGTCGAGGTGGTGCAACGTCGCCTCGACCGCCAGGGTGCTCCCGAGGTCGGCGACCGTCAGCGCGTGGCCCTGGGTCGAGACCACAGTGGCCGGGTCCGCGCCCGCGACGGCCCGCCCGGCGGCGGCCGCGGTCTCCAGGTAGGCCGAACGCAGCGCCGCCCAGCTCCGGGTCCCCGACTCGATCCGGGTCGCCCGCCGCGTCAGCTCGTCGCGGTCGGCGTCGACACCCCAGCCGCGCCAGTAGGCGACCGAGTCACAGTCGGGCGCGGCGGCGGCAGGCGAGTGCACGGCCACGAGGGCCCGGCTCGCGTCCGCCGCCAGGTGATGGACCAGGTCTCGCACGCACCAGCCCCGGCACCCCGTGGGGAACCATGCCGCGTCGTCGTCGACGGCGGCCACCGCGGCCGCCAGGGCGCCGTAGGCGACAGCAGCGAGGGGCTGGTCCGCGGTCACCGGGCGAGGTAGTCGCGGCCGACCTTGTTCTCGGCCTTGAGGGCCTTGAGCAGCAGGTCGGCGATCAGGCCCTCGATCTTGCCGCCGACCAGCGGGATGTTGACCTTGACCGTCAGCTCGACCGTCTCGGTGGTCACCCCGCCGGACTCGGAGAGCCGCGCGGTGCCTGCCATCTCGCCAGGCTTGCCGGGGATCGTCACCGTGATGTCGCCGTCGGTCGGCGACTCCCACGACTCCTGCTGCACGATGTTGATCTCGTCGCCGACGAACTTCCTGGCGAACGACGGGATGCCCTCCGCGGCCTGGACCTGGTCGATGGTGACCTGCATGCCGTTGTCGTCGGAGTCGATCGACACCATCACCCGCTTCACGCCCTGGAACTCGCACACCTCCTCGCGGAAGGTCGGGTCGGCGAGCATCTCGGCGACCTCGGCCATCGGGGCGTCGTAGGTCAGGTCGTGCTTCAGGCGCTTGCTCATGAGTCGCTGCCCTTCAACCAGGCCATCCCGACCTGGCGCTCGGTGTCCATGCCGTCCCGGACCTGCTCGGCCATCAGGTTCTCGAGCTTCCCGCCGATCAGCGGGACCTTCGCCTTGATCTCGAGCTCGACCACCTCGACGGTGCCCTGTCCGTCCGGCACCAGCTCGATCGTGCCGGCCATGCTGGTCGGCTTGCCGACGGCATCGATCCGCAGGGTGCCGCCGGTGGCCGCCGGCCACTCCTCGGTCTGGATCACCCGCGTGGTGTCACCCGCGATCTTCTTCGCGAACGACGGCAGTCCCTCGGTGCGCTGCACCTGATCGTTGGTGAGTGTGAAGCCGTCACCGTCCCGCTCCAGGGTGATGTCGGCCGAGACGACATCGAGGGCCTCGCCGACCTTCTCCCGGAACGCAGGATCGGCCAGCATCTCGAAGACTTCGGCGGGGCTCGCGTCGTACGACAGCTCATGGCGGAACTTCATGGGGGCCATCATGTCGGAGCGGTGCACCGGCGGCTACGACCCGTCGCCGTGGGCCGTGTTGTGCGGGTCACGGCCGAGTCCTAGGGTCAGAGGGTGACGACCTCGCTGGACCGGGAAAAGACGGAGCTGCTGTCCCGGGCGGTCGAAGTGGCGCGTCACCGGAAGGGCACCGGCGGGCCACCCCACGACTCGGTCGAGTCACTGCTGAGGTCCTACTACCGGCACGTGGCACCCGAGGACGTCACCGACCGCTCCGACGTCGACCTCTACGGTGCCCTCGCCTCCCACTACCGGCTGGCCGGCAACCGTCCGCAGGGTACGGCGCGGGTGCGCGTGTTCACCCCCACCACCACCGAGCACGGCTGGTCGGCCGGAGGCCATTCGGTCGTGGAGGTCGTCACCGACGACATGCCCTTCCTGGTCGACTCGCTGACGATGGAGCTCTCCCGCCAGCAGCGCGAGGTGCACGCGGTGATCCATCCGCAGTTCGACGTCCTCCGCGACATCACCGGCGAGCTGCAGGAGGTGAGGCTCGTCGACGACACCTCCCCGGAGGCTCCCCAGGGTCTGCGCGAGTCCTGGATGCACATCGAGATCGGCCGGGTGGCCGACGACGACGACACCGCCGAGATCGAGGAGCTGCTGCAGAAGGTCCTCCGCGACGTCCGCGAGTCGGTCGAGGACTGGGAGAAGATGAGGGCCCAGGTGCTCTCGATCGTGGACGAGCTCGACGAGTCTCCGCCGCCGCTGTCGGGCGCCGAGGTCGAGCGGGGACAGGAGCTGCTGCGCTGGCTCGCCCAGGACCACTTCACGTTCCTGGGCTACCGGGAGTACCGCCTCGAGTCGGACGGCGACGACGAGATGCTGCGGGCGGTGCCCGGCACCGGGCTGGGCATCCTGCGTTCCGACCAGGACATGTCGAGCTCGTTCGGCAAGCTGCCGGCGCCGGTCAAGGCCCGCGCCCGCGAGAAGACCCTCCTCGTGCTCGCCAAGGCCAACTCCCGTGCGACCGTGCACCGCCCGGCGTACCTCGACTACGTCGGGGTCAAGAAGTTCGACGACAACGGGGAGGTCGTCGGTGAGCGCCGCATCCTCGGGCTCTACTCGAGCGCCGCCTACACCGAGTCGCTGACCCGGATCCCGTTGCTGCGCGAGAAGGCGAGCGAGGTGCTGCGACGCATCGGCTTCGATCCGCGCAGCCACGCCGGCAAGGCGCTGATGGACACCCTCGAGACCTATCCGAGGGACGAGCTGTTCCAGACCCCGGTCGACGAGCTGGCGCCGATGGCCGAGGCGGTCATGCACGCCCGCGAGCGCCGCCAGGTCCGGATGTTCCTGCGCCGCGACACCTACGGGCGCTACGTGTCGGTCCTGATCTACCTGCCGCGCGACCGCTACAGCACCTCGGTGCGGGAGAAGTTCGGCGCGATCCTCAAGGAGGAGCTCGGCGGCGAGAGCATCGAGTTCAGCGCCAAGGTGGGGGAGTCGACCACCGCCAACGTGCACTTCGTGGTCCACCCGCCCGAGGGCAAGCAGATCGTCGACGTCGACCAGGGCGACCTCGAGCGCCGCCTGACCGAGGCCTCGCGGTCCTGGCGCGACGACTTCCTCTCCGCCGCCCTGCTCGAGTACGGCGAGGACGCCGGCTCGCGGCTCGCCCGGCGGTATGTCGACTCGTTCCCCGAGGCCTACAAGGAGGACTACCTGCCGGCGACCGCGGCCTACGACCTCGGGCGCCTGGAGGCCTTCGGCGAGGACGACGGCATCGACCTCTCGCTCTACGAGCAGATGGATGCCGCCCGCGGCGAGGCCCGGCTCAAGGTCTTCCGCATCGGCGCACCGCTGTCGCTGTCGGAGATCCTGCCGATGCTCTCCTCCATGGGCGTCGAGGTGATCGACGAACGCCCCTACCAGCTGGAGGGGCTGGGTCGACCGACGTTCATCTACGAGTTCGGCCTCCGCTACGGCGAGGAGCTGCCGAAGAAGGCGCGCGAGCTCTTCCAGGACGCCCTGCGGGCCGTCTGGGACGGCTACAACGAGATCGACGGCTTCAACGGGCTCGTGCTCGACGCCGGCCTCACCTGGCGGCAGGCCACCGTCCTGCGCGCCTACGCGAAGTACATGAAGCAGGGCAACTCCCCCTTCGCCCTGGACTACATGGAGAACGCGCTGCGCCTCAACGTCGAGCTGACCCGGCTGCTGGTCCAGCTCTTCACCGCCAGGTTCGATCCCGGCAAGAACGACCTCTCCGCCGACGCCGAGGCGCGCACCTCCCGCATCGAGGCGGTGGAGGAGAAGATCTCGCACGCGCTCGACGAGGTGGCGAGCCTCGACCACGACCGGATCCTGCGTTCCTACCTGACGCACATCAAGGCCACGCTGCGCACCAACTACTTCCAGCGGGACGCAGACGGCCGGCCGCACCCCTACATCTCCTTCAAGCTGGAGCCGTCGGCGATCCCAGACCTGCCGCAGCCCCGGCCCCGCTACGAGATCTTCGTCTACTCCCCACGCGTCGAGGGCGTGCACCTGCGCTTCGGGTCGGTGGCCCGCGGTGGACTGCGCTGGTCCGACCGCCGCGACGACTTCCGGACCGAGGTCCTCGGCCTGGTCAAGGCGCAGATGGTCAAGAACACCGTGATCGTGCCGGTGGGGGCCAAGGGTGGGTTCTTCTGCAAGCAGCTGCCCGACCCCGCCAACCGCGACGCCTGGCTGGAGGAGGGGGTCTCCTGCTACAAGACGTTCATCTCCGGCCTCCTCGACGTCACCGACAACCTCGTCGACGGCGAGCACGTCGCACCGGCGCGCGTCGTACGCCACGACGGCGGCGACTCCTACCTCGTGGTCGCGGCCGACAAGGGCACCGCGACGTTCTCCGACATCGCCAACGGCGTGGCCAAGGACTATGGCTTCTGGCTGGGCGACGCCTTCGCGAGCGGCGGCTCGGTGGGCTACGACCACAAGGCCATGGGCATCACCGCCCGCGGCGCGTGGGTGTCGGTGCAGCGCCACTTCCGCGAGCGCGGCATCGACTGCCAGGCCGAGGACTTCACGGCGGTCGGCATCGGCGACATGTCAGGGGACGTGTTCGGCAACGGGATGCTCTGCTCGGAGCACACCCGGTTGGTGGCGGCCTTCGACCACCGTGACATCTTCCTCGACCCGGACCCCGACGCGGCGACGTCGTACGCCGAGCGGCGTCGGCTGTTCGAGATGCCGAGGTCGAGCTGGCAGGACTACGACACCGACCTGATCTCCGAGGGCGGCGGCGTGTTCCCCCGCTCCCTGAAGTCGATCAAGCTCAATGCGTCCATCCGTGCTGCCCTCGGCATCGACGAGGACACCACCACGATGACCCCCGCGGAGCTGATGAAGGCGATCCTCCAGGCGCCTGTCGACCTGCTCTGGAACGGCGGGATCGGCACCTACGTGAAGGCCTCGTCGGAGACCCACGCCGAGGCCGGCGACAAGGCCAACGACCAGATCCGCATCGACGGCAGCGACCTGCGCGCCCAGTGCGTCGGCGAGGGCGGCAACCTCGGCCTCACCCAGCTCGGCCGGATCGAGTACGCCCAGGTCGGGTGTGAGGGGAGCGGCGGTCGGATCAACACCGACTTCATCGACAACTCCGCGGGCGTCGACACCTCCGACCACGAGGTGAACATCAAGATCCTCCTCGACAAGGTGGTGGCCGACGGCGACCTCACCGAGAAGCAGCGCAACCACCTGCTCTCGGAGATGACCGACGAGGTGGCCCACCTCGTCCTGCGCGACAACTACGAGCAGAACCTCTCGATGGCCAACGCCGCAGCCCACGCGCCCGGCCTGCTCCACGTCCACGAGGACTGGATGAAGAGGCTGGAGCGCGACGGCGTACTGAACCGTGAGGTCGAGGGCCTGCCCACCTCGCGGCAGGTACGCCGGCGCATGGACCGCGGCGGGGCCCTGACCAGCCCCGAGCTGGCGGTCCTCCTGGCCTGGACCAAGATCGTGCTCGCCGACGAGCTGCTCGCCTCCGACCTGCCCGACGACCCCTACCTGCACATCGACCTGATGGGTTACTTCCCGACCAAGATGAAGGAGGGGTTCGAGGCGCAGATCGCGAAGCACCCGCTGCGCCGCGAGATCATCGTCACCCAGGTGGTCAACGACCTGGTCAACGGCGCCGGGATGACCTTCTGGCCGCGCCTGGCCGGCGAGACCGGTGCGTCGGCGGCGGAGCTGACCCGGGCCAACTTCGTGGCCCGCGAGATCTTCGCCTCCCTCGAGCTGCGCGACGAGCTGAAGACCTACGACAACAAGCTCGACGCCGACGTGCAGACCCGGATGCGGATCGAGATGCGCACCCTCGTCGAGCGGGCGTCGCGGTGGCTGGTCAACAACCGGCGGCCCCCGCTGGACAGCCAGGCCACGGTCGACTACTTCAGCGAGACCGTGCAGATGGTGGTGGTGCAGCTACCGGAGCTGATGACCGGTCGGGAGCTGACGGCGTTCGAGGAGCGTCGCGACCGGCTGATGAGCAAGGGCGTGCCGGAGTACCTCGCCTCCCGGGTCGCGGTGCTCAACGCCGCCTACATGTTGCTGGGCCTGGTCGAGATCGCCAACCGCGAGAAGCTCGATCCTGCCGAGGTGGCCCGGCTCCACTTCGCGCTCGGCGAACGGCTCGGGCTGCCGGTCCTGATGCAGCGCATCCTGGCGCTGCCCCGGGAGGACCGGTGGCAGACGATGGCCCGCGGAGCGGTCCGCGACGACCTCACCTCGGTGCACATCCAGCTCACCGGGCAGGTCCTCCTGTCGACCGACGCGGGGGACTCGGTCCCCGCCCGCGTCGCCGCGTGGGAGGACGACGACCAGGTCGTGGTCACCCGCGCGGTCCAGACGCTCGAGGAGATCTGTGCCGACGACTCCGCCGACCTCGCCCGCATGTCGGTCGGGCTGCGCGTCGTTCGTGGCCTGCTGAAGTCGGAGTGACCCGGTCCGTCTCCGAACGGGCAGGTCGTTACGCTCCGGGCATGTCTGAGCCGAGTCCGACAGGGGTTGCCGGGACCGTTCGCGCCATCACGACCGGGCAGGCCACCGCCGCAGGCGTGGTCGAGGCTGCGATCGACCGGATCGGGGCCCTCGACCCGGCGTTCAACGCCTTCTCCGTCGTGCGCCCGGACGAGGCGCGCCGGGAGGCGCTCGCTCGGGACGAGCAGCTGTCCGGGGGAGAGCCGGCCGGGCTGCTGCACGGCGTACCCGTCGCGATCAAGGAGGAGGTCGACGTCGCCGGCTACGTCACCACCTTCGGTGGCGACGCGAACTCGACCCCGGCGCGCGCGGACGCGGAGATCGTGCGTCGGCTCCGCGAGGCGGGAGCCGTGATTGTCGGCAAGACGACGATGCCGGAGTTCGGCGCGTTCCCCTACACCGAGTCGGTCTCGCGCGGCGTCACCCGCAACCCCTGGGACCCCACGCGGACCCCGGGCGGCTCCAGCGGAGGTACGGCGGTCGCCGTCGCCACGGGCATGGTGCCGGTCGGGATCGGCGGCGACGGCGGCGGTTCGATCCGGATCCCCAGCGCCTGCTGCGGCCTGTTCGGGCTGAAGCCGCAGCGGGGCCGGGTCACCACCGCCCCGCATCCCCACCTGTGGTGGGCACTCGGCACGGCCGGGCCGCTCTCGCGCAGCGTCCTCGACAGCGCGATCGTCTACGACGTCATCCGCGGCAGCGTGGAGGGCGACCTCTACCGGGCCGGGGAGTCGGGCTCGTTCGTCGAGGCCGCCGGGCGCGAACCAGGCCGCCTGCGCATCGGGTGGACCGCCAAGCCGGTGACGCTCGGGGTGCGCCCCGACCCGCTCCACGTGCAGGCCCTCGACGACACCGTCCGGCTGCTGTCCGACCTGGGACACGACGTCCGCGAGGTCGACCCGCGCTACCCCGATCCGACCTCCGCCTTCGTGCCGCAGTTCTTCGCCGGCATCCGCGGCGAGGCCGACCTGGTCGAGCACTACGAGCGGCTGGAGCGTCGGACGCGGGAGACCTGCCGGCTGGGCTCCTGGGTGACCCCGCGGGTCCGCCAGTGGGCGCTGGACCGCACCGAGCAGGTGTCGGTGAAGGCCAACCGCGTCTTCGACGACGTCGACGTCCTGCTCACCCCGGCCATCGCCCACCGCCCGCCGCCGGTCGGCATCCTCGGCGGCCGCGGCACGGTGTCGTCCTCGCTCGCCGCGATGCCCGCGATCGCCTACGCGGCGCTGTGGAACGTGGCCGGCAACCCGGCCGCCTCGGTCCCGTGCGGCATCGCACCCGACGGGCTCCCCACGGCCGTCCAGCTGGTCGGCCGCACCGACGACGAGGTCACGCTGCTCAGCCTGTCAGCCCAGATCGAGGAGGCACGACCGTTCCCGACCTGGACACCGCTCCCGACCCCGGTGGGCTCGTGACCGGCCTGCTCCTGCAGACGCCCCGGGCCCGCGCCCGCCGGCTGGTCCGGCGCCTGCGCCACGACGACGCAAGCCCGCTGGCCGACCGGGTCGTCCTGGTCTCCGGCGCCTCCTCGGGGATCGGCGAGGCGACGGCACACGCTGCCGCTGCCCGCGGGGCGACCGTGCTGCTGGTCGCGCGGCGGGGCGACGAGCTCGCGCGGGTGCAGGCGGAGATCGAGACGGCGGGAGGGCGGGCGGCGACGTACCCCTGCGACCTGACCGACGGCGACGCCGTGGACGCCCTGGTCGAGCAGGTGCTCGACGAGCACGGCGCCGTCGACTACCTCGTCAACAACGCCGGGCGCTCGATCCGGCGGTCGCTGGAGCTGTCCTACGACCGGTTCCACGACTTCGAGCGGACGATGGCGGTCAACTACTTCGGGCCGGTGCGGCTCACGCTGGGGCTGCTGCCCGCGATGCGGCGCCAGGGCTTCGGCCACGTCGTCAACATCCTGTCCTGGGGTGTGCAGCTGAAGGCGCCGAAGTTCGCTGCCTACCTGGCCTCCAAGACGGCGCTGGACACGTGGTCGCGGATCGCGGGCCGGGAGACCTACGCCGACAACGTCACCTTCACCAACATGCGCTTCGCGTTGGTGCACACCGCGATGGTGGTGCCCACCGACAACTACGAGGACCGGCGTGGGCTGACGCCCGGGCAGGCCGCGGAGCGCGTGGTACGGGCGCTCGAGGACCGCCCGCTGACGGTGGACACCCGGGTCGGGCGGGCCGGCGAGCTCCTGAACATCGTGGCGCCCCGCCTGAGCGACGCGCTGATGAGCCGCTTCCACCGCAGCAGCCCGGACTCGGCAGCGGCCCGAGGGAGCGCCTCCGCCAGGTCCAGCCAACCCTCCCCGCCGGTCAGGTCCCGATCACCCCGCCGTCGTCCTTGGTGATGACGAGGGTCGCGGCCCGCGGGGTCGTGATGCCGTCCTCGTGCGGCCACTGGCTGGGCGCTCCGGCCTCTCCGGGGTGCTGGATGTTGACGAACATCGTGCGCTGGTCGGGAGTGGTCACGACACCGGTCACCTCACAGCCCACCGGGCCGGTGAGGAACCGTCGAAGCTCCGGCGCTCCCTCCGCGTCGGTCACGTAGGGGTTCGCCGCCAGCATCTGGTCGTTGGCCCCGAGCGGCTGCGATCCGTCGGTCTGGATCCAGACCCGCCCGTCGTCGTCGGACCAGATCCCGTCGGGGGACCCGAACGCGTCCTCGGCGGCGATCGTGGATCCGTCACCGCTGCCCCGGCCCTGACCTGCCAGCAGGAACAGGTCCCACTCGAACGTCGTCGAGGTGTGGTCGCCGTCGGCCTCGTGCCACCGGATGATGTGGCCCCAGGTGTTCGGCTTGCGCGGGTTCGCCGCGCTCAGCACCTTGGCTTGGCTGACGTTGTTGGTCAGGGTGAGGTACACGGCTCCGGTGCGTGGGTCGCAGGCCACCCACTCCGGCCGGTCCATCCGGGTCGCGCCGACGGCGCTGGCCGCCAGCCGGGTCTTGACGAGTACGTCGCCCTGGTCGGCGAAGCCGTTGTCGGCCGTCAGGCCGGGCCTGCCGTGGACCAGTGGCAGCCAGTCTCCGGTCCCGTCGTCGTTGAACCGCGCCACGTAGAGCACACCGTCATCGAGCGGGCTCCGGCCCCTGGCGCGGGCGGCATGCCAGCTCTCGTTGCTGACGTACTTGTAGACGTGCTCGTTGACTTGGTCGTCACCGGTGTAGACGACGACGAGGTCGTCCTCGGTGACCTTGACGTAGGCGCTCTCGTGCTTGACCCGGCCCAGCGCGGTGCGCTTGACCGGAGTGGAGCCGGGGTCGAACGGGTCGATCTCGACCACCCAGCCGCACCGGTTGGGCTCGTTGGGCTCCCCGGGCGTGACGACGAACCGTCGGTCCTGGGTGGCCCAGTTGTTGCGGTCCCCACCGACGCCGTACCGGCTGGTGAGTGCCTGCTGCTCGGCGGTGTAGGTGCCCGGGTCCACCCGGAAGTAGTTGTTGAAGTTCTCCTCGCAGGTCAGGTAGGTGTTCCAGGGGGTGACCCCGTGGGAGCAGTTGTTGAAGGTGCCCAGCGGGGTCCGGCCGAGGGGGTCAGCCGACGTGCGGAGGAGTCGATGGCCGGCGGCCGGGCCGCTGAAAGCCATAGTCGTGTTGGCGGTGATCCGGCGGTTGAGGCCGGAGCGGACCACCGACCAGTGTCCGTGGGACTCCTCGACGATCTCGACGACGGACACGCCGTGCGCTGCCTGGGACTTGCGGACCATCTCGAGCGTCCATGACTCCTTCGGCGGCACCGTGGTGGTGCCGGTCTGCAGATAGTTCTCCTCGGTGAACTCGTGGTTGACCGCGAGGACCCCTCGCCGGCTGCCGCGCGGGCCGCGCCCGGCCGGGAAGAAATGCATGCCGTCGTGGTGCATGCCCGCCTGCTGCTCCTGCTCGGCGGCGGTGTTGCCCCCCGGCACGAACGCGGGGTAGGACCCCGTGACCGGCGTCCCCCACGGGATGAACGCCCGGGCGGTGTAACCCCTGGGGACGACGACCTCGTCGGCGAAGCCGAGCGGAATGGGCTCGAAGCCGAGGAGCCGGGCAGCGTCCGCGCCTGAGGCGGATCCCGCCGCCGCGGGCCGAGCGAATGCGTTGGTGGTCAGGAAGGCGGCGGCCCCGGCCATCCCGCCGGCCAGGACCGAGCGGCGCGAGGCCCGGCGGGCCACCACCTCGTCGAAGCTGGGTCCGCCGGACGGGTTGGTGCTGAAGTCGTCCGGGTCGATGTGAAGGTGTGGAGCAATCATGGGTTCCCTCCCCCGAGTGGTTCCGCCAGACGGCGGCTCCGGGTCATGATCACTCCGGTCCAGACCAGATGGAAGGGCCCGTAGGGGCCATTTCTGGGCCCAACCTCGACGCCGGGGCCGCTCCTCAGCGGGGTTCGGCGTCAGCCGAAGGGCGCCTAGGTGAGCATGGCGACCGCTGCCACGACGCCGGCCACGACGATGCCGGCCCGCAGCGCCGGGGCGGGAAGCCGCTGCCCGATCCGGGACCCGACGTACCCGCCGACGATGGAGCCGCCGGCCAGCAGGGCGATCGCCCTCCAGTCCAGCTCCGCGACGACGACGAAGATCGCTCCGGCCACCACGTTGGCGGCCATCACGGCCAGGGTCTTGAGGGCGTTGACGACGCGGAACTCCAGGTCCAGACCCAGGCCCAGCACGGCCATCATCATCACCCCGGAGCCGGCCCCGAAGTAGCCGCCGTACACCCCGGTCGCGGTGGCGAAGGCGGTCGTGACCGGCGACATCCGCGTGCGGTCGGGAGGTACGTCGTCGCCGTGCCGCGCGCGGAGGAACGCGGAGATCCTCGGCTGCAGCCCCACCAGCACGCAGGTGAAGAGAATCAGCCAGGGCACGACGGCCTCGAACACCCCGGGCGGCAGCGACAGGAGCAACCACGCGCCGGCGATCGCGCCGACGGCGCAGGTCACGAGCACGGCACCAGTGACTCCTGGATGCTCCCGCAGCTGGTGGCGGTAGCCCCACGAGCCGCTGACCGCGCCGGGCGCCAGGCCGACCGTGTTGGACGCGTTGGCCACCACCGGAGGGATGCCGACCGCGACCAGGACCGGGAAGCTGAGCAGGGAGGCCACCCCGACCGTGGTGGTCAGGATCCCGGCGCCCAGGCCCGTGGCGAGCACGACGAGCTGGTCGAGGACGGACACCGGGCCAGTATTGACGCGAAACGGGTCTCGCGATTGTCTGGTCCAGTTGGGAGACCATGATCCCGGTCACGTTCCTCA
>NZ_DASSXS010000291.1:0-6773 GCF_035703625.1 Nocardioides sp. | reverse complement strand
GCGCACAGCGCGGTCGAAGGCGACCCAGGACATCACCGCCGAGTGGGTGAACCGCTGCGGCTCGCCGCGGATCTCCCAGAGCCCGTGGTCCGGCTCCTGCCAGGTCCGGGCCAGCCCCTCCAGCAGCACGATCTGGAGCTCCCAGGCGTTGTCGTCGGCCTCGACTCCGGCGTCGCGCGCCCGGTCGAGCGCGTACATCACCTCGCCGAGCACGTCGGTCTGGCGCTGGGTGACCGCGCCGTTCCCGATCCGCACCGGGCGGCTGCCGGCGTACCCCGGGAGGTGCTCGAGCTCGCGCTCGGGGAGCCGGCGGGCGCCGTCGACGGCGTACATGATCTGGAGGTCCTCCGGGTCGCCGGCCGCCGCCCGCAGCAGCCAGTTGCGCCACACCGTGGCCTCCCCGGTGTAGCCCGCCTGGATGACGGCGTCCAGGGTGAGTGCGGCGTCCCGCAGCCAGCAGTAGCGGTAGTCCCAGTTGCGCTCACCGCCGAAGTCCTCGGGCAGGGACGTGGTGGGTGCAGCCACGATCCCACCGGTCTCCTCGTGGGTCAGCAGGCGCAGCGTCAGCAGCGAGCGTCGTACGACGTCGGCGTGGGGTGTGGTGACCCGGCAGGCGGCGAGCCATGAGGCGTCCTCGTCGAGGGTCGACTCGATCCGGGATCCGGCGTCGACGAGCTCGGGGTCCGGGGCGTACGACGGGAGCCAGGTGGTCGCGAAGGTCAGCGCGTCGCCCTCGCGGACGTCGAACTCGTCGGTGTGCCGGTGATCGGAGGCCTTCGGGAGCCGGGGGCCACGCAGCAGGAGCTGGTCCGGCCCGGCGACCGCGGTGATCACCTCCTCGCCGTCGATCCTGCGCCGTCGCACCCAGGGCCGGATCTCGCCGTAGTCCATGCGGACCGCCCACTCGTGTCTCACCCGCACCGTGCCGCGCACCCCGGTCACCACCCGCACGAGGTCGGCCCGGGCGTCACCGGTGGGCATCAGGTCCACCAGCCGGATCACGCCCGTGGGGGTCGTGAACGTCGTCTCGAGGACCGTGGAGTCGTCGAGGTAGCGGCGGGTGGCGTCGTACTCGCCGACCGGGCAGATCTGCCACCGGCCGTGGTCCGCGGTGCCGAGCAGGGCCGCGAAGCACGCGGGGGAGTCGAACCGCGGGAGGCAGAGCCAGTCCACCGAGCCAGTGGTGCCGACGAGGGCGGCGGTGCTGCGGTCGCCGATCACCGCGTAGTCCTCGATCGGCAGCGCCATGGCCGCGAGGCTATCGGCCCGTGGGCGTGGTGGGGCACTACCATCGCCGCCATGACCTCGGCGGCCCGCGTGCTCGAGCTCCTCGGGCAGCGGGGAGCGACGCTGGCGACCGCGGAGTCCGTGACCGGCGGACGGGTGGCGGCCGCGTTGACGGCGGTTCCGGGTTCCTCCGCCTGCTTCCTCGGCGGGGTGGTCGCCTACGCCACCGAGGTCAAGGAGTCGGTGCTCGGGGTCCCTGCGTCGGTGATCGCCGGGCACGGCGTGGTCTCCTCCGCCTGCGCCAGCGCGATGGCGAGCGGCGTGCGCGACCTCACCGGGGCGACCTACGCCGTCAGCACGACCGGGGTCGCCGGCCCCGGCGAGCAGGACGGGGTCAGGCCCGGGACGGTGTACGTCGGCGTGGCCGGTCCCGGCTCGCCCACCGCCGTCGCGCTCGAGCTGAGTGGCGACCGCGCGACCGTCCAGGAGCAGGCCACCCGGGAGGCGTTGTCGGCGGTCGCCGCGATCCTCGACGTGGAAGAAACCGGTCTCGGGTAGCGTTGACCCCGGACCCACGGAAGGACTCAGGCATGGTGCTGTTTCGTCGCCTGCTCGGCGAGGTGCTCCGCGACCGGCGGATGCAGCGTGGCCTGACCCTGCGCGAGGTGTCGAAGGAGGCGCGGGTCAGCCTCGGTTACATCTCCGAGATCGAGCGCGGTCAGAAGGAAGCCTCGTCCGAGCTGTTGTCGTCGCTGTGCCACGCGCTCGACATGCCGCTGTCCGACGTGCTGCGCAACGTCTCCGACGCGGTCGCGCTGGAGGAGGCGGCGGTCGCCGCCACCCCGATCCCGGTCGTGACGCGCAGCGACTCCGGCGACGTGGTCGCCTCCGCGGCCTGACTCGAGTTCAGGGCGCCGGCTGGCACGACGGACACCAGTACGTCGCCCGGCCGTCGCTGTTCTGCGCCACCTCGATGCTGGTCTGGCAGCGGAGGCAGGGCTGCCGGTCCCTCCGGTAGACCCAGTGGCGTCGGCCCCGGCGCAGGTCGCCCGTCGTGGTCTGCTCCGAACGGTCCTTGTTGTGATCGAGCATCTGGTGGGCGCGCCGGACCAGCCGGGTCAGGTCGGCCACCTCGCCGATCGGGACGAGCGGGTGCACCCCGCTGGTGAAGCAGAGCTCGGCGGCGTACATGTTGCCGATTCCGGCCAGACAGGTCTGGTCGAGGAGGGCTTCGTGGACGGGACGGTCGGGATCGGCGGTGAGGCGCCTCAGCGCCTCCTGCTCGTCCCAGTCGGGCCCCAGCAGGTCGGGACCGAGGTGGCCGACCACGTCTCCCTCGCGGTGGCGGGGGAGGAGCTCGACGATGCCGAGCGCGAACCCGACCGCCTGCCGCGACTCGCTGCTCAGCACCACCCGGGCCTGGTGCTCGGGCCGGCGCCACCGCTGTCCGTGCTGGTAGATGTGCCAGGACCCCTCCATCTTGAGGTGGGTGTGCAGCGTCCACGCCTCGCGGGACTCGATCCGGGTCAGGAGGTGCTTGCCGCGCGACAGCGTCCGCAGCACCTTGCCGCCGGAGAGGTCCACCGTGGCGAGCTGGGGCACGCGGAAATCGGTGGAGGTGAGGATCTGCCCCGCGAGCGCCCGGTCGAGTGAGCGGGCGGCGCGCCAGACGGTGTCTCCCTCAGGCACGGAGCCGCAACCCCTTCGGAGTGGCGACGAAGCCGGCGTCCTGGAGGGCCTCGCGCAACGGGGTGGACCCGGACCCGAGCAGCTGGGCCCCGTCGGCCCGCTCGACGGTCAGCCGGCCGAGTGAGCCGCGTCGTACGGCCGTGGACAGGGTCTCGACGGCCGGGCGGAGTCGCTCGGGGTCGTCGGACCAGGTGAGCAGCGTGCGCCCGCCGCGCTCGACGTAGAGGGTGAGGCGGCCGTCGACGAGGACCACGAGGGCGCCGGCCTTGCGCCCGGGCCGGTGGGCGCCGCGATCGTCCTCGTCGGAGGGCCACGGCAGTGCGGCGCCGTAGGGGTTGGCGGGGTCGGTGGCGGCCAGCGCGACGGCGGCCGGCTTGGACCCGCCGTCGGCCGGGGCGGCCTCGGCGAAGGTGCGCAGGCGGTCGATCGCGCCGGCCGTGCCGAACTGGGCCGCCCCCAGCCCGTCGACGAAGTAGCCGCGGCGGCACCGGCCGGACTCCTCGAAGGCCGAGAGCACCCGGTAGGTGGCGGCGAAGCCCCCGGGGGTGCGCTCGCCGACGACGGCCCCGCGGGTCACCACGCCGTGGCGGTCGAGCAGCGCTTCGGCGGCGGCGTGGGCCCGGCGGGTGGGGTCGGTGTCGAGCTGCGGGAGCAGCGCCCAGCGCCCGGCCGTCTCCGGTGGTCCGGTGCGGGTGGGCATCCGGGGCCGCGAGCCGGGGCTGGTGCGGGTGCGGGGCGGAGGTCGGCGGCTCCGGTGGGAGGGGGTTCCGGAGCGGGTGAGGGCCCGGAGCGGGGCGAGGGTGTCGTTGCCGACCCGTCCGGCCCACACCAGCTCCCACAGCGCGGCCGAGAGGGCACGGTCGTCGGTGGAGCCGACGGCGTCGGCGAGCTGCCGGAAGAACCACGCGCCTCCGGGTGAGAGGGCCTCGAGGACGGCGTCGTGCAGCTCGGAGTGCTCGAACGGCTGGGGTGGGGGCAGCGTGAGTGGCGCCTGGTCGGCGAGGTGGAGCGAGACCCAGCCGTCGGACCCGGGCAGCGCGCCGTGGCCGGCCCAGACGACCTCGCCGGAGCTGGTCAGCTCGTCGAGGTACGACGGCTCGTAGTCGCGCACCCGTGAGGGCAGGACCAGCGACTCGAGGGCCGAGGCGGGCAGGGCGCACCCGGCGAGCTGGTCGATGGCGGTGAGCACGCCGTCGACACCTCGCAGCCCCTTGGAGCCGGGCGCGACCCGCTGCCAGGCGCCGAGGAACCTCCCCAGCGCCTCGGGCTCGACCGGCTCGACCTCCTGGCGCAGCTTGGCCAGGGAGCGTCGGCGCAGGCGGCGCAGGGCCTCGGCGTCACACCACTCCTGGCCGGCGCCGGCGGGCCGGAACTCCCCGTCGAGGATCCGGCCCTGGGCGCTCAGCCGCTCCAGCGTGTGACGGACGACGGCCGCCCCGAGACCGAGCCGCGCGGCCACCTGGTCGGTGGTGAACGGCCCGTGGGTGCGGGCGAAACGGGCCACGAGGTCGCCGACGGGGTCGTCGACGGGCTCTGCGAACGCGTCGGGGGTGCCGGGCGGGACCGGGACGCCGAGGCCGTCGCGCAGCCGGCCGACGTCCTCGATCGCGGTCCACCGCTCCTCGCCGGCCATCCGGACCTCGACCACCCGCCGGGCGGCGGCCAGCGACGCGAGCACCTCCTCGACGTCGAGGCCGTCGACCGTCCGGGCGGCGACCTCGGCGGCCGACAGGGGGCCGAGCAGCCGCAGCAGGTCGGCGACGCCTTCCGCGTCGCGGGCGAGGCGGTCGGGGGCCAGGCGCTGGAGCTCGGCCTCGACCTCGGCGAGGACGTCGGGGTCGAGCAGCTCGCGCAGCTCGGCCCGTCCCAGCAGCTCGGCCAGCAGGCCCTGGTCGAGGGAGAGGGCGGCGGCCCGGCGCTCGGCGATGGGGGAGTCGCCCTCGTAGACGAACTGGGCGACGTAGCCGAACAGCAGGCTGCGCGCGAAGGGCGACGGCTGCTGGGTCGCCACGTCGACGACCTCGATCTCGCGACGCTGCACGCGCCGCATCAGGTCGACCAGGCTGGGCAGGTCGTAGACGTCCTGGAGGCACTCGCGCACGGCCTCGAGGACGATCGGGAACGAGGGGTACTTGGCCGCCACCTCCAGCAGCTGGGCGGAGCGCTGGCGCTGCTGCCACAGCGGCGAGCGGCGACCCGGGTCGCGTCGGGGCAGCAGCAGAGCCCGCGCCGCGCACTCGCGGAACCGCGAGGCGAACAGCGCCGACCCGCCGACCTCGGTGGTGACCAGGTCGTCGATCTCGTCGGGCTCGAAGACGATGAGCTCGCCGGTGGGTGGCTCGGCGTCGGTCTCGGGGATCCGGATCACGATGCCGTCGTCGGAGGCGATGGCCTGGCCGTCGACGCCGTGGCGCTCCCGCAGGCGGGCGTTGATCGCGAGCGCCAGCGGCGCGTGGACCGGGGTGCCGTAGGGCGAGTGGAGGACCAGTCGCCAGTCGCCGAGCTCGTCGCGGAACCGCTCGACCAGGAGGGTCCGGTCGCTCGGCAGCACGGTCGTGGCCTCGACCTGTTCGGTGAGGTAGCCGACCAGGTTGGCGGCGGCGTACTCGTCGAGGCCGTTGGCCCGGGCGCGCTGTGTCGCCTGCTCCTGCGGAAGCGAGGCGAGCTCGCGGCTGAACTCGCCGATCGCCGCGCCGAGCTCGGCCGGGCGGCCCAGGGCGTCTCCCTTCCAGAACGGCAGCCGGCCGGGCACTCCCGGAGCGGGGGAGACCAGGACCCGGTCGTGGGTGATGTCCTCGATCCGCCACGAGGTGGCGCCCAGCGCGAACACGTCGCCGACGCGGGACTCGTAGACCATCTCCTCGTCGAGCTCGCCCACCCGGCGGCCCGGCCCCTCACCGCCCACCAGGAAGACCCCGAAGAGCCCCCGGTCGGGGATGGTGCCGCCGCTGGTGACGGCGAGCCGCTGAGCGCCGGGGCGTCCGGTGAGGGTGCCGCCGACGCGATCCCACACGATCCGCGGTCGGAGCTCGGCGAACTCGTCGGACGGGTACCGGCCGCTGAGCAGGTCGAGGGTGGCGTCGTAGGCCGACCGCGGGAGGCCGGTGAAGGGTGCCGACCGCCGCACCAGCGCGAACAGCTCGTCGACGTCCCACGCGTCGAGGGCGGTGGACGCGACCACCTGCTGGGCGAGCACGTCGAGGGGGTTCGCCGGCACCCGCAGCGACTCGATCGCGCCGCGCTCCATCCGCTCGACGGCCACCGCGGTCTGGGCGAGGTCGCCGCGGTGCTTGGGGAACAGGACGCCCCGGCTGGTCTCGCCGACCTGGTGGCCGGCCCGGCCCACCCGCTGCAGGGCGCTCGCCACGCTCGGGGGGGACTCGATCTGGATCACCAGGTCGACCGCGCCCATGTCGATGCCGAGCTCGAGGCTGCTGGTGGCCACGACGCAGGGGAGCCGGCCGCGCTTGAGGTCGTCCTCGATGAGCGCGCGCTGCTCCTTCGACACCGACCCGTGGTGGGCCTTCGCGATCACCGGACTCGCGCCGTGGGAGGCGCCCGACTGCGCCATGATCTGCGCCGGCGGGTCGTGCTCGGTCTCGAGCCGCTCACTGGCGATCTCGTTGAGCCGAGCCGTGAGCCGCTCCGCGAGCCGGCGGGAGTTGGCGAAGACGATCGTGGAGCGGTGCTGGCCGATCAGGTCGGCGACGTGCTCCTCGACGTGGGGCCAGATCGACTGGCTGCGGGTCGGATCGCCGTCGTCGGCGTACTCCTCGGGCGCGGTCATGTCCTCGACGGGTACGACGACCGTGAGGTCCCACCGCTTCTCCGACGTGGGCGCGACGATGTCGACGGGC
>NZ_DASSXS010000155.1:0-14978 GCF_035703625.1 Nocardioides sp. | reverse complement strand
CATCGATCGACATCCCCGACAGTGGAGCCGTGGGCGGCGACATGGATGTCAGTGGCGGTGAAGTCTGGTTCACGAAGGCGAACAGCACTGGCACAAGCCTGTGGCGTTACGACATTGCTGCTGATCAGTTCACGGAGTTTCCGGTCCTGTTCGATCAAGGACCGGCTGATGTCGTCGTCGACAGCGCAGGCGATCCGTGGTTCACAGCCCCGAACGACCACAGTGTCAACCACCTTGACCCGGGATCGGGGCAAGTCACGTCCTTCGACGTCCCCGACGGCCTCAGCCCGTGGGACATCGCCATCGCCACCGACGGGCAGATCTGGTTCACCTCCAGGTTCACCCCGCAAGGCGTCGGACGCCTCGATCCCGCCACCGGTGTGGTGTCCACGTTCCTCACACCCAGCAACCCCGGACCACAGGGCATCGCCGCCTCGCCTGACGGCTCGGTCTGGTTCAGCCAGACAACGAAGGGCAACATCGCCAGGATCGACAACACCGGCACGATCACGGAGGCCAAGACGATCAAGGGCAGCGAGCCGTTCGGGATCGTCGTCGCGCCGAACGGCGACCCCTGGTACACGATGATGTTCGCCGACAAGGTCGCCACGTTGCAGCTTCGTTAGGCCGGCGAGGTCACCAGGCGGTCTCGCTTCGGGCAGCGAGCAGCCGGCGGAACGACTCGACCCGGTCCGGGTCCGCTCCGCCGGCTGCCACCGCTGCGTCCAGCCCGCACTCCGGCTCGCCGGAGCCGTGGAGGCACCCTCGCGAGCACTCCCCGGTCAGCGCGTCGAGGTCGGGGAAGGCGCCGATCAGCTGACCGGGCTCGACGTGGGCCAGGCCGAAGGACCGGATCCCGGGGGTGTCGACGATCCAGCCGTCGCCGCCGGGGAGCCGCAGCATGAAGACCGACGTCGAGGTGTGCCGGCCCCGGCCGGTCACCACGTTGACGTGCCCGATCTCGCGATCGGCGTCGGGCACCAGGGCGTTGACCAGGGTGGACTTCCCGACCCCGCTGTGACCCACCAGCACGCTGGTCCTGCCGCGCAGCCGGTCCCGCAGCCCGGTCAGGTCGGATCCGCGCTGGGTCACCACCCACGGGACCCCCAGGGACCGGTAGGTGGAGAGCAGGGTCTCGGGGTCGGCCAGGTCGGCCTTGGTCAGGCACAGCAGCGGGTCCATGCCCGCGTCGTACGCCGCCACCAGGGCGCGGTCGATCAGGCCCGTCCGGGGCTCGGGGTCGGCCAGGGCGGTGACCACGACCAGCTGGGAGGCGTTGGCGACGATCACCCGCTCGACCGGGTCGTCGTCGTCGGCGGTCCGCCGCAGCACGGTGGTGCGCTCGGTGACCTCCACGATCCGGGCCAGCGAGCCCTCGGCGCCCGAGGTGTCACCGACGACGCGCACCCGGTCGCCGACCACGACCCCCTTGCGGCCGAGCGGACGCGCTTTCATCGCCGTCACCGGCACATCGCCGACCACGAGGGTGAAGCGGCCCCGGTCGACGGTGACGACGGTCCCGTCGACGGCGTCGTCGTAGGTGGGGCGCTCCTTGGTGCGGGGCCGGGTGTGACGGCGCGGACGCTCGTAGTGCTCCTGGTCGTGGTCGGTCCACCGCCCGGTCGTCACGGCGCCCCCAGCAGGCCGGTCCAGAAGCCGGCGAAGTCGGGGAAGGTCTTCGACGTCGTCCCGATGTCCTCGACCAGGATCCCCGGCACGGCCGCGCCGACGACGACGCCCGCGTGCGCCATCCGGTGGTCGGCATAGGTGCGGAAGACACCGGCGTGCAGGGGAGCCGGCCGGAACGACAGACCGTCCGGCCGCTCGGTGACGTCTGCCCCCAACCCGCCGAGCTCGGCGGCCAGCGCCGCCAGCCGGTCGGTCTCGTGGCCGCGGATGTGCTCGACCCCGCGCAGGTGCGACGGCGAGTCGGCCAGGGCGCACAGTGCCGCGACCACCGGCGTCAGCTCGCCGACGTCATGCAGGTCGAGGTCGACGCCACGGATGGTGCCGGACCCGCGGACCCGCAGGCCCTCGGCGACCGGCTCGACCTCGCAGCCCATCAGGCCCAGGATCTCCCGCAGCGCATCGCCCGCCTGGGTGGTCTCCCGCGGCCAGTCGCGCACGACCACGCTGCCGCCGGAGACGGCAGCCAGGGCGAGGAAGGGGCCCGCGTTGGACAGATCCGGCTCGACCACGTGGTCCACCGCTGCGACCGGGCCCGGCGCCACCGTCCACCGGTTGGCGTCGGAGTCGTCGACTTCGACGCCGTGCTCGCGGAGCATGGCGACGGTCATCGCGATGTGGGGGAGCGACGGCACCGGCTTGCCGTGGTGGCGTACGTCGACCCCCTGGTTGTAGCGGGCACCGGCCAGCAGCAGCCCGGAGACGAACTGCGACGAGGCGGAGGCGTCGATCACCACCGACCCGCCGACGACGGTGCCGGTGCCGCGGACCGTGAACGGCAGCGCACCCCGGCCGCCGTCGTCGATCACCACCCCGAGGCCACGCAGGGCGGTCAGCACCTCGCCGACCGGGCGGTTGCGGAGGTGGGCGTCGCCGTCGAAGGAGGCGGCTCCCGTGGACAGCCCGGCGACCGGCGGCACGAACCGCAGCACGGTGCCGGCGAGACCGCACTCGACGTGGGCGTCGGAGCGGAACTCGCCCGGAGTCACCGTCCAGTCGTCACCCGAGGTGTCCACGGCCGAACCGAGCGCCGTCAGCGCGTCCGCCATCAAGGTGGTGTCGCGTGAGCGAAGCGCCCCCCGGACCACGGACGGCCCGTCGGCGATCGCCGCCAGGATCAGGGCGCGGTTGGTGACCGACTTGCTGCCGGGCAGCGACACCTGCACGTCCACCGGGCCGGTGGCCAGCGGAGCCGGCCACGGGTCGGCGAGCCGGGTGGTCACCCGGGAAGGCCATCCGCCGGCATCAGCGCAGCTGGGCCGCCGCCAGCTTGGCCTCGCGGCGGGCGCTGGCCCTCAGGTGACGCGCCTCGCGGCGTACGTCGCGAGCCGCACGGCGGGTGCGCCAGGCGACCCCGGGACGGCCCTCGGTGTCGACCGCGGCGAGCAGGAGCCCGCCCAGCATCGAGAGGTTCTTGAAGAAGTGCACCCGGTGGTTGGCCTTCAGGGCCGGGTCGGACTCGTTCCAGAACTGGTGCCCGGCCACGGTCGTCGGGATCAGCGAGGCGGCCAGCGCAGTCGAGGCCAGCCGCGGCACATGCCCGGTGGCCAGCGCCGCACCGGCGCCGATCTGGACCGCGGCGTTGATGCGGACCAGGGTGGCCGGGTCCTCGGGGATGGGGGCCTGCGGCAGGGTGCGCTTGACGAGCGGGACCAGCCGGTCGGTGACCTCCTTCGCCTTGATGGCGTAGTCGGACGCGTTGCGGAGCGCGTTGACGCCGCCGACCACGAACATCGACGCGAGCAGTGGGCGGGCGATCATTCTGCTGACGGTCATGCCCCATTCCTACACGATTCTCGTCGCGCCGGGTGGAGGGCTCAGGCGCCGAGCGGCACGACCGCTCGATTGTTGGACCGGTCCACGTCGGTCGCACCTCCGCCGGGGGACACCGTGAACACCAGGGCGGCGTCGGTCCCGGGCGGGGCCACGGCGGTGAACTGCACGGTGGCCGGACTGCTGGTCAACGTGCAGGACCGCGCGTGCGGGGAGTCGCACCGCCCGTCGTCGGTCAGGACGACGGTGACGCCGCGACCGGCCACCGAGAGCGTCGCGCTGCCTCCCGGGGACAGCCCGGAGACCACCACGACCACCCGGTGCGCGACGCCGGTCTGGGAGCTGGCGCTCGCCCTCACCGACAGGTCGGACGCGGGAGGGGGCTCCGCCGGAGGCTGCTCCGCCGGGGGCGCATCGTCCGGCGGCGAGTCGTCGGGTACCGGCTGGGCCCCGGGACCACCCGGCTGCCCGGGGTCGGTGCCGGAGTCGGTTCCGGGACTGGTTCCGGGGTCGGCCGCAGGCGCGACAGCGGTCCGTACGGCGCCCGACGGGGACCCTCCGCCCAGGGCCGGGCTGTCGTCCGTGCCGCGTGCGCGCCGCTCCGGGCCGGTGTTGCGGCCGGGTCCGCCGCTCGCGGGGCCGGGGTCCCGCGAACCGGTGTCTTCCCGGTCGGCTGCGACCGGCGGGCCCGAGGCGGGCTCCGATGGGTCGTCGTTGATCACGAACACCCCACCGGCCACGACCACCGCGGCGGCCACGCCCGCTGCCGCCGATGCGGGTGCGTTGGCCGCGACGAGGTCCCTGGCCCGGTCCAGCAGGACCAGGAGTCCCCCCTTCAGCGCCGCGGCACCGGTGGCTGAGCCGACGTACGCCGCGGCCGCGCCACCGAGCAGGAGGGGGGCGAGCAGGCCGGAAAGGTTGGAGTTGACCTCGGTCAGCTCCAGGTAGAGGGCGGTGCAGCGTCGGCACTCGGTCAGGTGCTGCTCGACCTTGGCCGCGTCCCGGCGGGAGATGCCGTTGCGGACGTAGGCACCGAGGTTCTGGTGGGTCCACGCACAGGCGTCGTCCTCGAGATCCTGCAGGTGCATGGTCAAGAAAGCCTGCCGCAGCCCCTCCCGGGCCCGGTAGGCCAGTGCCGAGACCGAGTTGGGGCTCATGCCCAGCAGCACCGCGACCTCGGCCGGCCGCTGTCCCTCCACCTCCGTGTGCCACAGCACGGCCTGCCAGCGCTCGGGGAGCGACGCGAACGCCTTCGCCGCCGCCGCGTTCTCGAACCCCTCGACGGCGGTGTCGCGGAACGGGATGCCCGGGTCGAAGGGCTCCAGGTCGTCGGTGGGGTGCACGCGCGCGTTCGCCCGGATCCGGTCGACGTGGAGGCGCCGGACGGCGGTCAGGAGGTAGGCACGAAACGCGACGTCGGGCCCCGAGCCGCGCTGCAGCAGCGAGAGCACCTTGGCGAAGGCCTCCGACACCAGGTCCTCGGCGTCCGCGGGCGGAACCAGCTGGCGGGCGAGGCGGCGCGCCGCGGTCGCGTGCCGGTCGTAGAGGTCGCCATAGGCGTCGGTGTCGCCGCCGCGGACCGCCGAGATCAGCTCGGCATCCGCGACCTCGGCCCGATGCAGGACGACGTCCACACCCGGTGCAACGAGCCAGCCGATGAAAGATCACGGAAAAAAGATTCAGCACTTCCGCGTCATGAGCGCCGGGGGCCGTCGTCACATGGGTGTACGACGGGGAGGAGGAGCCGCAATGGGGATCTTCGCACCACGCGCAGCAGCGGCTTCTTCCACCCGACCCGAGGCAAGGGCAGCGGAACTGACCCAGACTCAGCTGGCGGCACTGCCGCCGGAGTTCGAGGCGGTGGGGGAGGCCCTTGCTTCGGGATCGGGTGCGCTGGCCGAGGCATACGCTGTTCTCGGCCACCGCCTGGCTGCCGAGGGGATCTCGCTGGACGAGGCACTCTCGGGGCTCGACACCACGTTCCGGACCGTCGTCGGCACCGCGCCGACCTTCGACGACACCCGGGCGGTGTCCGTGGCGTGGGGCGAGTCGATCCTGGGTTATCTGCACCGGCTCTCCTGCGAGGACCCGGTCACCGGGCTGGCCACGATGGCGCACCTGCAGAGCCGGCTCGCCGAGCTCTACCGGGCCGAGGCCGCCGCCGGCCCCGTCGCCGAGTCCCACGCCCTGGTTGTCCTCGACGTGGGTCCCCCTGCCGCCGGTGAGGCGATCGGCGCCCTCGTGCTCACCGAGGACCTGCAGGTGGCTCGCGCCGCGGAGGCGATCCGCACCGCGTTCGCCGGGCAGGAGACGATCTGTCGCCTGGCGACCCACCGCCTGACGGTGCTGGCGCCGCGTGACGAGCGGCTCGGCCGTCGGGTGGCGCTGCTGCGGCGGCTGCTCACCGGTACCGAGCCGGCACCCGCCCGGGTGTGGATCGAGGGTCTGCCGACGACGGGGGAGGCCGCTGCGGCGACGCTCTCCGAGCTGGCGCGTCTCTGACCCTGCCCAGCCGCCCGGACGTCGTAGGGTGGCCGCATGTGCGGCCGCTACGCCTCGAGCAGGCGCCCAGCCGACCTCATCGAGGAGTTCGAGGTCGTCGTCGACCGGACCCCGGCCCCGCTCGAACCCGACTACAACGTCGCCCCCACCAAGGAGGTGTACGCCGTCGTCGAGCGACCGCCGCGGCCGGCCGACGGCTCGGAAGGCCACGAGCCCCCCGAACGCCAGCTGCGGGTCCTGCGGTGGGGACTGGTCCCCTCCTGGGCCAAGGACCCGGCCATCGGCAACCGGATGATCAACGCGCGCATGGAGACGGTCGCGACGAAGCCGGCGTACCGCCGGGCGTTCGCCTCGCGCCGGTGCCTGCTGCCCGCCGACGGCTACTTCGAGTGGTACCCCACCGAGGAGAAGACCAAGGCGGGGAAGCCGCGCAAGCAACCGTTCTTCATCCGTCCCAGGGACGGCGGCATCCTGGCGATGGCCGGGCTCTACGAGATCTGGAAGGACCCCACCCGTGACGAGGACGACCCCGAGCGCTTCCGGTGGAGCTGCACGGTCCTGACGACCGAGGCCGAGGACACCCTCGGCCGCATCCACGACCGGATGCCGCTGATGGTCGAGCCGGACCGGTGGTCGAGCTGGCTGGACCCGGGCGTGTCCGGGAAGGACGACCTGCTCTCGCTGCTCGTCCCCGCCGCTCCGGGGCGCCTCGAGGCGTTCCCGGTGTCCCGGGCCGTGGGGAACGTCAAGAACAACGGACCCGAGCTGGTCGAGCCCATCCCGCTCGAGGACGCGGTGGGGACGGCATGAGCACCCCACGATTCCGCGGGGAGCCCGCATGAGCGCCGCCGAACGCAGGGTGGACACCAGCCAGGGCGAGGGCCGGCTGGTCACCCATCGCGCCCGGCAGCCGCAGGCCACCCTGCTGCTCAGCCACGGCGCGGGCAACGGCATCGAGGCCCGCGACCTGAGCACGCTCGCCGAGCACCTGCCGCGGCAGGGCATCAACGTGGCGCTCTTCGAGCAGCCGTGGCGAGTGGCCGGCCGCAAGGTCGCCACGCCGCCGGCCACTCTGGACGCCGGCCTCACCGCCGCGGCGGGCGCGATCCGGAGCAAGACCCCGCTCGTCGTGGGCGGCCGCTCCGCAGGCGCCCGCTCAGCCGCGCGCTGCGCCCGCGACCTGGGCGCGGTCGGGTGCCTGGCCCTCGCCTTCCCGCTCCACCCGCCCGGCAAGCCGGAGAAGTCCCGGCTCCACGAGCTGCGCGGAGCCGGGGTCCCGACCCTGGTGATCCAGGGGGAGAGGGACACCATGGGGCGTCCGGAAGCGTTCCCGGAGGACCTCGACCTGGCCGTCGTACCGGGAGCCGACCACGGCTTCAAGGTCCCGGCCAGGGGGCCGGTCACGCAGGCGGAGGCGATGGAGATCGTCGTGGAGGCGACGCTGGAGTGGGTCATCCGCGAGGTGCTGGGGAATCAGCAGCGGGCCTGAGGCGTTCTGCCCTCGTGCTTGCCGTGCTCGAACGACCCCGATCCGGGGGGCCGCGACCCCCGCTAGTCTGGAAGACGATGACTGATTCCCAGGCCGCTGACGCGGTCGCCGCAGGAGACGCTGCTCCGGAGGAGCCGGCCGAGGAAGTCGACGTGGCCAGCGAGACCGAGGACGAGCGCTCCGCCCGGTTCGAGCGCGACGCGCTGCCGTACCTCGACCAGCTCTACGGCGCTGCGATGCGGATGACCCGCAACCCCGCCGACGCCGAGGACCTCGTCCAGGAGACCTTCGCCAAGGCGTACTCGTCGTTCCACCAGTTCCGCCCGGGCACCAACCTCAAGGCGTGGCTCTACCGCATCCTCACCAACACCTTCATCAACTCCTACCGCAAGAAGCAGCGGCAGCCGCAGCAGTCGATGGCCGAGGACGTGGAGGACTGGCAGCTCGCGCGCGCCGAGTCGCACACCTCGGGCGGCCTGAAGTCCGCCGAGACCGAGGCGCTGGAGCACCTCCCGGACTCCGAGGTCAAGGACGCGCTCCAGCGGCTGCCCGAGGAGTTCCGCCTGGCGGTCTACCTCGCCGACGTGGAGGGCTTTGCCTACAAGGAGATCGCGGAGATCATGGATACCCCGATCGGTACCGTGATGTCGCGTCTGCACCGGGGTCGACGTCAGCTGCGCGACATGCTGTCCGACTACGTACGCCGGCACGACCTGCTGCCGACCGGTAGCGAAGGAGGCGACTCGTGACCAGCTCCGAGGAGTGCGCCAACTTCCTCGAGCAGATCGTCTACCTGCTCGACAACGAGCTCGATGAGGCCTCGTGCACCGAGGTGCGGATCCATCTCGACTCCTGCCACCCGTGCCTGGAGAAGTACGACCTCCAGCGCACCGTCAAGGCGATCGTGGCCCGCTCCTGTGCCGAGTCCGCCCCCGACGAGCTGCGCGAGCGGGTGCGGCTGCGGATCCGCGAGGTCCAGATCCGGATCTCCGAGTAGGTCGCCCACCCCGGACAGACAGCGAGCCCCGGCCGATGGCCGGGGCTCGTGACGTCTCGCGTCAGGCGTTGGGGCGCTTGCCGTGGTTCGCGCTCTTCTTCTTGCGCGCGCGGCGCTTGCGGCCGGTCTTGCTCATGGTGTCCTCCTGGGTGGGATGCCCCTGGAGTTTCGCAGACCGGGTCGAGCGCCACCAATTTCGCGCGCGGTGGCCCGCTGGACTCAGCCGGCGGGAACCGGCCCGGACGACGGTCGCCACTCCCTCCGGAGCAGTCCGTAGACCCAAGAGTCCGACACCTCGCCGTTGACGACGCAGTCCTCCCGCAACGTGCCCTCACGGACGAACCCGAGCTTCTCCAGGACGCGGGCGGAGGCCGCGTTGCGGGTGTCGGTCTCGGCCTGGACCCGGTTGAGGTCCAGCGTGTCGAACGACCACTCCAGCAGGGCGCGCGCGGCCTCCGTCGCGTAGCCGTGGCCCCATGCTGCCTCGACGAAGCAGTAGCCCATCGACGCGCTTCGGTGGTCCGGGTTCCACCGGGTCAGGCTGCACCAGCCGATGAACGTCCCGTCGGCGGCCCGGTCGGCGGCCAGCCTCGCCCCGGTGCCCTCCGCTGCCATCTGCCGGCACGCCGCGATGAACCGCTCGGCGCGCCCCTGCTCGCTCCAGGGCGGTGCGTCCCAGTAGCGCAGGACGGAGGCGTTGCTGTGCAGCGCGAAGAGGGCGTCGGCGTCCGCGTCGCCGAACGGACGCAGTCGCAGACGCGAGGTGTCGAGCGAGGGCGTGGGCAGAGACATGCGGCCATGGTGCCGTCTCACGAGGAGGCGCGCCCCGCGGCTGGGCGGATCGTCATGAGCATGCGGCTCGTGCGGAGGCTCCCGGCGGGCTCAGATCCGGGACAGGAACTTCTCCGCATCCACCACGACCCGGGTGATCTCACCGGTGGCGACCACCTTCCGGTCGCTGGTGTGGCGGGCGGAGACCGTGAAGCGGTGCAGCCGGCCGTCGACGAACGCCGGCGAAGCGGTGACCTCGACCTCCTCGCCGACCCCGCTCGCGCCCTGGTGGTCCAACGCCACCCGGGTGCCGACGCTGGTGCTGACGCCGTCCAGGCTCGGGTCGATCGCCGCGCAGGTCGCGGCTTCGCACCAGGCGAGCAGCCGCGGAGTGCCGAGCACGGGCAGGCTGCCGGAACCGACCGCCGCTGCCGTGTCGTCGTCGGTGACGGTGAAGGTCAGCGTCGCGTTCATGTCGGTCATCCCTGGCTCTCCTCGAAGTCGATGCGGTACCCGTGCAGCCGTACCCCGTCCAGGGGTGACCAGTCGAGCTCGGGTGCCCTGCGGAAGCCGAGCCGCCCATAGAGCCGGTGTGCGTCCGTCATCTCCGGGAGGCTGCAGATGACCACGCCGCGCCTGCGTTCGCTCCGAAACCGGTCAAGGCACATCCGGGCCAGCGCCTCCCCGACGCCCTGTCCGCGGGCCTCCGGAGCCACCGCCAGCATCCTGAACTCGCCCTCGTCCGGCCCCGACAGCTCCCGCCAGGGCGAGCCGGGCGGGCAGAGGGTGACGCAGCCGAGGATCTCGTCGTCCCGGTCGTCGGGCGTGGCGACCCAGAGCTCCGCCTCCCGGTCGCGGGTCGCCGCGTCGCGCAGTCGCGAGACGTACGGGTCGGCGGGTCCGAGGGTGAAGTCGGCGTACGCCGCCACGGTCACCTCGCCGGCGCGCGCGTGGTCATCGGGGGTGGCCCGGCGGAGCTGCACGCCCTAGTTCCCGAACGTCTTGCGCGGGTAGGCAGCCTCGACGTCGGTGATCACGTTGACGAGGTACGGCGCGTTCGCGGCGAAGGCCCGGTCCAGGGCCGGGCCGATCTGGCGCGGGTCGGTGACGGTCTCGCCGGCGCCCCCGAGAGCCTTGACCACCTCGTCGTAGCGCGTCTGCTGGGCGAGGTCGGCGGCCACGTCGTAGCCGTACAGCATCTGCATCGGCCCCTTCTCCAGGCCCCAGGCCGAGTTGTTGCCCATGACCATCACCACCGGGAGGTCGTGGCGGACGAGGGTGTCGACGTCCATCAGCGAGAAGCCGGCAGCGCCGTCACCCAGCAGCAGCACGACCTGGGCGGAGGGCCGTGCGATCCGGGCGGCGATGGCGGATCCCAGACCGGCGCCGAGGCAGCCGTAGGGTCCGGGGTCGAGCCAGCCCCCGGGCCGGCGCGGCTCGACGAACTTGCCGGCGAAGCTGACGAAGTCGCCACCGTCGCCGATGACCACGGAGTCCTCGGCCAGCCGGGGGACCAGCTCGCCGTAGATGCGGGCCGGGTGGATCGGGTCGGCCTCGGCGGCCAGGAGGGCGGCGTCCTTCTCCGTGGCCACCTTGACGCTCGCCTGCAGGTCGGTCACCCAGCTGGACCAGTCGGGCTTCCTGTCGACCCGCTCCAGGGCGGTGAGCATGCCGTCGAGGACGGAGGTCAGGTCGCCGGACACGGACGCGGCGAGATCGGCGTGGCGGGAGACCTGGCCGGGGGAGTCGGCGACGTGCACCACCCGCGCCGGGCTGGAGTCGTCGTCGCCGCCGAAGACGCCGTAGCCCAGGCGGAAGTCGAGCGGGGTGCCGACGACGATCACCAGGTCGCTGCCCCCCAGGGCCTGGCCGCGCGCCCGGGTCACCAGCAGCGGGTGCCCCCCGGGGACCAGGCCGCGGCCCATGCCGTTGGTGATGGTGGGGATCCCCGCGGACTCGACGAAGCGGAGCGCGGCCTCCTCGGCGCCGTCGGCCCACACGTCGGTGCCGAGCACGAGCACCGGGCGGGACGCGGCGGCGAGGAGCCCGGCGATCTCGGTGATCGCGTCGCCGTCCGGCTCGTCCCCCTTGTTCCGGGTCCCGGCGCGCAGCGTTCCGGAGCCGTTGTTGAAGAACTCGTCGAGCGGGATGTCGATGAACGTCGGCCCCCGGTGGGGCGACCCGGCGGCCACGAACGCGTCGTGCACGCCGTCGAGGACGTCGTCCGCGGTGTGCAGGGTGCGGGCCTGCTTGGTGATGGGGGCCAGGATCGGCGGCTGGTCGATCTCCTGCAGGCTGCCGCTGCCCCATCGGGCCGCCGGTGCCCGACCGCCGACCACGACCATGGGAGACCCCGCGAACTGCGCCTGGGCGACCGCGCTCAGCCCGTTGGTCACCCCGGGGCCGGCCGTGAGGACCGCCAGCCCGGGGACCCGGGTCAGCTTGCCGGTCGCCTCGGCCGCGAAGGCGGCCGTCTGCTCGTGGCGTACGTCGAGCAGCCGCATCGGCGGCTCGGCCTTCACCGCGCCGTCGTACATCGGGAACACGTGGGCGCCGGAGAGGGTGAACATCGTCTCGACGCCATGGGCTCGGGCGACGGCGACAGCGAGCTCGCCGGAATGGCCGGACAGGGATTCTTCGGTCCCGGGAGTCTGGGGCATGGCCCGAAGGTTACTCACCAGTTGTCAGGTAGTAGGGGTTCGTCCGGCGGAGCGCGTCGACGAGCACCAGCACGAGGTCCGGCCGGACCGCCGGCGGGTTGGGCGCCAGCGCCAGCTGCAGGTAGAGCGCGCGCAGGAACGACTCGCTGTTGCCCCGCCGCAGGAACGGGTCGGTGCCGCGAGGGACTCGCGCGGTGGCGGCGGCCGCCAGTCGCGCCACCCACGGCTCGAGCACCGTCAGGGGAAGCACGTTGCGTCGCAGCACGCTCATCGTGGCCGCGGCCATCCGGTCCGGCTCGCCGTGGACGAACTGTGACTCGACCGGGAGCGTGATCCGGTCGGCCAGGACGTCGAGCAGCACCGTCAGCTCGGCCTGGGCCAGGTGCGGGGACTCGGCCAGGGTGCCGATCGCGTCGGCGCCGTGGGCGATCGCATGGGCCCAGCCCTTGCCGGGGACGTAGCCGCGCAGGTCGCGCTCGCGCAGGTACCACGTGGAGATCCGGTCCCCCCACTCGAGGACCTTGTTCGGCGGCACGAGCCCGGCCGCGTTGTCGCGGGCCACGCACTCACCGAGCACCAGCACGGAGAAGCTGCGGCGGAACACGCTGTCGGACTCCCGCTCGCCGAGTCCCACGGTCAGCCCGGCGGCCATCCCGTCACCCAGCCCGGACAGCAGGTCGTCGTAGACGCCCCGGCTGGTCCAGGTGGCCAGCGCCGGGTAGGCGGTCCCGTCGCGGACGACCGGGTCGTTGGAGCCGAGCATGCGGGTCAGCTCGGCCGTCAGGTCGTCGAGCGGCCGGTCGACGGGGACCCTGAAGTCGGCCTCCTGCACCTGCCTCCAGTACGACGCCGACATGCTTCCATCCTGCCAGTCAGAGCGATGGTCGTGGAGACTGGCTCGTCACACCCTACGCTGGCTCGCGTGCCGTCCCTGACCGACCTCGTGCGCCGTCACACCGACCTGGATGAGCAGGCCGTGGCGTGGTTCCAGCTGCTGCTGGCGGACTGGCAGATCATCGCCGATCTCTCCTTCGCCGACCTGGTCTTGTGGCTGCCGGACCGGGAGGGAGCGGGGTTCTGGGCGGGCGCGCAGATGCGGCCGACCACCGGTCCGACGGCGTACGTCGACGACGTCGTCGGCACCTTCGTCCCCGCCGGACGGCGTCCGATGATCGACCAGGCCTACGCCCGGGCGCGGCTGGTGCGGGAAGGGGACCCGGAGTGGCGCGACGACGTCCCGGTGCGGGTGGAGACGATCCCCGTGTGCCGGGAGGGCAAGGTGCTGGGGGTGGTGGCACGCAACACCAACCTCCTGGGGGTGCGGACGCCCAGCCGACTGGAGCTCTCGTACCTGCAGAGCGCGGCCGACCTCACCCAGATGATCGCGGGCGGCTACTTCCCGGTTCCGGGGCCCCGCAGCGACCACGCGGACTCGCCCCGGGTGGGGGACGGGTTCGTGCGTCTCGACGCCGACGGGCGGGTCGTCTACGCCAGTCCCAACGCCCTGTCCGTCTACCGCCGGCTCGGGCTGTCCGGAGACCTGGCCGGGCTGGGGTTCGCCGACGTCACCCGGGAGCTGGTGCCGGCTCGGAGACGTCCGGACGAGGAGACCGTGAGCGCCGTCCTCGGGGGCCGCACGCACCGGGACACCGAGCTCGGGACCGACGACGCCTCCCTGATCGTGCGGTCGATCCCCCTGCGGCCGGAGGGGGACCACATCGGCGCACTCGTGCTGCTGCGTGACGTGACCGACCTGCGGCGCCGGGACCGCGAGCTGGTCACCAAGGACGCGACGATCCGCGAGATCCACCACCGGGTGAAGAACAACCTGCAGACCGTGGCGGCCCTGCTGCGGCTGCAGGCCCGGCGCATCGAGTCGTCGTCGGCCAAGTCCGCCCTCGAGGAGGCCGTCCGCCGGGTGGGCTCGATCGCCATCGTCCACGAGACGCTGAGCCAGTCGGTCGAGGAGCACGTCGACTTCGACGAGATCGCCGACCGTCTCGGGGCGATGGTGACCGAGGTCAGCGACGTCGGGGACCGCGTGCGGGTGCGCCGGGAGGGCTCGTTCGGGGTCCTGGAGTCCGGCGCCGCGACCGCGTTGGCGATGGTGCTGACCGAGGTGCTCCAGAACGCCGTCCAGCACGGGTACGCGGGCGACACCCCGGGCGGCACCATCGCGGTGTCGGCGCGCCGGCTGGTGGGCAGGCTGCACCTCACCGTCGACGACGACGGTCGTGGTCTGCCGGAGGGGTTCGACCTCGACGCCACGACCAACCTCGGGTTGTCGATCGTGCGAACTCTCGTGGAGTCCGAGCTCGGGGGCCAGCTGGCCATGGACCGGGTCCCCGGCAGCTCGGGGACGCGGGTCGTGGTCGACGTACCGCTGGAGTGACGGGCAGTGGTCACCGCCGTACGACGCTCACGGGGTTTCGACGGGCTCCGTCACGGCTTCGTCCCTCAGCCGTGGTCGCCGCTCAACCACCAACAGTCGCGACTGCTGCCGCCGGCGCGATCATGCCGTGCGGACGCGCGCCCGGGCGTTGCGCCGCTTGAGGGCGCGTCGTTCGTCCTCGCTGAGGCCGCCCCAGACCCCGTGGTCCTGTCCAGCCTCCAGCGCCCAGGCCAGGCACTGCTCGCGCACCTCGCAGCGTCGGCACACCTGCTTGGCCTCCTCTATCTGGAGGATGGCCGGACCGGTGTTGCCGATCGGGAAGAACAGCTCTGGGTCCTCTTCGAGGCATGCAGAGCGGTGGCGCCAATCCATGGCGGAGAGCTCCTTGTCGTGTCTGTGAGTGGCCAACTGGTTAGTCGGTCGACCCTTGCGCGTGCCTCGCGGCGACGTCCACTTGTAGTGACCGCTTTCACGAGGCCCGAAACACCACCCGCGTGTCCGGGGTGAGTTCGGATGGCTCCGTGAGCAGGGTCCGTAGGACCCATGTGACCGGTGACCTCCCCAAGAGTGGCAAGAGAACCGGGTCCGATCAAGCCTTTACCCTCGTCGGCTTGGTCACAGGTCCACTAATTTACTCCTGGTCTGGACGGCTATCTGTGGATTCCGTGAGAATCCGCGCCCAGGACCACGAGTTCGAGGGCAATCCGC
>NZ_DASSXS010000329.1:0-5189 GCF_035703625.1 Nocardioides sp. | reverse complement strand
GGTGCCACGGATCCGGCAACTGACCGAGGAGGGCATCCCGGTGACCCTCGCCCTGTCCCTGCACGCTCCGGACGACGAGCTGCGCAACGAGCTGGTTCCGATCAACACCCGCTTCTCGGTGGCCGAGAGCGTGGAGGCGGCGTGGGACTACGCGCGCGTGACCCGCCGCCGGGTGTCGATCGAGTACGCCATGATGCGCGGCATCAACGACCAGGCGTGGCGCGCCGACCTGCTCGGCGACGTCCTCGGCTCCTACGGCGACTGGGGCTGGGTGCACGTCAACCTGATCCCGCTGAACCCGACGCCGGGCTCGAAGTGGACCGCGTCGGACCCGGCCGACGAGCGCGAGTTCGTGCGTCGTCTCGAGGCGAAGGGGATCCCCACCACCGTGCGGGACACCCGGGGCCGCGAGATCGACGGCGCCTGCGGCCAGCTGGCCGCCACCGAGAGCTGACCGGCTCCCAGCCCGCGGCTCCTGCCCGGGTCGACGCCGCGTGGCCGGATAGTCCGCGGTTCCGCCCACCAGCCGCGAGGAGCGTCTAGGGTGCCGAGGACCGGCCGCCCCGTCCTCGGAGTCGCAGATGAAGAGCTCACGCCGTAGTGCCACTGCCGACCGGCAGCATCGGCGACGCCGATCCTTGCTGGGCACCGCCATCGCGGCCGCGTTGTGCCTGATGACGACTGCCTGCGGCAGCCTCTTCGACGACTCGGACTCGGACACCGCGTCGACCGAGCGAGGCCAGCGCGCGCACGGCACGCCGAGTGCGAAGTCGGTGAGAGCCTTCTACGCGCGTGCCAGCAGGGCCTACCGCGTCGGGGATGCCCGCCAGCTGTGCCGGATGATGCAGCCCCGGTACGCCGAGACCATGGTCGAGGAGGCCTCCGCCGGAGGCATCGACGTGTCCACCTGCCCCGAGATGTGGAAGTACGTCTTCGAGTTCGACCCCGAGGGCTACAAGGACAAGATCCGCCACGTCGAGGTCAAGGGCAGGACCGCGACGTTCCTCTCCGGGGACGACCCGTGGCGCCTCAGGTTCGTCCGTGGCGAATGGATGATCGTCGACCCGGGCTAGCCGGGAGACCTGGTCTCGGTTCGCTAGCGGGTGAGGATGCAGAAGGGATGGCCGGCCGGGTCGGCGAGCACGTAGAGAGCCTCCGCATCCTCGGTGCGGTCGAGCAGGACGGTCGCGCCGAGGCCGAGGGCGCGCTCCTTCTGGTGCTCGAGCTCGTCGCGTGAGCTCACCGAGAAGTCGAGGTGGAGCTGCATCGGCACCTCGTGACTCGGCCAGGTCGACCGCGGCAGCGAGTCGACGCGTTGCACGGCGATCTTCCGGTTTCCGTCGGCATCGACCAGCACCAGCCAGCTGTCGTCGTCCTCGGCACCGTCGGGTGGCGGCTCGTCGCCGGCCCGGTAGCCCAGCCCGAGGAGCTCGCGGTAGAACTCGGCGAGCCCACGAGCGTCGGTCGCGTCGATCGCCGTGTGCAGCAGGTGCGGGAACTCGGGCATGGCATCTTTCTACCGGCTCGCACCGGTCGCCCCGCCCGGGCTCAGGTCACCCTCGTCGCTCCGCCCGCCGGGCCTTGCGGCGGCGGTGCCGGCGCATCACGCCGAGGCCGAACCACACGAGTGCTCCGAAGACGGCGACCACGATCGTGTAGAGCCAGAGAGGCCAGGTGAAGTCCAGGACGAGGAAGTGGAACCGGACGTCGGCGGTGTTCTGGAAGACGAAGATCAGGAGTACGCCGAGGCCGAAGATCGACGCGATCGCCCCGCCGCCGAGCTTGCGATCCTCGTCCACACCACCATGATGGCGAGGTGACCGGCGTCGTCTGATCACCCGTTTCGGACCAGCCCTGCCGCAGGCCGGTCACCGTGGTGGAAGTGGCAGGGTCACGCCGGGTCGGACGGGGCGGATCGCGCGGACGAAGAGGAACACCGGGGAGGCGTTGAGGGCCCGGCGGACACGTCCGTCGGGAACCGCGTGCTCGTCCAGCCCGGGCGACGGCTCGTGCACGGCGTCGATGGCCAGCCCCTGCTCGAGGAGCGGGGCGAACACGGCCGAGACCGGGCGGCGCCACAGGTGCGCGGTCGTCTGTATGCCGTCGACATCCCAGGCCTCCTCGATCAGCTCCACGCGGTGGTAGTCGGTGCGGTCGGACCTCAGCCATCCGGTGATCGGGTGGTGTACGGACATGACGAGGGCCCCGCCGGGCTCGAGGACGCGATGGATCTCACGGAGGACTCCATGCCAGTCGGGCAGGTAGTGCAGCACCAGCGACGCGACGACGAGATCCATGCTCGCGCCATCGACCATGTGCAGCGGTTCCCGGAGGTCGGCGACCTCGATCCGCGCGTGGTCGCCCACCCGGTTGCGGGCGTGCGAGACCATGCGCTCCGACTTGTCCAGCGCGACCACGTGTGCTCCGGCCGCGACCAGCTCGTGCGTCAGGTGTCCGGCCGCACAGCCGAGCTCGAGCACGTGGCGATCCCGGAGCGGACCGAGCAGCCGGAGGATGGTCGGCCGGTCGTAGAGGGCGTTGGGCGGGCCCGACGCCGATGACCTGGCGTAGCTGTCGGCCAGCTCGTCGTAGATGTGGTCGCTCATCCCCGGAACCCTGACACACGGTCGAGGGTGGATCCGGGTCGCCCTCGCGGCGTTCGCCCCTCGGCCGGTCAGGCCAGGAACGCCGGGGCGGCGACCAGCAGCTCGACGTTCCGGTCGCTGCGGGCACCGCGACGGTTCCGGTCCCGCTCCTGCCAGTCGTTGGCGGCCAGCTCGCGGGCCAGCGCCGCCAGCGGGATCGGCCCGTCCAGCCGGCCGCCGTACGACAGCGGTGCCCCGTGGTCGACCATCGTGGCGAAGATCGACAGCGTGCCGTCGCGGTTGTCGGTGACCTCGATCAGGCGCGCCTGCTGAGGCCAGTCGACGTGGGAGGCGGTGTTGATCTCCCAGAAGCCGCCGCCTCCGTCGCGTTGATGTGCCCAGACGTTGTTGGAGTGGGTGTGGCCGTTGACCCAGGCGATGACGTTGTGGTGCGCGAGCAGCTCGGCGACGACCTCGTCGCCGAGGACGCGCGGCTGCGGGTCGCCACCGGTGCCGACGAGCGGGTTGTCCATCGTGCGGGCCGTGTGGTGGCTCGCGACCACGACCAGCCGCCCGGCCGAGGCCTGGAGCTGTGCCTGGAGCCAGGCGAACTGTGCCTGGTCGAGGGAGCCGTTCGCCTCGCCGTTGGGGTTGACCGTGTCGAGGACGACGAAGCGCAGCAGGCCGCGGTCGAACGCGTAGTACGCCGTGCCGTCGGCCCGGTTGGTCTCGGTGAACCCGTGGCCGACCGGTGAGCCGGTGGTGGTGAAGTGCTCCTCGACGATCTCGGCCCTCTGCAGCAGCCGGCGATCGGGGTCGGGCGTGACCTGTCGGACGTGGGGGGTGGCGGCGAAGGCCGCGACGAAGTCGGCGTAGTTGCCGCGCAGTGCGTTGAGCACGTCGGCCTGGCTGACGCCCGTCGGTGGCGAGATCATCTTCAGGGGCCCCACCGCGACCGTGTTCAGCTGCATGGTCGAGGGGAAGTTGCCCTGCGCGAGGGGGTCGTGGTTGCCCAGCGCGGTGTACCACGGCATGCCGAGTCCGGCGGCCCGGAAGGGGCGTCGGGCCGCGTCGAGCAGGCCGGGCACCTCGGGGAAGCCGTACCTGCTGCGGGGCTGGTCGTCCTCCTTGCCCGCCGGGGTGCCGTCGGGGTGCCAGTAGTGGGTGTCGTAGTAGGTCGGGTCGCCGTCCATGACGCCCTCGTAGCGAGACAGGTCACCGGAGTCGGCGCGCACCTCGCCGCCGTCGAGCACGTCGATGTTCCAGCGGATCTCGTTGTACTGGGAGTTGTCGGAGTTGTCGCCGGTCTGGATCGCGAACGCGAGCGGCTTCCCGGTGACGGGTCCCGCCCCGATCTGGTTGATCTCGCGCACCATCGCCTCGACGATCTGGGCGGTGAGCACCTCCTGGGGACGGTAGGCGGCGCCGAAGATGCCGGGCGTCGGGTCGTCGGGCTGGTCCTGGTCGTCGTAGCGGTCGACGTACTCGACGCGCATGGGCGACTGGGCGTCGACGATGTGGACGTCGCTGAGCTGGGCGAACGCGAGGAGGGGCTTGCGGCGTGAGCGGCGGCCGCTCCGCGCCGGCGCGCCGAGGTCGGTGCGCACGACGTGGGGCTCGCCGTCGGCCCGGACGACGGGCCGGTAGCCGCCCTCGCCCGCCGGACCCCTGCGGAGCGTCACGTCGAGTGTGGTGCGGCCTCGCGCGGGGACGCCGGCCACGGCCTCGGCCGCCAGCCCGCCGAGGACCGCTGCGCCGCCGACGGCGCCGGCGGCCCGGAACAGGTCTCGACGGGTGAGGTTCATGCGGGGTTCAACGACCGGCCCGGGAGGGTGTCACGCACGGAGGGCCCGACGCCGCCCACGCCGTACGGCTGCCCGCCACTTCCTTCACACGAGCCCCACGGCTCGGCCGACCCATGCACTTCTCAGGCGTTGCATCGCCCCAGAAGTGTCGGTGTCCCCGGCGGGCCGGGGAAACCGACAAGCGACCACCCCAGCTCACATCGCGTGCGCCAGCAGCTCCGCGAACAGGTCGTGCTCGTCGACCTCGAGACCGCGGGCGCGGAACCAGGTGCACACGTTCGTGCAGTCCCGGAGGAGGAAGTCCGGTCCCGCCGGGTTGCCCACCAGGTCGACCACCTGCGGCAGGTCGATGATGACCAGGCGCTCGCCGGCCGCGAGGATGTTGTACGGCGAGAGGTCGCCGTGGACGATCCCGTGGCGGGCGAGCTCGGCCAGGGCGTCGCGCAGCTGGTCGAAGTAGCACTCCAGCAGGTCTGGCGCGGGCCGGGTCTGCGCCAGCCGTGGGGCCGACTCCCCGTCGTGGGTGATCCACTGCATGAGCAGCTCGGTGCCGTCGATCTGGACGGGGTAGGGGACCGGCAACCCGATCGACCAGAGCCGCTTGAGGGACTCCCACTCCGCCCACGCCCACTGGCCAGCGGCCACCGCGCGCCCGTGCGCGGTCTTCTTCGCCAGCGCCCGGCGGTCTCGGCTGTTGCGGGTCCGGCGGCCTTCGGTGTAGGCCGCCGAGCGGTGGAACGAGCGGTGCTCCTCGTCGCGGTAGCGCTTGGCCGCCATCACGACCGAGGGGCCGTCGTCG
>NZ_DASSXS010000203.1:0-43863 GCF_035703625.1 Nocardioides sp. | reverse complement strand
GGTGCCGTCGGTCGCGTCGCCGTCGGTCCCGTCGGCGTCACCGCCACCCAGACCTTCCTGCGGCGCCCCGGCGGGGCTGGTGGTCATGTCGTCGTCGCCCAGGGGCTCCTCGGGGGTCATCCATTTCCTCCTGCTGATGTGGGTGGGTTCGATCCTGCCGCGAGTCTTCTCCGGCAGGGTCACCGGGGCAACCCCGGGTCCGGTGACGCCGTACCCGCGATCGGGCCGGGCACGCCGAGCGCGCCGAGATCTGGACCGCCCGCCGTGCGTCGACGTGGGCGACACCGGCCCCACTTCTCGGGGTTTCCATGCACTTCTCGGGCGTTGCAGCGGCTGAGAAGTGCAGGTTTCCCCGGCCCACCGGGGAAACCGACGCGGCGCGCGCGACACCCCAAACCACCGCGAGGAGTCAGTCGAGCAGACCACGCCGGCGGGCGATGGCGGCCGCCTCGGTCCGCCCGGAGGCACCGAGCTTGGCGAGGATGTTGGACACGTGGACGCTGACGGTCTTGGTGCTGATGAACAGCTGCCGTCCGATCTCGCCGTTGGAGCGCCCCTCGGCCACGAGCGCGAGGATCTCCTGCTCGCGGGGGGTGAGCGCGTCGGACGCACCAGCCGCCCGGGTGGGGGCGCTGCCGATCGAGCGCAGGTCGTCGAGCAGGGGCGTGGCGCCGAGCTGGTGGGCCGTCGCCCGGGCGAGGTCGCCGAGCTCGCGTGCGGCGGCGGTGTCGCCGGACGCGCGGTGGATGCCGGCCAGCACCGACCGCATCCGCGCCAGCTCGTGCACGTCCCCGAACTCCTCGGTGAGCGAGACCGTCTCCTGCCAGGCCGGGACCAGCACGTCGAGCGGTGGTGGCTCGATCCCGGCCAGCCACTGCACGCGCAGGGTCTCGGCGTCCAGCCGCTGCGCCCAGGCCCGGCCCTCGGGACCCCACGACTCCGGCCGGTCGGCATGCCGCTCGAGGACGGCGTGCCCGTCCGACCGCAGCCGCTCGGCGCGCTCGAGCCAGGTCGGGCGCTCGGCCGCCGGGACCTGTGGCATCACCCGGGCCAGCTCGCCGATGGCGACGGCGGCCAGGCGGATCCGGGCGCTGAACAGCGGGTGCCAGATCCGGGTCATGGTCTCCACCACGTCGTCGTACGACGACAGCACGCCGGCCGCGTCGCCGCGCCGCCCGGCGAGCTCCATCTCCATCGGGCCGGCGTGGATGGGCAGCAGCCCCTCCTTGTGCCAGTACCGGCGCAGGTCGCGCAGCAGGTCGCCGACGTCCTCGCCGCGCGCGAGCGCCACGGTCCCGCGCAGGGTGCCCAGCAGGGCCCGGGCGAGCGGCGGCGGCTCCTGGCCGGCGAGATCGGTCAGCTCGAGGACCTGGTCCCAGTCGCCCCTGGTGCGGTACACCCAGGCCAGGTGCCAGCGGGCGTCGAACGACCACGGCGCCCAGGGCAGCCCGGCCGCCCGGCCGCGGTCGATGGCGCTGCGGAACCAGCGCTCCGTCTCGGCGAACTCCGCCCAGTCCTGGTAGGAGCGACCGAGCAGCACCCGCCCCCGCAGCTCCGCCTCGACGGCGCCGGCGGCCTCGGCCCGCGCGACCGCCTCGGTGAGGGCGACCCGCAGCCCCTCCTTCGGGCCCGTCCGCTTCAGCCCGCTCAGGGTGGTGATCGCGTCGGAGGCGAGCTCGGTCAGGTCGAGCTTCTCGGCCGTCTCGAGGGCCTCGAGGCCGACCGTCTCGGCCTCCGCGTAGCGGCCCAGCGCCGACAGGATCCGCGCGTGCAGCGCCAGCACCTTGGCCCGCAGCTGCGGGAACCCCTCGGGCACCAGCGCCAGGGCCTCGGCCGACACCGCGGCCGGGTCCTCGGGTGTCTCGGTCATCACCAGCGCGTCGGCGCGGGCGGCGAGCACCCGGGCCCGGCACTCGTCGGGGGCGTCGGCGGGCAGCCGCTCGAGCTGTTCGCGCGCGAGTGCGGCTCCCCGGATCGGGTGCCCACTGGCCGTGAGCGACTCGACCGCCTTGACGGCGAGCTTCGACACGTCGATGTCGGCGGGGCGGGCGCGCTCGGGGTCGGCCATCAGCTCCAGCGCCTGCTGGTAGTGGTGCGCCGCCTCGTCGGGTCCCCCGACGGCCCTCGCCTCGTCGCCGGCCCGGATGGCGGCGGTCAGGGCGGTGGCCAGGTCGAGCGCGAGCCGGGCGTGCCGGGCGAGCTCGGCGGCGGTACCGGAGGCCGCGCCGCTGCTGAGCGCGCGCGCGTACGCCGCGTGCAGGCGCACTCGCTCACCGGGCAGCAGGTCGTCGTAGACCGCCTCCCCGAGAAGGGCGTGCCGGAAGGCGTAGCCGCGCTCGTCGGCGACCAGCACGTTGGTCTCCACCGCGCCGCGCAGGCCGGTGTCGAGCGCTGCGCTGTCGAGACCGGCGGCCGCGGCCAGCATGTCGTGGGAGACCCTCCGCCCCGCGACGCTCGCGGCCCGGGCGACCTGCCGAGCGGTCTCGTCGAGCCGGTCGAGCCGCACGAGGAGCAGGTCGGCGAGCTCGGCGGGGACCCAGCGCCCCGGCCCGGCGGCGGCCCCGACGAGCTCCTCGACGAAGAACGCGTTTCCCTCGGCCCGGTCGACGATGTCGGCGACCTCCTCGGCCTCGAGCGGTGCCGGGTGGAGCTCGGTGATGAGGGTGCGGACGTCGGACGCCCCCAGAGGCTGGAGCTGGAGGCGCTCGACGCCGCGGATCCGGGACCACTCGGCGACCTGGGCGCGGAGCGGGTGGCGGCGGTGCAGGTCGTCGGAACGGTACGACGCGACGACCGCGACCAGGCCCTGGAAGGGCCGGGAGAACAGGAAGCTGAGCATGTCGCGGGTCGAACGGTCGGCCCAGTGGGTGTCCTCCACGACCAGCAGGACCGGGGCCTTGGCCGCCGCCTCCTCGAGCAGCTCGTGCATGGCCTCGAACAGGTCGGCCCGGTCGAGGGACAACGGCTCGCCCTCCTCCTGGGAGGAGAGGACCCGGCGTCCCGGCTGGAGCCTGGTCAGCGCCGGGTGCAGCCCGGTCGCGGTGTCGACGACGTCGGGCAGGGCGGCGGCCATCCGGCCGAGCACCTCCGAGAACGGAAGGTAGGGCAGCGCGCTGTCGCCGAAGTCGAGGCAGTGTCCTGCGAACACCTGCCAGCCGTCGGCGTTGGCGAGGTCGCGCAGCTCGGTGAGCAGGCGGGTCTTGCCGACGCCCGCGTCACCGGAGAGCAGGACGGCGCGAGGTTCGCTGCCGACCCCTTCCTCCGCACGCGGACGGACACCGAGCTGGGAGGCGATCTCGCTCAGCTCGGCGTCCCGTCCGACCAGGGTCCTGCTGGATTGCGCTGGCACGCCCTCCATCATGTCGCGAACGGCCGCCCCCGGGATCACTGGGCGGCGTCGACGGCCACCGCCGGCCGACGTGCGCGCGGCACCCGGCGGTGGCGCCTGCTGTGGTCCGCCAGGCCGGACCTGAGGCGGTCGCTGCGGTAGCTGAGCTCGGACTGCAGGAAGGTGAGCTTGGGGTCGTACATCTCGGCTCCTCGGTTCTCGTCGGTGAGTCGAGAGTCGCCCTCTGAGGTAGGCCCGCACATCGGACAAGTGCCTTATTCCGCGGCCCCGGGTCTGGGAGTGCCTCAGGCCGTCCCGGGTCCGGTCGAGGGTCAGGTCGGACGGCCGGCCAGCCAGACGCCGGCGACGAGGGGGACGCCGGGCCGGTAGGCCAGGTGCACGTGGGTGGGAGCATCGAGCAGCACGAGGTCGGCCCGGTGACCCGGGACCAGCGCGCCCACGTCGTCGCGGCCCAGCGCTTCGGCGCCGCGCTGGGTGACGGCGTGCACCGCCTCGGCTGGGGTCATCCCCATCTCCCGGACGGCCAGCGCGATGCACAGCGGGATCGAGCTGGTGAAGCAGCTGCCCGGGTTGCAGTCGCTGGCGAGCGCGACCCGCACACCGGCGTCGAGCAGGCGGCGGGCGTCGGGGTAGGGCTGCCGGGTGGAGAACTCGACGCCCGGGAGCAGGGTGGCGATGGTCCCGGAGTCGCGGAGGGCGTCGACGTCGGCGTCCTCGAGGTAGGTGCAGTGGTCGACGGCGAGCAGGCCGAGCTCGGCGGCCAGCCGGACGCCGGGGCCGGGGCCAAGCTGGTTGGCGTGCAGCCGCCCCCGGAGCCCGGCCGTGCGACCCGCCTCCAGCACGGCGCGCGCCTGGTCGCCGTCGAACGCGCCCCGCTCGCAGAACGCATCGATCCACCTCGCGTGCGGGAGGGCGGCCTCGAGCATGGAGCCGGTGACCAGCTCGACGTAGGCGGCCGGGTCGGTGCCCTCGGGCACGACGTGGGCGCCGAGGAAGGTGGTCTCGTCGGTGAACTGCCGGGCGATCGCGAGGCTGCGGGCCTCGTCGCGGGTGGTCAGGCCGTAGCCGCTCTTGATCTCCAGCGTGGTCGTGCCCTGCCGGTGCATCTCCTGCACCAACCGCGCCACGTGGCTGGTGAGCTGCTCGTCGGTGGCCTCCCGGGTGGCGGCCACGGTGGTGCGGATCCCGCCGGCCGCGTAGGACTCACCGGCCATCCGGGCTGCGAACTCGGCCGCCCGGTCGCCGGCGAAGACCAGGTGGCTGTGGCTGTCGACGAAGCCGGGCAGCACGGCACGGCCGCCGGCGTCGTACGCCTCGTCGGCGGGGGGCGCGTCGGCCGCGGCGCCCACCCAGGCGACGGTGCCGCCCTCGACCACGAGGGCGGCGTCCTCGACGATGCCCAGGAGCCCCCCGCGCTGCGGGTCGTTGGTGACCAGCTCGCCGATGTGGTGGATGAGGGTGCTGCTCATTGCTGCCAGACCCTTCCGATCGCCCGGTCGAGCTCGCGCCCGATCTCCTGGCGGTCACCCTGCCGCACGACGATGCGCCCGTCGACCATCACCTGGGTGACGTCCTGGGCGGTGGCGGCGAAGACCACGGTGCTGTCGTCCCGACCGGTGCCGGCGGTTCGGGGGCTGGCCGGGTCGAGGGTGACCAGGTCGGCCCTCCGCCCGACCTCGATGGCGCCGGCGTCGGGCCAGCCGAGGCTGGCGTGGCCGGTGAGGGTGGCGGCGTCGAGCAGCTCGGGGGCGCTCCAGTGCCCGCGCTGCTGGGTGGCCAGCCGCTCGTCCAGCTCGACCGCCCGCATCTCCTCGAACAGGTCGATCACGGCGTGGCTGTCGCTGCCGAGGGTGAGCGGCGCGCCGGCCACCTGGAGCCTCCGGCTCGGGCCGACGCCGTCGCCGAGGTCGCGCTCGGTGGTGGGACAGAAGCAGGCGTGGGTGGCGGTGCTGCCGAGCAGCCGGATGTCTCCCTCCGTGAGGTGGGTGGCGTGGACCGCGGTGGTCATCGGGCCGAGGACGCCGTGGCGTCCGAGCACCTCGGTGGGCGTGCGGGAGTACGCCGCGAGGCAGGCGCGGTTCTCGGCCACCTGCTCGGAGAGGTGGGCGTGCAGCGGCCTCGTGGCGCCCGCCCAGTCGGCCACGGTCGAGAGCTGCTCGGCGGGCACGGCGCGGACCGAGTGCACGGCCGCACCGGTGCGGGCACCGTCGGTGGCCTCCAGCGCGCCCACCCGGTCCGCCCAGCCGGCCGCGTCGCGGTCGGCGTACCTGACCTGCACCCCCTGGGGAGGTTCGCCGAACCCCGAGCTGAGGTAGCAGGTGTCCAGCAGCGTGATCCGGATCCCGGCCTCGCGTGCCGCCTCGACCAGGGCCAGGCCCATGGCGTTGGGGTCGTCGTACGGTGTGCCGTCAGGCTGGTGGTGCAGGTAGTGGAACTCGCCGACGCACGTGATCCCGGCCGCTGCCATCTCGCGGTACGTCGCCCGCGCCAGGTCGAGGTAGAGGTCCGGGTCGAGCCGGCCGGCGACGGCGTACATCTGGTCGCGCCAGGTCCAGAACGACCCCCGCTCGCGCTGGGTGCGACCGCGCAGGGCGCGGTGGAAGGCGTGGCTGTGGCAGTTCGCGAGGCCGGGGATGGTGAGCCCGGCGAGGGGCTCGCCGGTCTGCGCGCCCGGGGTCACCGCGGTGAACCGGCCGTCCTCGATCTCGACGAGCACGTCGTCCCGGACGGCCCCGCCGACCCAGGCCCGCTCGAGGAGGAGAGCGGTCACGACGCCAGCCGTTCGAGGGTGTCGGCCAGGGCGGAGACCCCGACCAGGCAGTCGGCCATCTCGGCGTGCTCGTCGGGCGAGTGCGACACCCCGGTGGGGTTGCGCACGAACAGCATCGCGGTGGGGATCCCCGCGGCGGACAGGATGCCCGCGTCGTGTCCGGCCATGGTGGGGATGATCGGCCAGTCGCCGCCCTCGTGGTCGCCGGCGATCCGTCGCGCCAGGGCCGGGTCGAAGGCGACCGCTCCGGAGACGGACTCTGCCGTGACGGCGAGCGCCGTACCGTCCCGGCCCGCGCGGTCCCCGCCCTGCCTCTCGATGGCGGCGACGAGCGCCGCGAGCCCGTCGTCGGTCTCGCAGCGCGCGTCCAGCCAGGCCGTGACCCGCGAGGGCACGGCGTTGGTGCCGTTGGGGAACACCTCGACCCGCCCGAAGGTGGCGCGCTCCCCCGCCAGCCGCGCCTGCTTGTTGGCGGCGAGGGCGGTCATGGCGTAGGTGAGCATCGGGTCGCGGCGATCCTCCATCCGCGTGGTGCCGGCATGGTTGGCCTGGCCGGCGAAGTCGAAGCGGTAACGCCCGTGCGGCCAGATCTCGCTGCCGACGCCGATCGCGGCGCCGCGGTCGACCAGGTCCCGGCCCTGCTCGACGTGCAGCTCGACGAAGCACTCGACCTGGTCGTGCAGTCCCCACGACTTGTCGCCGTCGTCGGGCGCCAGGCCGGCCGCGCCGAGCGCGTCGGGCAGGAAGACGCCGTCACGGTCCTGCAGCTCCCGGGCCGCCGACCAGTCCATCGTCCCGGCCGCGAGCCGCGAGCCCAGGCAGGCGAGGCCGAACCGCGATCCCTCCTCCTCGGCGAAGACGCTGACCCCGATCGGCTTCGCGGGAACGAGACCGCGCTCACGCAGCAGGTCGACCGCGGCCAGGCCCGACACGACGCCGAGCGGGCCGTCGAAGGCGCCACCGTCGAGAACCGAGTCGAGGTGGGACCCGGTGAGGACGCCCTTTCTCGATAGTCCGCCACGATCGGCTCCTTCATCGGGCAGGGCGGGGAGCTTCTTGCGCCGGACTATCTGGTTGGCCGGATCCCACCAGGCCACGATGTTGCCGAGCTCGTCGGACTCGACCCGGAGCCCCCGCGCGGTCGCCTGCTCGACGAACCACGACCGGAGCTCGGTCTCGGCGGACTCGTAGGGCTGCCGGAAGTACCCCCCGCTCGCCGACGACCGCCCGACCGGTGCGAGGTCGCGCCACATCTGCTCAAAGGACAAGATCGGCTCCATGGAGTTCAGGGACGTGGTGCGCCGTCGGCGCATGGTCAGGAAGTACGACGACCGGCCGGTCGACCCGGCCGTGGTGGACCGGATGCTGGCGCACGCGGTCCACGCGCCGAGCGCCGGTTTCAGCCAGGGCTGGGCGTTCCTGCGCCTCGACCGGCCCGACGAGCTCGAACGGTTCTGGCGGACCACCACCCCCGAGGAGTACCTCGAGACCATGAGCGACTGGCTGGCCGGGATGCGCGCGGCCCCGGTCGTGATCGTGCCGCTGTCCCACAAGGACGCCTACCTCGACCGGTACGCCCAGCCCGACAAGGGCTGGACCGACCGCGACCCAGAAAGTGTCGCTGCCCGCTGGCCCGTTCCTTACTGGCACATCGACACCGGCATGGCGGCGCTGCTGATCCTGCAGACCGCGGTCGACGAGGGGCTCGGCGCCTGCTTCTTCGGCATCCCGCCGGAGTGCACCGACCGGTTCCGCGACGAGTTCGGGGTCCCGCGCAGCCACACCCCCATCGGCGCGATCACGGTCGGTCACCGGCTGCCCGACCCGGGCCGCCCGGGATCGGCCGCCAGCCGGCGGCGACGTACCCCGGACGAGGTGGTGCACCACGGTCACTGGGGCGGGAGGGGCTGACACCCTCCAAGTCCAGCGGTCCGCGTGGCGCCGGTCAACGAGCCGCACCGCCGGGCCATCTCGCATCCGAGACTGGTTCCTTCACAGATAGTCCCTAACGAAACCGTCGTCGACACGCCGAAGGGAGCCGCGGCCTCGTTCGGGACTATCGTGAGGGCGAGGTGAGATGGGCATGACGGACAGGCAACCGGAGCAGCCGGAGGGTCCCGAGCGGGAAGGCCAGCGGGACGTCCGCACCGGCCGGGCCGCCGCGCGCAACCGGATGCGCGACCAGACCAGGTACGTCGACCTCGAGATCCAGCAGGCCATGGCCCGCGGCGAGTTCGACGACCTGCCCGGAGCCGGCAAGCCGATCCAGGGGCTCGGCACCCAGCACGACCCCGACTGGTGGATCAAGCAGCTGATCGAGCGCGAGAACATCACCGGCGTCCTGCCACCGGCCCTCCAGCTGCGCAAGGACGACGCCGAGCTCGACGGCCGGCTCGACGAGCTGCTGACCGAGCGGGAGGTCCGCGAGGAGGTCGAGGAGTTCAACGCCCGCGTGCTCCGGGCCCGCTACACCCCGGTCGACGGGCCGCCGCTGGTCACCCAGCCCCGCGACGTCGAGGAGACCGTGGCGGCCTGGCGGGCGAGACGGCGTACGACGAAGCCACCCGCACCCTCACCCGAACCACCCCCGCGGCGCGAGAGGCGGTCCTGGTTCCGTCGGAGCCGCTGATCGGGCTCAGCCACCTGCGAGCACCGCGAAGGGCAGGTCGGGCCAGATCCACGGCCCGAAGTGGCCCAGCCCCGGAAACGCGATCAGCGAGGCGTCGGCCAGCCGGGCGGCCACTCGCTCGGCATTCGCGTAGGGCTCGAGGTCGTCGGCCGTCCCGTGCAGGAGGCGCACCGGACAGCGCACGTCCTCGAGGTCGACCTCGAGCGGGCGGATGGTGCGCATCCCGTCCTCCAGGTAGCCGACGTGTCCGCCACTGAAGCCGTGCACGATCGACTCGGCCAGCGACGGGGCGAAGGGCCCGTGCAGCAGGTCGCGTTCACGCGGCGACATGGTCGCCGCCAGCTCGTGCAGCAGCGCCACGGCACCGTCCACGTCCGAGGCCCGTTCGACCGACGCGGCGTAGTCGGCCTCGAGCTCGTCCGGCCGGCCACGACGCAGCATCGCCAGGTCCTCCCGCTCGGCATCGCTGAGGTGCGCCTCCACCTCCGGGTCGTCGTAGGGCAGGACGTGGCCGCTGACGAGCACCACCGACGTCACCCTCCGCGGCTCGAGCGCCGCCAGGGTCAGGGCGTAGACCGCGCCCATCGAGACTCCGATCACCGGAAGCTCGGCCACGCCGAGGTGGTCGGCGGCCGCGAGCAGGTCGCCGGCCACCACGCGGCGGTCCAGGCCGGCGGGATCGGTGTCGCCGTAACCGGCCCGGTCGATCGCCAGCATCGAGACGCCGTACCTCTCCAGCGACGCGTCGAAGGCACGGGCGTCACGCCGTGAGCCGGGCTGGCCGTGGAGCCAGCCCACCACCCGCCCACCCTCGGGCCCGCGCAGGAGCCAGCCGACGCGTCGCCCGTCCGGCCCGACGTGGATTCCCTCACGCTCGAAGATCGCCATGAGGCATGGTGCCCGAGATCGGGGCGTCCCGGCATGCAATGCGTCATGCCGACCACGCGCCGGCCGCTGCTAGGTTCCGCCCCATGCGCAGTGCCAAGGACTTCTTCCGCCCCCTCGCGGTCGGCGCCCCCGACCCCCTCACCGAGATCCCGGCCCGGCCGAGCCGGGCGATCCACTTCTTCGACCCGAGCAACGCCAAGATGGCCGCCAAGGTTCCGCAGATGGTCGGGACGGTCGACGTCCTGCTCGGCAACCTCGAGGACGCCGTCAAGGCCGACAACAAGGAGGCCGCCCGCGCCGGCCTGGTCAAGATCGCGCAGGAGACCGCCGAGCTCGGTGGAGGTGGCGGGTCCACCCAGCTCTGGACCCGCATCAACGCGCTCGACAGCCCCTGGGTGCTCGACGACCTCACCACCCTGGTCACCGAGATCGGCGACAAGCTCGACGTGATCATGGTGCCGAAGGTCCAGGGCGCCGAGGACATCCAGTACGTCGACCGCCTGCTCGCCCAGCTCGAGGCGAAGGCCCGGCTGGACCGGCCGATCCTGGTGCACGCGATCCTCGAGACCGCTCGCGGGATGGTCAACGTCGAGGAGATCTGCGGCGCCTCGCCCCGGATGCAGGGCCTCTCCCTCGGACCCGCCGACCTGGCCGCGGACCGGCGGATGAAGACCACCCGCGTCGGTGGGGGCCACCCCGGCTACCTCGTCCGCCAGGACCCGATCGTCAACGCCGACAACGTCGAGTCCGGCGACCGCAAGACCTACCAACAGGACCTGTGGCACTACACGATCGCGCGGATGGTCGACGCCTGCGCGATGCACGGGATCTACCCCCACTACGGGCCGTTCGGCGACATCGCCGACGTGGTGGCCTGCGAGGACCAGTTCCGAAACGCCTTCCTGCTCGGCTGCGTCGGCACCTGGACCCTGCACCCCAAGCAGATCGAGATCGCCAACAGGGTCTTCAGCCCGAGCGTCGAGGACATCACCCACGCCCGCCGGGTGGTCGCCGCCATGGGCGACGGCACCGGTGCGGTGATGCTCGACGGCAAGATGGAGGACGACGCCTCCCTCAAGCAGTGCCTGGTGCTGGTCGAGCTCGCCGAGCGGCTGGCGGCGATCGATCCCGAGCTGAAGAAGGCCTACGACTCCATCGAGGTCGACCAGTGAGCGAGTTCCGCCCGCGCCGCTCGGTCCTCTACATGCCTTCCTCCAACGAGCGGGCGCTGGAGAAGGCGAAGTCGATCCCCTGCGACGGGCTGATCCTCGACCTCGAGGACGCCGTCGCCCCCGACGCCAAGCCGGCGGCCCGCGAAGCGGCCTGCGCCGCCGCGGCCTCGGGCGACTACGGCAAGCGCGAGGTCACCATCCGGGTCAACGGCGCCGACACCGAGTGGCACGCCGACGACCTGGCGGCCGCCTGCGCGGCGGGCCCGGACGCCATCGTGGTGCCCAAGGTCGACAGCGCCGACGCGGTGCTCCGGCTGGTCGAGGCGATGGCCGCCCACGACGCCCCCGAGCACACCGAGCTGTGGGCGATGGTCGAGACGCCGTACGCGATGCTGCACGCGGAGGAGATCGCGGCGGCCTCCGACCGGCTGACGGTGCTGGTGATGGGGACCAACGACCTGGCCAAGGAGCTGTACGCCGAGCACGTCCCGGGGCGCCAGCCGCTGCTGGCCGGACTCGGCATCGCCCTGCTCGCGGCACGGGCCACCGGCAAGGCGATCCTCGACGGCGTCTACAACGACGTGAAGAACGCCGACGGCTTCCTCGCCGAGTGCCGGCAGGGCCGCGAGATGGGCTTCGACGGCAAGACCCTGATCCACCCCGGGCAGGTCGAGGCTGCGAACGAGGCGTTCGCCCCGAGCGAGCAGGCCGTGCAGGACGCCCGCGGCATCCTCGAGGCATGGGAGGACGGCAAGGGCTCGGGAGTCGTCACCTACAACGGGCGCATGATCGAGAACCTCCACGTGGAGTCCGCCCGTCGCACGCTCTCCATCCACGACGCGATCTCCGCCCTGAGCACCTGACCGCGGGTCGTCACCTGGCCGGAAACCGCCTCACGTCCACACCCTCCGGCGGGGTCGTGGAGAACGTCGACTCGTCGATCCGGGGGTGCGGGTCGACCCGGTTCGCGACGACCCGCCCCGCCTCGAGCACGAGCCCGGTGGCCCGGTCGACCCACATCCGGCGTGCCGTCACCATCTCGGCGCGTGATCGCCCGCAGCGGTAGCCGATCGCGGTCCGTCCCAGGATCTGTCGGCTGCCGAGGCGCCGGGCTCCCGGACACGCCTCGGCCAGTCTGGCGCTGCCCGGCAGGAGCACCCACGAGCGCACGTAGTCGTAGAACATTCCGCCGAACTCCTCCGGCGACTCGTAGAGCTGGTAGGGGTCCACGAAGTCGTTGAGGTGGGCAAAGAGCCGGTCCCCGTCGTAGATCACGAGCCACCGCGTCGGTGGGTAGTCCGTGGGGATCACCCACTCGAACCGGATGAGGTCGGGCCCGGCCGTCGTGACCCGCACGCGAGGACGTCCGATCTCCACCAGCGCGAGCGTGTACTGCGCGCTGAGCGCGCGGCCGGCCACGGGCGACTCAGCGCGGCCGGAGTCCGCGGTGGGGGCCTGGCGCGCGGTCCCGCAACTGGCCAGCGCGAGCGCGCAGACGCAGGACGTGGCGAGCGAGACCCTGTTACGGCGGCTGATCCTGATGGGCATCACTCAGACTGCGATCCCGAGCCGACAACGGTCTACCTACCCAGGTCGGACCGGAGCCGACCCCGTCCACCCTGGGTACCGGATCTCACCGGACCGGGGCATCACCCCGGCGGACGTCGCACCTGGTCCAGCAGCCCGTCGCGCAGCGCGGCTGCCAGGGTCGGCGTCAGGGGCAGTCGCGGGATCAGCGTCGCCTGCAGGGCGTGGTAGGTGTCCGGCTTGCCCTGCCAGACCACGTCACTGGGCAGGTTCCGTGCGTCGAGCTCGTGGCGCCAGGAACCCAGCTCCTGATCGATGAACACCTCGGCGATGTGGTCCCACCAGGTCGCGTACCAGCCGGCGTACGACGGGTCGCCGGTCGCCGCGTGCAGTGCGGCGGCGGTGGCCGTGGCCTCCGCCGCGACCCAGTGCATCCGCTCCCGCACCACGGGCTCGCCGTCCCAGTCGACGGTGTAGACGAACCCGTCCGCGCCGTCGGTCGCCCATCCCTCGCGCACCGACGCTTCGAACAGCCCGACCGCGTCGAAGAGGAGCCAGTCCGGGGCGGTGGAGCCGAGCGCGGCACGCAGGTGGAGGGCCAGCCGCGCCCATTCCAGCCAGTGGCCGACCGTCGCGCCGTAGGGGCGGAACGGGTCGGCCGGGGCGTCGCGGTTGTAGTCGAGCAGCGGGGTCCACGCCTCGTCGAAGTGCTCCGGCAGACGCCAGTGGTGGGCGGGTCCGAGGTCGTGCACCACCCGGGTCACGATGCGCAGCGCGTGGTCGAGCAGGGCGCGGTCCCCCGTGGCATCGGCGGCTGCGAGGAGCGCCTCCACCGTGTGCATGTTGGCGTTCACGCCGCGGTAGCTGTCGAGCGACGAGAAGGACTCGTCCCACTCCTCCACGACCATCCCGTGCTCGTCGTCCCAGAACCTGGTGAGCAGCACCTCGAGAGCCTCGCGCAGCAGGTCGGCAGCACCGGGGCGACCCGCGCAGGTCGCGCTGGCCGCGGCGAGGACGACGAACGCGTGCGGGTAGGCGCTCTTGTCACGACCGGTCGGCCCGCCCTCGTCGACGGCGGCGTACCAGCCCCCGTGGACGGGGTCGCGGAAGCGTCCCGCCAGGGCGCGGATGCCGTGGTCGACCAGGGGCCCGCAACCGGGGCGGCCCATCAGGTGACCCAGCGCGAACACGTGCGTCATCCGGCAGGTGATCCAGAGCTCGACCGGCCGGTCGGGCTCTGGACGCCCCGCCTCGTCGAGCCAGGCGAACCCCCCGGCCGGATGGCGTGAGGCCCGGCTGAAGTCGAGCAGCCGGTCGCCCTCGGCCTCCAGCCAGCGGCCATGGGCCGCGGTGGCGAGCCAGGGGGTCGCCTCGGCCATCAGGAGCCCAGCGCGGAGTATCGGTCGCCGATCCGGTACGTCGCGACGCCCAGCGTCGAGTCGCTCTGGCCGTAGTAGGCGAACCAGGTGTCCTGGAAGTTCACCAGGCCCTCCACGAACGTCACGTTGGAGACCAGTCCGTGAGTGTCCTCGTACGTCGACGGCTCCAGCCACGGCCGCTTCATCTCCGCGAGGATCGTGGCGGGGTCTGCCGGGTCGAAGAGCAGCTGGCCGCAGGTGTAGCGGACCGATCCGTCGGCGTTCTTCACCGCGGCGTTGTGGAGCATGAGGATCAGCCCGTTGTCGGTGATGATCGGCGGCGGGCCCACCTCCACCAGGAACTCACCGAACGTGCCCGGCCCGGTCGGCACCATCAGCGGCTCGTCGTTGGAGCACGGCTTCCAGCTGATCAGGTCATCGGACCAGGCGTGGTAGATCGAGCCCTCGCCGAAGTACATGAGGTAGCGACCCTCGATCGGCACCGGCAGGATCGCGCCGGCCTTGCTCCACGGGCCGTCCTGGCCGTTGCCCTGCGGGAGGAAGGTGTTGAACTCCGGGAAGAGCGGCCCGTGCTTGGTCCACGTGAACAGGTCGGTGGAGGTGGCCAGGCAGAGCTGGGCGGTCGTGCGGTCCCAGCCGGTGTAGGTCATGTAGTAGGTGCCGTCGATCTCGCTGACCCGCGGGTCCTCGGCACCGAACTCCTCGTAGGGCTCGGTCGGCGAGAGCACCGGCTCCGGGTGGCGTTCGAAGTTGATGCCGTCCTCGCTGGTGGCGAGGCCGACGTGGGACACGATGTCGTCGGCGTGGGCACGGTAGAGCAGGACGACCTTGCCGTCCTTCACCACGGCGGCCGGGTTGTAGACGCTGGCCGACTCCCAGCCGTCGCCCTGGGGCTTCAGGATCGGGTTCTGCTCGTAGGGCCGGAAGGGTCCGAGCGGGAACTCGGCGTGCGGGTGGGCCTGGGGGGACATGACTCCTCGTTCTCTGTGTTCGTTGAAGCGTGGCTGGGTCAGCGACGGACCAGGGCGAAACCTCCGGCCGGCACCGTCACGTTCACCGTCCGGGCGGTGCTGACCGAGGACGCGACCGGACGACCGGTGCCGTCGTAGGTCTGCACCCGCGCCGGACCGGTGCCGGCGACGCGCACGTTGGTGCGCTCGGCGCTCGTCGACGCGCTCCGCAGGAGCGCGGTGCCGTGGCCGTCACCGGCCAGGACCAGGCGCGACACGAGCGGCTCGAGCATGAGCGCGTCCAGGGCGGCGGGATCGCCGTCTCCGGTCGCGGTGGTGGCGGAGAGCCTGGTCGCACCGGCCGGCAGCGTCACGGGCAGGGTCACGGGCAGCAGGGCTCCCGGCGCCGGCGAGTCGCCCTGCGCCCCGATCTCGCCGGACGCCACGCGTCCCAGCAGCTGCTGGTCCTCCCGGAGGGTGGTGACGGCGCCGCTGCCCGGACGCAGGTCGAACACCGGCAGCACGAGCGAGCGGGGGTGCTCCGGCAGGGCCAGGGTCGTGGACCCGCCGTCTCCGAGGGCCGCGTACCCGGAGCCGCTGAACAACGACTCGCCGGTCCACATCGAGGGCGGCACGGCGGCGGACGCGTCGCCGGTGAGGTCGCCGTCCTCGGCTTCCAGGGTGACGGTGCCCTGCCTGGTCTCGATGCCGTTGGTCCGGGCGAGCTCGGCGACGGCAGGGTGCTGGTCGAGCGCGATCATCGACAGCAGCCCGTGGATCGTGGACTCGGCACCCGAGTTGCGGTTGATCTGGCCGGACCCGGAGATCCCGTCGAACGTCCTGCCGGTGGCGGGGTCGTACATGGGCTGGCCGGCGGGGTTGGCGCCGAAGTACCACGCGGCCACGATCCCGGCGAGACCGGTCGCGGCACCGGTGGTGGAGCCGTCGGCCTCGGCGGTCGCGAGCAGGGACTGCAACCGCGAGTCAGCGCCGTAGGCGATCTGCGAGGCGTCCCCACGGGTGGGCAGCCGGCCGTTGTCAGCGCCGCCCGAGGTCAGGAGCCACGGGTCGAAGGTGAACGAGTCGCGGCTCGCCGCGTCGGCCAGCCCACGCTGTCCGAGCACGCCGGAGGCCTCGGCCAGCGCGGCGGGTGCGTTGCCGCCCCAGGCGTGCCAGACCGAGCGCGACTCCGCCCAGGGACGGACCGAGCCCATCGGCCAGTGCCGGGCGTCGCCGCCGCGCAGCTGCGCGATGCCCTCGCTGAGCTGCGACAGCGCGGTGCGAGCCGCCGGCGTCCCTCCGGCCTCGACGTAGGCCGACAGTCCGAGCACGGCCTCGGCGCTCGCGTCGGCACCGTTGGCGATCAGCCACGCCGGAGCCGGTTCGCCGTCGATGTCCAGGTGCTCCCCGTAGCGGTCCAGCACCTGCCGGTCGACCGCGCCGACCGCGAGGTCGAGGCGGTCCGCGAGGAACTCCGCGAACGCGGGGTCGGCATGCTTGAAGGCGGCGTAACCCTCACCGAGGGCCCAGATCGTGCGGGCCAGCCAGTAGGACGCGTCACTGTCGGAGGGGTCCGGCAGCTCCTTCGGCTCGGCGCTGGGGTTCAGGGTTCCGTCGGGCTGCATCCACAGCACCACGTTGCCGAGGTCGTCGCCGGGGGTGGTGGTCTGCAGGTACGTCAGGCCGCGCAGCATCTGGTAGGCCGCGTCCCGGCTGGCCGTCGAGCCCGTCGCCTGCCAGTGCCGCAGGTAGACGACGGACGCGCGGCTCACGTCGTCGGCGTTGAACGCGCCCTGGCTCCAGGTGTCGGTGGCCGGGTCGTAGGACCCGCCGCCGACGTGCCGGAAGGTCCCGTCGGGGTTCGGCTCTGCGTAGGTCCAGAGCGTGCCGATCTCCGGCTCCTGCGCGAGCCGGTACGTCGTGTGCCCGGCCTGGTCCGGCGGGGAGACCGTCACCGAGAGCCAGTCGAGGTGGTCCAGGTTGGTGAGCGTCCCCGGGGCTTGCGCCGCGTAGGCGGACCTGGGGGTGCTGACGGTCGCCACGGACGGCACCGTCGTCGAGGTGACCGCCAGACCGGTCAGGGCGGCCACGGCGAGCACGGCGCGGCTGCGCCACGGACGGGGTCGGGAGGAGTGGGTCATGGGATGCCTCATCACTGGACGGTTCATCGGGCAGGGACAGGTGTGGGGGCGAGCGACTCGGCTCTCCCGTGCTGTGCGGAGCGAGTGGCGGCGGTGGCCATGGCGACGGCCGCGGCGCCCTCGGCGGGACCGCTGACCGGTGCGCCGCCGTCGGCAATGCGTGCGAGCAGGTCGGTCATCGCCGCGCGCACGCTCTCGGCGTACGCAGCCGGCTTGGCGTCGTGCCCGCCGAGGGTCAGCTCGACGCGGACCCGGTGCGGCACCACCTGGGTGAGGCCCCGCCCCCGAGCGCGGGCGGGCGCGGCGTGCGGCTCACTGGAGACGCGAACTGCGGCCCCGGGTCCGAGACGGAAGCCGTCGACGTGGAACAGCTCGTCGCTCCGGGCGGGGAGTCCCTCGGCGACCTGCAGGCCGGAGTCGTCGGTCCACGCGTCGATCACGGCCAGCACGGGGATCCAGCCCTCGACCCGGACCTCGGCGGCCCCGCAGTCGAGCCGCATGAGCTGGCGTTCGCACCGATGCGCGTGGGTGAAGGAGTGGGTGTGGGTGGCCAGTGCGTCTCCGTGGGTGACCGTGGCCGAGACCAGGTCCACCGGTCCGTCGCTTCGGCGCGCGGCGACGGCCTGCACCGAGGTGGCGGGGTGGTCCATCAGCGCCGCGGCGGCGTCGAAGAAGTGCACTCCGTGCTCGACGAAGATCCCTCCGCTGCGGGTCTCGTCCCAGAACCAGTGGGCCGGGCCGAGGTCCTCGTCGCTCGCGTCGTTCTCGAAGCAGAAACGCTGGACCGGGCCGAGCAGCGGACCGCGCAGCCGACCCAGCGCCCGCAGCAGCGGGTTGTAGCGCAGGACGTGGTCGACCACCAGGACGCGCCCGGTGCGCTCGACGGTCGCCACGAGGCCTCGGGCCTCGGCGTCGTCGAGGGCGAGCGGCTTCTCGACGAGGACGTGCTTGCCCGCCTCGAGCGCGGCCGCGGCGATCGAGGCATGGCTGTCGGGGGTGGTGGCCACGACCACGATGTCGGCGGCGGGGTCGGCCAGCAGGTCGGACCACGAGTCGGCCACCCGTGCGCCGTGGGCGTCGGCCAGCCGGCGCGCGGCCTCGGGCCGTACGTCGGCGACCGACCGGACCGTGACGTCGGGAAGCGAGGCGGTGGCTCCGGCGAGGAAGGTGGCGAACCCACCCGCCCCGACGATCCCCAGCCCGTGTCCCGGGGTCATCCCTTGACCCCCGACCCGAGATCGGAGGCGGTGAAGTGCTTCTGGAAGGCGACGAACAGCGCTACCGCCGGGACGGAGAGCACCACGGCGCCGGCGAGGATGGCGCCGTACGGGTTGGCGGCCCGTCCGGCGACGTTGCTGATGTAGTTGGCGAGCGACACCGCGAGTGGCTGCATGTCGGCGTCCTTGGTGACGAGGAACGGCCAGAGGAACTCGTTCCAGGGCCCGATGAAGGTGAGCAGGATCGCGGTGAGGACGGCTGGGCGGACCAGCGGCAGCGCAACCGACCACAGGATCCGCAGCTCGCTGGCCCCGTCGAGGCGGGCGGCGGCGAACAGCTCCTCCGGCAGCTGCAGGAAGAACTGCCGGAAGAGGAAGACGGCCGTGGAGTTGATCGCGAACGGGACGATCATCCCGAGGTAGGAGTCGGCCAGCCCGTAGGTGCGCACGATCATGACGTAGATCGGGATGATCAGGAGCTGGAACGGGATCGTCTGCACCAGCAGCATGACGGCGAACAGGGTGCCTCTCCCCCGGTAGTGCAGCCGTGCGAGCGCATACCCGGCCAGCACCCCGAAGACGACGGTCCCCAGCAGGACGCCTCCGGTGAAGATGCCTGAGTTGACCAGCGACTGGCCCAGGTCCACCCGATCGTCGATCGCGGTGTAGTTGTCCAGCGTGAACCCGCCGGTGGGGAAGGCGCCCTTGAGCGTCGTGTCGGGCTCCTTCTGCAGCGAGCTGATCAGCATGTAGTAGAAGGGGAAGACGAAGAGCAGGGCGCCGCCGAAGAGCACCAGGTATCGCAGGAAGCGGTTCATGTCAGTCCCTCTCGACGACTTTCCTGGTCACCAGGGCAATCAGCAGTACGCCGATCACGAGGAGCACGCCGATCGCGGCGGCGGTGTCGGGGTTCCCCTGCTCGATCCCCTTCTGGTACATCACCAGCACCGGTGAGCTCGAGGCGCCGTTGGGCCCGCCGCCGTTGGTGAGCAGATAGGGCTCGGTGAACAGGTTGGCGCCCGTGATCGTGGCGAGGATCAGCACCAACGTGGTGGCGGGCCGCACTCCGGGGACGGTCACGTGCCAGAACGCCCTGATCCGTCCCGCACCGTCACTCGCGGCGGACTCGTAGAGCTCCTTCGGCACGTTCTGGAGCGCCGCGAGGTAGAACAGCACGAACAGGCCGAGCTGCTTCCAGGTCACGAACAGCGCGATCACCGGCATCGCCAGGGTGCTGTTCACCAGCCACGACGGGTCCGGCGCCAGCGGGCCGAGCACCTGGTTGACCATCCCGCCCTGGCTGAACAGGAACAGCCACACGGCCACCAGGGCGACGCTGGCGGTCACGTAGGGGGCGAAGTAGGCGATCCGCAGGAAGGTCCGGCCCCGCATGGCGCCGTTGAGGGCGGCGGCCAGCACCAGGGCGAGCACGACGGTCAGCGGCACGTTGATGAGGAGGAACTCGACGACGTTGAGGAACGACTCCCGGACATCCGGGTCGCCGAGGACCTCCTGGTAGTTCTCGAGCCCGACGAACGGTCGCTCCACCTCCACGCCCGGTGCGGCGAAGAAGTAGTCGTGGAAGCTCATCCACACCGCCAGGCCGAGGGGGTAGGCGAACACGACAGCGAGGAACACCACGTAGGGCGCGGAGAACACGATTCCCAGGGGCTGGCGGCCCAGGAGGGCCGCCAGCCTCGATCGGGAGCGCGCCGGACGGGTCCGGTCGACGGTCTCGGTCATCGTCGGATCCGGCTCAGGACTGGCTCGCGAGATCCGTGATCTCCTCCGCCGCGCCCGAGAGGGACTCGTCGACCGGCGCCTTGCCGAAGATCACCGACTCCGAGTAGGCGTCACGGAACGTCTGCCAGATCTCGATCGAGTTGGCCACGTTGGGGACCTCGACGGTGCGCGAGGCCTGGTCGGCGAACTCGACGTACTCCGGGTTCTCCTTGAAGTAGTCCGGATAGGTGCCCTGCAGGTCACTGCGCAGCGGCATCTGGCCGGTCATCTCCAGCAGCTTGCCGTCCTGCTCCTCGCTGGTCGCGAACTTCAGGACCTCCCAGGCGGTGCCCTGGTTCTCGCACGCCGAGTAGAGCCCGATGTTCTTGGCATCGGAGAACGTGTAGGTCTCCTCCGGGCTCGTGCCGGACGACGTCGGGACGGGAACGGCGCCCCAGTCGACCGACTCGCCGTAGACGGCGATCGCCCAGGGGCCGACGATGGCCATGGCCGCCTTCTGGTCGGCGAAGGAGTCGCCGTTGTAGACCTCCTGCTGCGCGAGACCCTCGTCGTACATGGTCCCCCAGAACTCCGCGACCGTGTTGCCCTCCTCGGAGTCGAAGGTCGCCTCTCCGTCCTCGATCAGCTGCTGGCCGCCGGTCTCGGCCGCGAACATCGGGTAGAAGTCGAACCAGGACTGGAAGAACTCGCTGGTCGGCGCCGGCCAGATGGCGGCCTGGGCAGCCCCGCTGTCGACGATCTTGCGGCTGGTCGCGAGGAACTCGTCATGGGTGCCCAGCGGCGGGTTCTCCGGGTCGACCCCTGCCTTCTTCATGATGTCCTTGTTGTAGAAGATCATCACCGGGTTCGACTTCCAGGGGATCTGGTAGTACTGCCCGTCCGGAGACTTGTACTGCTCCGCCACGTCACCGCTGCGTGACTCGACGTAGTCCGTGCCGCCCTCGAATTCGTCCAGCGCGACCAGTCCTCCCTGCTTCTGGAACTGCGGCACGGCCGCGGGCGAGGTGTTGAACACCAGGCAGGGGGCGTTCCCGGCCGTGATCGCGGCACCGATGACCTCCTCGGAGGTCTCCCCGGCGGGGATCTCCTGGGCGGTGACCTCCTCGTCGGGGTGCTCGGCGTTCCACTCCTCGACCATCGCCTTGCCCCAGGCGATCTCCTCCGGGTTGTTGGACAGCCAGACCTTGATCGGGCCCGTGGCGGTGGTGGCCTCGTCGGAGCTGCCGCTGTCACCCCCACACGCGGCGGTCATGCCAATCGCCAGCAAGGTCAGCACTGCTGTAGCGGCCTTCGATCTCATCTGTCTCTCTCCATTCGTGTACTGCGGGGGAACTGGTGGTTCAGGGGACCGGGTGGCGGACCGGACCGGTGGATCCGCGGACGACCAGCCGCGGCAGCGGAAGCTCCACGGCGGTGGCCGGTCGCTGGTCGATCAGCTCGAGCAGGCGGACGGCCGCCGCCCGGCCCCAGCCGATGACGTCGCTGCTCACGGTGGTCAGCGCCGGCACCAGATGGGCCGCGAGCTCGGTGTCCTCGTAGCCGGTCACCGACAGCCGGCCGGGAACGTCGATGCCGCGCCCGGAGGCGACGGCCAGTCCGGCCACGGCCATGAGGTCGTTGGCGTAGACGATCGCCGTCGGAGGCTCGGCGAGGTCCAGCAGCTCGCGGGTGGCGGCCGCACCGCTCTCGGCGGAGAAGTCGGCCTCCACACAGGGGCCTTCCGGAAGGCCGGCGCCGCGCAGGGTGGCGGCCCACGCCTCGCGGCGGGAACGACCGTGCACCATCCGGGCCGGGCCCGAGACGTGCGCGATCCGGGTGTGGCCCTGGGCGAGGAGGTGCTCGACGGCGGCGACGATCCCGGGGCCGTCGTCGACACCGACGGAGGGCCAGACGGGGGTGGTGAGTCCGGGGCCGACGATCACGGCAGGCAGCCCCAGCTCGGCCAGCAGCGCGGGGCGTGCGTCGTCGACGTACAGGTCGGTCACGAAGACGCCGTCGACCCTGCCCTCGTCGCTGAGCCGGCGGTAGGTCTGCTGCTCGCCCTCGTGCTCGGGCACGACCTGGAGCAGGAGGGCGTAGCCGTGGCGGGACAGCTCGCTCTCCACGCCGGCGATGAAGGACGGGAAGAAGGGGTCCGCCCGCAAGGTCTCGGGCGGGCGGGCCATCACGAGACCCACCGCGAGCGCGCGGGAGACCGAGAGGGCGCGGGCGCGTGAGCTCGGGGTCCACCCCATGTCCCGCGCGACACCGAGGATCCGGGCCCGGGTCTCGGGAGCGAGGCCCGAGCGGTCGTTCAACGCGAACGAGACGGCGCCCTTGGAGACGCCGGCAGCGCGGGCGACGTCGTTGATCGTGGGGCGGGACATCGCTCCACCTAAACCGGTTTAGTAGCACCCTGTCAAGGGGCAGCCGCCGATCAGCCTTCCGCGCTGTACCCGTGCGGCCGGACGGGCTACTCGCCGTAGGTCGTGCTCTCCCCCGTCGAACCGGTGACCTCGACGGTCCCGCGACCGAGGTCGAACGAGACGGCCGGGACGGCGTCGCTGACGTCCGCACCCCGGGCCCGCCACGCGCCGTCGTCCTCCACCAGCCACACGCTCGAGGACCAGGTCGCGGCGTCTGCCTCGTCGGTCACCGACACGTCGAAGCTCACGTAGTCGTCCCCCGCCAGGAACCGTCCCGGGAGCTCGTCGGGGTCGATGTCGAAGGCATAGCTGCCGTCCTCGGTGGTCGTGACCGCCGGCACGTCGTACGTCGTCGTCCCGCCGGCCACCCCCAGGTCCTCGATCAGGAGGGAGACCTCGGCGCCGGCCACCGGATCGCCGTCCCGGCGGACCTCTCCGTGCACGAACAGGTCGCCGGCCCCGGGTCCGGCCACCGGGCCGGAGGCCGACGAGGCGTCAGCACCCTGGATCAGGGAGCAGCCGGTCATCGCCACGACCGCGAGCGTCGCCGCACCGGGTCCCGAACTGCGCATGTCGCCTCGCCTTCCGCCCCCGTGAACGGATCGGCACGAGGGTAGCGGCGGCGCCGCCGACGGGCCATGGGCATCTCGCGGGTCCACGCGACTAGTCCCTTTGTCCGATTGTGGGGTGTACCCGCGCGCCCGGACATTTGTCGCAGGCACCCGAGGGCGGTGCCCCTCAAGACATCGGAGGGACAGCATGAGCACAAGGCACACCTATCCCGCGGTCATCGGCTCGGCCGTGCTCCTGGGCAGCGTCATCGCCGCAGCCCCGGCGCAGGCCGGAGGCGGGGACTTCACCGAGAGGACAGGCTCCTGCTCGGCGAACGCCTCCTGGGTGATGAAGGCCAAGCACGACACCGGCCGGATCGAGATGGAGTTCAGCGTGGAGACCCAGCGCGCCGGCCAGCGCTGGACGGTCCGGGTCAGGGACAACGGCGCACTCGTCTTCTCCGGAGCGCGGCGCACCAACCGGATCAGCCGGTCGCTCTCGGTCGACCGCATGCTCACGAACCGGGCCGGGACGGATCGCTTCGTCGCCCGGGCGATCAACGCCAGGACCGGAGAGGTGTGCCGGGGCCGCGTCGCCCTCGCCCCTGCGGGCTCCAGCGGCAGCTCGGGCTGACCCCACGATCCCTCCCGGATCGGCCTCGCCCCCGCCCACCTGGGGCGAGGCCGACGAGGTGGGCCGATCGAGAGGGACGGTGGCGCGGGTGTCGCCGCCGTCCCTCTCGTCGCGTCCGGGGCGGGAAACGGGTGGGCGGTTGTCGGTGGCCCGGGCAAGGATGGTCCGGTGAGCACGACACCCGGCCTGCGTGGGTTCTGGCACCAGCTGTCCACCGAGGGGCGCTGGCTCCTGTCCACGGTGGCGGTCCAGACCCTGGGCCGAGGGATGACGCTGCCGTTCACCGTCATCTACCTCCACGAGGTTCGCGGCATCTCGCTCGACCTCGCCGGCCTGCTGATGGCCTTCATCGCGATCGTGGCGCTCGGCGTCACCGGGCCGGGCGGGGCGCTGACCGACAGGTTCGGTGCCCGTCGCCTGCTGCTCTTCTCCACCGCGGCGCACCTCGTCGGGTGCTCGATCCTCGCCTTCGCCTCGACCCCCGTCGTGGTGGCGCTGGCCTTCGCGTTCATGGGCCTCAACTTCGGGGTTGCCTGGCCGGCGTTCAACGCCCTGATCGCCGCCATCACACCCGCCGGCGCGATGCGCCAGCAGTACTTCGGCATCAACTTCGCCCTGGTCAACCTCGGCATCGGCGTGGGCGGCATCATCGGCGGCCTCTACGCCGACGTCTCGGCGCCCCACACGTTCACGGTCATCTTCCTCGCCGACGGCGCCGCCATGCTGGTGCCGATCGCGCTCCTGCTCGGCCCGCTGCGTCACGTGCACGGTCGGGCCGACGTGCCCGACGACCACGACGCCGCCCAGGGGTCCTATCTCGCGATCGTCCGCCGGCCCGCCGTGCTGTGGATGACGGTGCTGACCTTCCTCGGCACGTTCGTGGGCTACGGCCAGATGGAGGCCGGCTTCCCGGCCTTCGCCCGCGAGGTCAGCGAGGTCTCCACCCGCGTGGTGGGTTTCGCGTTCGCCCTCAACACCCTGGTCATCGTCGGACTCCAGTTCCTGGTCCTGCGTCTGATCACGGGCCGTCGGCGCACCCGGGTGCTGCTGGTGATGTGCGCCCTGTGGGCAGCGTCCTGGGTGACCCTCGGGCTCACCGGAGTCGTGGCCGGCACCATCGCCGCCACGGCAGGGGTGCTGGTCTTCCACGCGGTGTTCGCCCTCGGCGAGACGATGCTGCAGCCGACCATCCCGGCGATCACCAACGACATGGCGCCCGACCACCTGCGCGGCCGCTACAACGCGGTCAGCTCCGGCGCCTTCCAGGCGGGAACGATCCTCGGCCCGGTGGTGGCCGGCGTCCTGCTCAACCACGGGTGGTCGTCGGCCTTCGTGGTGATGCTCGTGGTCGGCTGCGCCGCCATGGCCACCCTGGCCCTGGTCGTCGAACGCCTGATCAGCCCGGCCGTCAACGGCATCGACGAGCCGCCGGTCATCTCCGCCGACCCGGTCACGTCCGAGACCTCGGTCGCGGGCTGAGCCCGCCGGGCTGCCCCGGTCCGGTCAGTCGGCGCCGTCCCGGCGCAGCTTCTCGTCGAGCCAGAGCCGGGCGCTCCCGACCCACCCCGCAGCGTCGTGGACCAGCTTGCCCACCGCGTCCTGGGTCTGGCGGAACTGCTCGGAGTAGCTGCGCGCCGCCTCGGCCGCAGCCTCGCTGAGCCTGGCGTCGGCGTCGGTGTCACGCCGCGGGTAGTCACCGCCGAGGACGCGGGTGTAGTCACCGGAGTCGACCCAGCGGCGCAGCTCCGCGGCACGCACCACGGCGAACGGGTGGGTGCGGTTCTCGATGAGCAGCAGCTTCAGCACCGAGTCGCGCAGGTCGGCGTCGTCGTACTCCTTGCCCTGGGCGAAGAACGACGTGGCGTCGAGGTCCTCGAGATGGCCGCCGCTGGCGAGCTTCATGTGCACCCGGAACGCCGTGGCGGTGTCCTGGGTCGCGATCAGGCCCGCCCGGTCGGCCGACAGCTCCGCCTTGCGCGACCACTCGTAGAGCGCGGCCACGATCGCGCGGACGCCGAGGCCTCCGAGCGGGATCGCAGTCAGCACCCCGCTGAGCGCCAGCAGCCGCTGGAGCAGCGTCTGGTAGACGGCGTGCCCGCTCATCGCGTGCCCGAGCTCGTGGGCGAGGACGAAGCGGAGCTCGTCGACGTCGAGGAGGTGGACCAGGCCCGAGTTGACGACGATGAACGGCTTGTTCATGCCGATCGTCATCGCGCCCGGTACCGGGTTCGAGGCGACGTACAGCTCGGGCAGCTCCGGCGCGTCCAGGATCCGCGCCACGTCACCGAGCAGGCGGTGCATGCTCGAGAACTGCCGTTCGTCCACCCTGATCGCCGAACCGAGGAACACCAGCCGGACCGCACGCTCGTTGAAGAGACCCGACATCGCCTTGAGCACCGTGTCGAATCCCTTGAGCTTGCGCAGCGCCACCAGGGCGCCCCGGTCGGCCGGATGCTCCCAGGCGCGGGAGCTGATCCCGGTCAGGGTCGCCCGGTACCGCGTCGGCTGCGTGGAGGTCACCGGGCAACCTTGACACGCACGCCACTGCTCCGCGAGGGATTGCCGAAAAGGCCGGCACGCAGCGGGCCGATCCCGAGGGTGGGCTCAGGACTCCTGCATCGGGACCCGGACGCCGCGCTCGGTGGCGACCTCGGACGCCCGTTCGTAGCCCGCGTCCACGTGCCGGATCACGCCCATGCCCGGGTCGTTGGTGAGCACCCGCTCGATCTTCTCCGCCGCGAGCGGCGTGCCGTCGGCGACGCACACCTGGCCGGCGTGGATCGAGCGCCCCATGCCCACACCCCCGCCGTGGTGGATCGACACCCACGACGCCCCCGACGCGGTGTTGACAAGGGCGTTGAGCAGCGCCCAGTCGGCGATCGCGTCGGAGCCGTCGAGCATCCCCTCGGTCTCCCGGTACGGCGATGCCACCGAACCGCAGTCGAGGTGGTCGCGACCGATCACCACCGGCGCCTTCAGCTCACCCGAGGCCACCATCTCGTTGAACCTCAGGCCGGCGAGGTGCCGCTCGCCGTACCCGAGCCAGCAGATGCGCGCCGGCAGGCCCTGGAAGTGCACGCGCTCCCCCGCCATGGTGATCCACTTCCGCAGCCGCTCGTTGGCGGGAAACAGCTCGAGGATCGCCTTGTCGGTGGCGGCGATGTCGGCCGGGTCGCCGGACAGCGCGGCCCAGCGGAACGGGCCCTTGCCCTCGCAGAACAGCGGGCGGATGTAGGCCGGCACGAAGCCGGGGAACTCGAAGGCCCGGTCGTAGCCACCCTTCCTGGCCTCGTCGCGGATCGAGTTGCCGTAGTCGAAGACCTCGGCCCCCCGGTCCTGGAACTCCACCATCGCCCGCACGTGCGTCGCCATCGACTGCTGCGCGCGCTTGGTGAAGCCCACCGGGTCGTCGGTCCGCTCGCGCTCCCAGTCCTCGAACGCGGTGTCGACGGGCAGGTAGAACAAGGGGTCGTGGGCCGAGGTCTGGTCGGTGACGATGTCGACCGGCGCGTCCATCTCCAGCAGCCGGGGCAGCAGCTCCGCGGCGTTGCCCAGCACGCCGATCGAGAGCGGCCGCCGCTCGTCCCGGGCGGACACCGCCATCTCCACGGCCTCCTCGAGCGAGGACGCCTCGACGTCGAGGTAGCGGTGGTCGATCCGGCGCCGGATCCGTGCCTGGTCGCACTCGACGCAGATGACGACGCCGTCGTTCATGGTGACCGCGAGCGGCTGGGCCCCGCCCATGCCGCCCAGGCCGGCGGTGACGGTGATCGTGCCGGCGAGCGTCCCGTCGAACCTCTTGTCGGCGACGGCCGCGAACGTCTCGAAGGTGCCCTGCAGGATCCCCTGGGTGCCGATGTAGATCCACGAGCCGGCGGTCATCTGGCCGTACATCGTCAGGCCGAGGTCCTCGAGCCGGCGGAACTCCTCCCAGTTCGCCCAGTCACCGACCAGGTTGGAGTTGGCGATCAGCACCCGCGGCGCCCAGGGGTGGGTCTTCATCACGCCGACCGGCTTGCCGGACTGGACGAGCATCGTCTCGTCGTCCTCCAGCGTGCGCAGGGTCGCGACGAGGGCGTCGTACGCCTCCCAGCTGCGGGCGGCCCTGCCGGTGCCGCCGTAGACCACGAGGTCCTCGGGGCGCTCGGCGTTCTCGGGGTCGAGGTTGTTCATCAGCATCCGCAGCGGGGCCTCGGTCTGCCACGACTTCGCGGACAGCTCGGTGCCGGTGGCGGCGTGGATGGGCAGGCGGGGGTTGGCGCTCACGAAAGCTCTCCGATCACTTCTTCGACGGCGGTCAGGACGGCGCCCGTGGCGACCAGGCCGACGGAGGCCTCGATCTCGGGCGAGAGGTGGCGGTCGGGGCCGGGTCCCTCGATCCCGGACGACCGCAGCAGGCGTACGACGGCCCGTGAGGCCGGAGAAGGCTCGAGGGGGGCCCGGAGGTCGAGCGCCCGGGCCGCGGTGAGGATCTCGACGGCCACCACCCGGGTCAGCCCGTCGACCGCGCGGCGCAGCTTGCGGGCGGCCGACCAGCCCATCGAGACGTGGTCCTCCTGCATCGCGCTGGAGGGGATCGAGTCGACCGACGCGGGCACCGCCAGCCGCTTCAGCTCGGAGACGACCGCGGCCTGGGTGTACTGCGCGATCATGTGCCCGCTGTCCACACCCGGGTCGCTGGCCAGGAACGGCGGGAGCCCGTGGCTGCGGGCCTTGTCGAGGAACCGGTCGGTGCGCCGTTCCGAGATCGACGCGACGTCGGCCGCGACGATGGCCAGGAAGTCCAGGACGTAGGCCACGGGGGCTCCGTGGAAGTTGCCGTTGGACTCGACCCGCCCCTCCTCGGCCAGCACCACCGGGTTGTCGACCGCCGACGCCAGCTCTCGACCGGCCACCGTCGCGGCGTGCTCGACGGTGTCGCGCGCGGCGCCGTGCACCTGAGGCGAGCAGCGCAGGGAGTAGGCGTCCTGGACCCGGTTGCAGTCGGGGCCGCGGTGCGAGGCGACGACTCCGGAGTCCGCCAGGATAGCGATGAGGTTGGCCGCCGAGAGCGCCTGCCCCGGGTGCGGGCGGATGGCCTGGAGCTCGGGCGCGAACACCCGGTCCGTCCCGAGCTGGGCCTCCACCGACATGGCCGCGGCGACGTCGGCGGTCCGGAGCAGGCGGCGCAGGTCGTGGATCGCGAGCACCAGCATCCCCAGCATGCCGTCAGTGCCGTTGATCAGGGCCAGCCCCTCCTTCGCGACCAGCTCGACCGGGGCGAGCCCGGCCGCACGCAGGGCCTCAGCGGCATCGAGGAGCGACCCGGACGCGTCACGCACCTGGCCCTCGCCCATCAGTGCGAGTGCGCAGTGGGCGAGCGGCGCCAGGTCGCCGGAGCAGCCGAGCGAGCCGTACTCGCGCACCACCGGCGTGATCCCGTGGGTGAGCAGCGCGGCGAGCAGCCGGGCGGTCTCGGGGCGGACACCGGTGTGTCCGGTGGCCAGGGTCGAGAGCCGCAGCAGCATCAGCCCCCGGACCACCTCACGCTCGACCTCGGGCCCGGAGCCGGCTGCGTGCGACCGCACCAGCGACCTCTGGAGCTGGGCCCTCATCTCGGTGGGAATGTGACGGGTCGCCAGCGCGCCGAAGCCGGTCGAGATTCCGTAGGCAGGCGTCGGGGCGGCCGCGAGGTCGTCGACCACGGCGCGGGCGCGCCCGATCGCCGCCAGCGCGTCGTCGGTGAGCACGACGCCGGCCCCGTCGCGGCACACCGCCACGACGTCGTCGAAGGAGACCGGGCCGGTGCCGACGGGAACCTCGGGAGCGGGTGTCGAGACCATGCCTCAATCCAACTCCCGCCCACCGCCCCCCACCAGTGCCGGCCACCGCACGCCGTCTCGGATCCGAGACCCGGTGGCCGCATGAGCCACCCCGGGGTGGGTACGTGGGATCGCAGGAGGGTGCAACACGCGTGCCCTCTGCCAAGAGACTGGAGACGCCCGTGTCAAGCGCAACGATCGTCCTGATCATCGTCATCGCCGTCATCGTCCTCGTCCTGATCGGGCTGGCCGCGTGGATGAGCAACAAGAAGAAGCGCGAGCAGCGCCTGGCGGAGGCGGAGCGCATCCGGCAGGACGCCGCGGCCCACGCAGGCGGGCTCCAGGAGTCGCAGGTCAAGGCCCGCGAGGCCGAGGCACGGGCCGAGCAGGCCCGGCTGCAGGCCCAGCGTGCCGAGGAGGAGGCGGCCCGCGCCCACCAGGGAGTGGCCCAGGAGAAGGCGCTGCACGAGGACAAGCTCCGCGAGGCGGACCGGCTGGACCCGAACGTCGACCACAGGTCCGAGGACTACGACCCCGACACCCGGGCCACCGAGACCGGCGCCCCGGCGTACGACGAGACCGGCCGGGTCGACCCGTCGACCACGGGTACCGCGGGTGCCCCGGCAGCAGCGCCAGGCGCCCACGCTCCCGGCACCCACGCGACCACCGGTACCGGTACCGGTACCCACGCCACCAGCGGCACCCACACGGCCGGCGCCACCGGCGCTGCCGGTACGCCCGATCGGGCCGGCACCGCCGAGACGACCGGCGCGCCCGGAGCGACGGAGACCACCGCGACCCCCGGCACGCACGGGACCACCAGGGTCGACGACGAGGGTCGACCCGTCGACGAGCACGGCCGTCCGGTCGAGGACCCGAGCGAGCCGGGCGGGACGCACCGCGCGCCGTAGTCTGACCTCATGCCGATCGCTCGCGCCGCACCCTCATCGGGGGCGGCGCGACGCTCTCTCCGGGTCATCGCCGCTCCGGAACGTCCATGAGCCAGGTGCCGGCCGCCACCCGGGCGTTGCGAGTGCTCCGGTTCCTGGCCAGCCAGCCCGACCCGGTGCCCCTGGACCGGATCATGCGCGCCGTCGACCTCCCGCGGAGCACGGCCTACCACCTGCTCGGCACCATGGTCGACGAAGGATTCGTCATCCATCTCGTCGAGGAGAAGCGCTACGGCCTCGGGGTCGCGGCCTTCGAGGTCGGCAGCGGCTACTCGCGGCAGGAGCCCCTGCAGCGCATCGCCCGGCGGCTGCTGGCCGGCCTCGTCGACACCACCGGCCACAGCGCCCACCTCGCGGTCCTGCACGGCCGCGACGTGCTGTACGTCGTCGAGGAGCGGGCGCACGGCCGACCCCCGCTGGTGACCGACGTCGGCGTGCGGCTGCCGGCACACCTGACCGCCAGTGGCCGCGCGATCCTCGCCGCGCTGCCCCCGGCGCAGGTGCGAGCCCTCTACCCCGACCGGACCGCGTTCGTCGACCGCCACGGCAAGGGGACCGACACCCTCAGCGCCCTGCGCACCCTGCTCGCCGAGACCCGGCAGCGCGGCTACGCCGTCGAGGACGGTGAGGTGACCCCCGGCTTCGCCAGCGTGGCCGCACCTGTCCTCGACCCCAACGGACACCCCGTCGCCGGGCTCGCCGTCACCTTCCCCACCCCGACCGACGAGGAACCGCCGACGATGGTGGTGCGCCGCGCGGCCGAGGCGCTCACCGCGCGGCTCGGCGGCCGGACGGCCAACGCTCGACAGGTCTGACGCAGTCGGAGCGAGGGCACCGATCGGGAGGCCGAGAAGCGGCCTCGCCCGATGCGGGCGTCTTCACCCCTCGGCCCGGTAGCCCGCCCACAAGCGCCCGCCGACGCTGTCGAGGATCTCCTCGGCGACGAGCAGCAGCTGGTCCGGCGCCTGGTCGAACGCGGCGGCCAGGCCGGCGTGCAGCCGCAGTGCGTACGTCGTCGCGTGGACCGCGTCGTACTCGCGCAGCTCGCGGACCAGCCACTTCGAGGTGCCCCACCAGCGCGCGTCGGCCGCCAGCAGCAACCGGGCCGCGGCCTCCCAGGTCGCGACAGCGATCGCCGCGGTCATCAGCGGCTCCGTGGAGTCGGCCAGGTCGTCGAGCATGTCGGTGAGGCCGTAGCGCATCCAGTCCAGGGTGGCGTCGGACGGCGGACCGGGGCCGGCGGCGAGGACCTCCGCACACTCCTCTGAGAGTGCCGCGCCGCTGCCGTCGACGTCCAGGAGGACCACCCCGCTCGAGATCAGCCGGACGAGCGTCGGCCGGCGACGCTCGAGGTCCTGGGCGATCCATCGCGCCACCGACTCGCGTGTGTGAACGAAGAGCTCGACCGGCCAGCCGTCGTGCACCAGCGACTCCCGGAACGGCGCCGGAGGCCCCGGGAGCAGCACGGTGATGTCGAGGTCGGAGCTGGCAGTGGCCGTGCCCGCGACCACGCTGCCGGCCAGCCAGGCTGCCCTCGCCCCGGGGAAGCGCTCGGCCACGAGCGCCCGCGCCGTGGTCACCGCCTGCTCGAGCTGCATGGGAGGAGTTTGCCGGGTCGCGCCGGCGGAAAGGGTGACTTCGAGACCTGATCCTCGTTGTACCAGCGCATCCAGCCCGAGGAGACCCGTGCGTCCGAACCGAACTCCCCTGCCCCGTCTGCTCTGCGCCTCCGCCGTCGCGGTGGCAGTCGTCGCCACTGCGTTCTCCGTCTCCTCCCCGGGCCACCGGCTCGGCAGCCTGCACGGCGCCTACTCCGCCTCGAAGGACATGGCGGTCTCGGTCCGCGACGACCGCGCGACCAAGAACGCCGTCTCCCGCGCCGGCTCGCTCGGCCAGGCCACCGAGGACCCGACGACCGCGGCCGAGCGTCGCGCCAGCGCCGCCTACGTCGCCGACAACCGCGAGACCCCCGACCCCCCGCTGACCACCACCCCCGTCCGAGAGGCCCGGCAGGCGGTGCCCGAGGACCGGTACGCCATGGCGGGGGGCTGCTACTCGATGGCGGGCCAGCCGATCCGGTTCCAGGCCACCGACCTCGGCTCCTACCTGCTCTACACCCGGGACGAGTCCTTCGTCAGCGCCGACGGGCTGGCCGAGGAGCCGTCGGAGGACGCCGACTGGACGGCGGCCGGTCGCGACGGCCGCTACACCTTCCGGCTCGCCGACGGTCGCTGGCTCACCACCAGCGGTGGCGGCTTCGCCGCAGGCGACCAGGCCCAGCGCTTCTCGCTGAACACGACCACCGGCTGCCCGCGCTACCCCGAGGCCGCGATCGGCGTCTCGGGCGCTCCCTTCTCCGGCACCACCTCCTACCAGGAGGTGCGGGGTTACGTCGACGCCCACACCCACGGCATGGCCTTCGAGTTCCTCGGTGGAGGCGTCCACTGCGGCAAGCCGTGGGACCGGTACGGCGCGCCGTACGCCCTCGTCGACTGCGAGGACCACCGGCAGACCCAGGGCCGCGGCGCGGTGCTCGAGTCGGTCCTCTCCGGCGAGCCCAGCCACGACCCGGTCGGCTGGCCGACGTTCAAGGACTGGCCCGCCCCCAACTCGCTGACCCACGAAGGCACCTACTTCCGCTGGCTCGAGCGGTCCTGGCGCGGCGGGCAGCGGTTGTTCGTGAACCTGCTCGTCGAGAACAACCAGCTCTGCGAGCTCTACCCGCTGCCGCCGCCCCACGAGAAGAACTCCTGCGACGACATGGACTCGGTCCGCCTCCAGGCGAAGCGGATGTACGAGATGCAGGACTACATCGACGCCCAGTTCGGCGGTCCCGGCGAGGGCTTCTACCGGATCGTGAAGAGCCCGTGGCAGGCCCGCCGGGTGATCAACGCCGGGAAGCTGGCCGTGGTGATGGGGATCGAGACGAGCGTGCCCTTCGGGTGCACGTCCCACCCGGCCAAGCCGACCTGCGACCCGGCGTCGATCGAGGCGCAGCTGGACGAGGTGCACGACCTCGGCGTGCGGCAGATGGAGCTGGTCAACAAGTTCGACAACGCCCTCTCCGGTGTGGCCGGCGACAACGGCGAGGTGGGGGTCGCGGTCAACTCCGCCAACTTCCGCGAGACCAACTCGTTCTGGGACATGCGGCACTGCGAGCCGGAGCACCCCGACGCCCACGACAAGAACCAGCTCGCGGCGCCCGAGATCAGCGCCGACCAGCAGGACGCCCTGTTCGGCGCGATCGGTGAGCTCTTCGGGGCGACCGGGACCGCCCTGCCGGTCTACCCGCCGCCGGACCACTGCAACGAGCGCGGCCTGACGACCCTGGGCGAGCAGACCATCGCCGGACTCGCCGAGCGCCACATGCTCTTCGACCCCGACCACATGAGCGTCAAGGCGCGCAACGCCGCTCTCGACCAGGTCGAGGAGATGGGCTACCCAGGGATCCTGTCCAGCCACTCCTGGTCGACCGAGGACGCCTACCCCCGGATCTACGAGCTCGGCGGCTACATCGCGCCGTACGCCGGCGACTCGACCGGCTTCGTCGAGAAGTGGCGCGCCCACCTCGGCTGGGCCGACTCGCGCTACTACTTCGGTTTCGGGTACGGCGCCGACATGAACGGCCTCGGCGCCCAGGGAGACCCCCGCGGCACCGACGTCTCCAACCCGGTGACCTACCCCTTCACCGGCCTCGGCGGTGTCACCATCGACCAGCAGGTCGCCGGGGAGCGGGTCTACGACATCAACGCCGACGGCGTGGCGCAGTACGGCCTCTACCCCGACTGGATCGAGGACCTGCGGATGGTCGCGGGCGGGTCAGAGGGCGACGCGATCGTCGAGGACATGGCGCGCGGCGCCGAGGCCTACCTGCAGACGTGGGAGCGGGCCGAGGGCATCGCGCCCGACTCCTGCCGCAACCCCGAGCTCCGCAAGCGCGAGTCGGCGGTCCAGGACCTGATCGACGTCGGCATGACCACGCGCCAGGTCATGGAGGCCGTGGGCCAGCCCTACACCCGGCTCGGGCACGCCTTCACGTTCTGCGCGAGGACGGCGGCCGAGCCGGAGGTCCGGATGCGGGTCACGTTCGACGACGGCGGCAGGGTGACGGGCATTTCGCGAGCCTGACCCCCGGCGGCCCCTGCGGGGTGCACGATGGTCGCACGATGTCGCGCACCGGCAGGGTCCTCGTGGTCCTCGCGGCCTGGGTCCTCCCGGTCGCGTGGGTGACCGGCGCCCTCCTCGCGGGGCCGTCGGACGGCACGGTCATCTCCTCCTCGGCCCTCGACGACGCCGGCCGCTGGGGCAGCACCGTCACGGTGGTCGACGTCGTCGGGGACGGTCCGCTGCAACCCGGTGACGTGGTCCGGTCCATCGACGGCCGACCCGTCGGCGACTGGGTGACCGGCGACGCCTCGGCGGAACGCGCCATCGGCGAACCGGTGACCTACGAGATCATCCGGGCCGCGCCCGACCTCGACCGGAACCTGGACGTGGAGGTCACCCTCGTCCGCTACCCCGTCGAGGCCGCCGGCCGTCATGCGGCGACCCTGATCGCCTTCGCCCTGCTGCTCGCCGCCGCCACCGTCGTGTTCTGGCGGCGACCCGACGGAACCGCCCAACGGGCGTTCCTCGCGGCGGCCGCGCTCCTCCCCGCCTGGCTCACCACGTCCGCGTTCGGGCCGGGCGTGATCGACCTCGCCGGGTCGCGAGGCACCTGGCCGACGTTGGTGGGAGGGCTCCTGTTCGCGCTCGGCCTCGGGGCTGCCGCCGTCGCCGCGGTCACGCTGGCGCGCCCTGACCAGGCTCACCGGCCGCGCGTGGCGTTCCTGCTGGTGTGTGCGGCACTCCCGTTCGTGGGGTACGCCGGCTGGCTGCTCGGGCCGGCGCGGGCCATGTCCACCGAGGCGGCGCGGCTGCAGGCCCAGGTGACCGTGACGTCGCCCGCCCTGGTGGTGGCCCTGCCGACCGTGGTCGCCCTGCTGTGCTGGCGCTACGCGCGCAGCGACGACCGCAGCACCACGCTGGCCACCCGCCTCGCGCTCATCGGGATCCTCGGGGGCGTCGTGGCCCGGACGCTGCTCGGCGACCTGCCCGAGCGCCTGACCGGGGATCCCTTGCTGCCGTGGGACGTGCTCGTCCTGCTGATCACGCCGGCCGTGCTGGGCTGCCTGGTGGTGGCGGTGGACGGCTCCCGGCTCGACGAGGTGGAGCCGACCGTGCGTCGCGCCGTCGTCCAGGCGCTCGCGGCCGGTCTGGTCGCCACCTCGTTCGTCGCCGTCGCCGCGGCGGTCGGACAGGCCTCCGAGATCGGGTTCCGGTCGCTCCTCGCCGGCGGCGTCCTCGCCCTGCTCGTGCTCCCGCTGGCGGTGGCCCTGCAACGCCTGCTCCGCCGGGCGGTCTACGGGGACCGTGAGTTCCCGCAGCGGGTCGTGTCCGACCTGCGCCGGCTCGGGACCACGTCGGCACCCGACGCCACCCTCACCGAGACCTTGTCCCTGCTGGCCCGGCGCCTCCGACTGTCCTACGCCGCCATCGACGTGCGGGGGGCGGCGGGATCCGGACCCATGCACGTCGCCATCGGCGAGAGCCGGGGGAACCCCGTCACCGTCGAGCTCGTCGCGGGGGGTGCCGACCTCGGGCGGCTGCGGCTCGAGGTGGACCCGCAGCGCGATCCGTTCGGTCCGGGCGACCGTCGCCTGCTCGAGGACGTGGGCGTGCAGGTGGGTGCGCTGGTGCAGGCCGTGCTGGCCAACCGGGAGCTCCAGCGCTCCCGGCAGCGGCTGGTCACCGCCCGCGAGGAGGAGCGCCGGCGGCTGCGCCGCGATCTCCACGACGGGCTCGGACCGGCACTCGCCACCCTCGCCATGCGCCTGGAGTCCGTCTCCGACCTGATCGACCAGGATCCCGCCGGGGCGGCGGAGCTGGCCGACTCCCTGTCGGAGCAGGCGCGCGCCGAGATCCTCGAGGTACGGCGACTCGTCGACGGGCTGCGCCCGCCCGCCCTGGACCAGCTCGGGCTGGTGTCCTCTCTGCGGCAGCGCGCGCAGGAACACCACGTGCCGGGTGCGACCGGGAGCCGGATGACCTGGACGGTCGAGGCCGGCGACGACGTCGAGCCGCTGCCCGCGGCGGTCGAGGTGGCGGCGTACCGCATCGCGCTGGAGGCCGTCACCAACGCCCTGCGCCACAGCGGGGCGGAGCAGTGCACCGTGTCCCTCCAGCGCGAGGACGGCACGCTGCGGCTCCGGGTCCGCGACACCGGCCGTGGTCTGGCGGCGGACCCGGGCGCTGGTGTAGGCCTGACCTCCATGAGAGAGCGAGCCGAGGAGCTCGGCGGCACCTGCACCGTCACGTCGAGTGACACAGGCACGGTGGTCGAGGTCCGTCTGCCGCTCTCCGGGGAGGGGGGAACATGAACGCAGAAGCCGTGCGCGTGCTGGTCGTGGACGACCATGACGAGTTCCGCAAGGGACTCGAGGCCCTGCTCGGGGCGGCCGACGGACTCGAGGTGGTCGGCAGCGCAGCCGATGGTGCCCGCGCGGTCGACCTGGCTCTGGGCCTGCAGCCCGACATCGTCCTCATGGACCTGCAGATGCCGCGACTCAACGGGGTCGAGGCCACCGGGCGGATCGTCGCCTCCTCCCCCCACATCAGCGTGATCGTCCTGTCGATGATGGACGACGAGGACTCCGTGTTCGCAGCCGTGCGGGCGGGAGCCCGGGGCTACCTCCTCAAGGGCGCCCGTCGCCAGGAGATCGTGCGGGCGATCGAGGCCGTCGGCGCCGGCGAGGTCATCTTCGGACCCGGCATCGCGGACCGGATGATGACCTACTTCCGGGGGCTGCGCGCGCGGCCGGCGGCCGAGGTGTTCCCCGAGCTCACCGAACGGGAGCGGGTGGTCCTCGGCCGGATCGCCGACGGCCTCGACAACGGCGAGATCGCCCGGGAGCTCGGGTTGTCGGTCAAGACGGTGCGCAACCACGCGAGCAACATCTTCGCCAAGCTGCAGGTGGCCCACCGCGCCCAGGCGATCGTGCGGGCGCGTGAGGCGGGGCTGGGGTGACGCCCTAGCCCTGGCAGTCGGGGTCGAGCGTGGCGTCCTTGTCCGCGTCGCGACCGAGCCGCCGGGCGAGCTCCTCGTCGGCGCGGATCACCTGAGCGTCGCCGCTGGTGGTGAACGGCGTGCCACCCACCAGACACCCGGTCACCTTGGCCGGGTCGACCTGGGTGATGGCCTGCGCCAGGCGGTAGAGATCCGTGGGGGCAAGCTCCGTCTCCAGCCCCGCCAGGGCCGAGAGCGTGACGTCCTCCATGAAGCCGGTCTCGTCCTCGCGCGCCCGAAGGCTGCGGAGGTAGCCGAGGAGCAGGGCCTGCTGGTTGGCCATGCGGTCGAAGTCGTCATCGGGCAGGTTGTCGCGGCTGCTCGCGAAGTCGAGCGCCTGCTCGCCGTTGAAGCTGTTGAGCCCGCGCTCGACGGTCCGGCCCTGGTCGGTCTCGAACGCGAGCGGCGAGCGGACCTCCACCTCGCCCACCGTCTCGGTCATCGCCAGGAACCCCTCGAAACCAGTGACCAGCACGAAGTCCGGGTCTACGCCGACGAGGTCGCCGACCGCGCGCGCCGCCAGGTCGGGCCCTCCCTTCGACCACGCCTCGTTGATCCTGGCGAGACCACCCGGGAGCCTGACCCACGAGTCACGGGGAATGCCGATGCCGGAGGCGGCTCCGCTCGCGGTGTCGAACGCGAGCATCTCGATCGCGTCGGTATCACCCTCGGCGTCGCGGCCGAGCACCAGGACCCACACCACGCCGTCCTCGAAGTCGACACTCTTGGCCGTCTCGACCCGGTTCAGGCTGAGGGTGGTCGGGTGGACGGACGAGGCCGGCACGGCCAGCGCCAACAGCACGAGCAGGGGCGCCGTCCTGGCGAGCATCCGGAAGCCGGTCACGGCGTCACCTCTGCATCGACGGCCTCGCCCGTGTCGGTGACGACGTCGTACCCGTAGACGGACCAGACGTCGTCCTCCTCGATCAGCAAGATCCGGCCGCGCATGCCCAGGCGCCGCTCGTCACCGCCGACAGTCGCCTCGAATGCGAAGCGGACGGACGCCGAGGCGCCGACGATGTCGGAGCCGTCGACGACGAACGAGAGGTTGGCGTCGAGCCTGGTCGCGCGGACTGCTTCGGCGGACCTGAGGCTGTTGGCCGTCAGCTGGTTGATGTCGCGCACCGCGTCCCTGGCCAGGTTCCCCGTGAACGCCTCGAAGGAACCCACGAAGTCCTCGCGCGGGTAGTCGCCGAGGAACGCCCCCACCACGTAGTCCGACAGCACGTCCCCGACCTCTGACTCCGCAGCGGCCCGCGCCTCGGGGTCCAGGGAGCCGGCGACGTGGACGGTGCGCACCCGCAGGGCCACCGACTCCGACGGGGACGGAGGGCCCTCTCCGGCGGGGGGTTCCGGGGTGCAGCCGGAGAGCGCCAGGGAGACCAGCAACAGCGCTGTCCCGGTCGCGCGACGGGCCCCTCCGCCGGTTCCGGCCATGCGCCCCATCATGTCGGATCACCACAACTTCAGCTGGCCGACACCGCGTTGTGCGGGGAAAGGTCGAATTCCTGAACGTTGTCCCGAGCCGGGTGCCGGCGTGCCGCGGGACCGGCCGCGAACCCGCGCAGCACGTTGCCGGTCACGACCTCGACGAAGCGCGCGGTCCTGGCGCCCAGGGGTCGCTCGCACCGGTCCACCATCGCGCACCCCCAGCGCAGGGTGCCCGCGTTGAAGACGCCCGCGCCCGACGGGGCGGTGTAGTAGACGGACTCCGCGGCGGTGCTCACGCCACCGCAGGAGTACGGCGAGTGACTGAGGATCTGCATCGGACGCGGGAGCGAGCCGGTCGGGTACACCCGGTCGGCCTCCGGCCCGACCAGCCCGGGGATCCGGTCACCACGCGTGACGCCGGCTCCGCGGAAGCCCCACCAACCGGGCGAGGCGACGACGTAGTCGGTGTCCACCGGGTAGCACTCGTACATCATCCCGGTGAGCTCCTGCTCCGGGTTGGGCATCGGAGCGTCGCGGAAGCGCGCCGTGGCCTCGCGGGGCCGTTCCTCGCGCTCGGGGTCGAGGCCGGCGTCCGACCGGTACCCGACGACCAGGCGGGCGGCACCGGTCGCCGCGTCCGCCAGCCGCACCCTCCAGTACATCGTGTTGGCTCCGAAGAAGGCGAGGTTCGTCCCGGCGTCGCGCGCCTCGGTGACGGCCGACCGCATCGTCGTCGTCCAGTACTCGTCGTGCCCCATCGAGACATACCCTCGTGCGCCCTCGAGCAGGCCGGCCGTCGTGTGGAGGTCCACGTTGGTGTAGTAGGACAGCGGGATGCCGAGCTGCTCGGCCCGCACGATGATCGGCACCGCCGCCGTGCGGTAGTCGTTGGCTCCGGTCGCTCCGTTGTAGGGCCGGTCGAAGCTCACCGCCCAGCTGCGTCGGTCGGCGTCCGGACCGTCGTACAGGCTGTAGCCGCCCCATTCGTTGTAGGCCTGCCAGGTCGTGATCGGGGCGACGAGGGCGACCGTGCCCGCGGCCGACGGCGAGGACACGACGTAGGGAACGAGCACCTCGTGGCCCTGCCCGGTGCGCAGCTTGAAGACGTAGAACCCCGGCTCCCAGCCGTCGGTGTCGACGGTGAGGTCGCGCCGCCAGGGCGCGACGACCGTGCGGGTCGAGGCCGGACGCATGACGGGCGCCGCCTGCTCCCGGCCCTCGAGGAGGCCGGAGTGCCAGACCTCGAGACCGGTGCCGCCGTCGTAGGCACCCAGCCGGTAGGCGATCACCCGGTAGCGGGACGCAGACGTCGACACCTTGAGCCCCACTCGGGTCCCGGCCGGTCCGCTGGCGGTGGTGGAGTACCCGGCGATGCGTCCGGCCGCCGGTCGCCTCGCCCGCCACTCCTCGCTGCCCGTCTCCGCGCCCCTCGCCGCAGCCAGCGCCGCTTCGCGAGGGGCGGCCGGGGCCGAGGGACCGCCGCTGTCCGACTCGACCGGGGACGGTGACGCGGTCACCGGCCCCGGTCCCCCGTCGTCGGAGCGAGGGCCCTTCCCCCCGGCGGCCCCGGCCGCCCGGTCCATGGAGGCGGGCGAGGTGGCCGCGCACCCGGTCAGCACCAGCCCTGTCGCCAGGCACACCGCGAGCCCGGCTACGACGATTCCGGTCGGCCGTGCCGGCCTGGTCGTGGTCCTCATCGCCCTGTTCCTCCCTCCAGTGGCACCCACTGCGGCGCCTCTGATGGCAGGGTTCGACGAGTGCGTGTCCCGCCGCCTGAGGCCGATGTCCCGTGCGGCCGGGAGGTAGCGGCTGGGCGTCCCGGGACCAGGGACGGTCGTCCCGGGAGGTGTTCCGATCCGGGCCGCCGGTCCCGGCGTGCGTCCCGACGGCCGGCCGGCGAGGACGAGCGTGTCCGTCTCCTGCCGTGAGGCCCCCTTGCCCGACCGCCTCCATCAGGGGACCGTGGTGACATGGCCGCGACGACGCCCCCGGCAGGGGCGAATGACGCAACCCCGGCCGCGCGCCACCGGAACCCCGACGACTACACGCACAGGGGCCGGTTGAAGGCCCGGGTCTACGAGCGCGAGATGGAGCGGCTCCAGGAGCAGCTCGTGCTGCTGCAGTACTGGATCCAGCGGCAGGGGCTCCGGGTGCTGGTGATCTTCGAGGGCCGCGGCTCGGCGGGCAAGGGTGGCGTCATCAAGCGGATCACCGAGCGCACCAGCCCACGAACGGTGCGGGTGGTGGCCCTCCCCAAGCCCACCGAGCGGCAGCAGACGCAGTGGTACTTCCAGCGGTACGTCGAGCACCTTCCGGCCGCCGGCGAGATGGTCCTCTTCGACCGCAGCTGGTACAACCGCTCGAACGTCGAGTGGGTGATGGGGTACTGCACCGAGGAGGAGCACCAGGAGTTCCTGCGCAGCTGTCCCGAGTTCGAGCGGATGCTGGTCCGCTCAGGGATCGTCGTGCTGAAGTACTGGTTCTCGGTCTCCTACGAGGAGCAGCGCCGTCGGTTCGAGGACCGCAACGCCGAGCCCCTGAAACGATGGAAGCTCTCGGCCATGGACCTCGCCGAGCACGAGCTCTACGTCAAGTACTCCATGGCCAAGGACGTCACCTTCCAGTACACCGACATCAAGCAAGCGCCCTGGTACGTCGTCCCGTCCGACGACAAGCGGGCAGCACGCCTGAACTGCATCTCCCACCTGCTCAGCCGGTTCGACTACCAGGACGTCTCACCGGACGTGGTGACGCTGCCGACGATGCTGGAGCTCCCCTACGTGCGACCGCCGATGCACGAGCAGACCTTCGTGCCGCAGCGGTACTGACCACCTCGGGAACCGAGAAGTTACCCGCAGGTAGGATCTCGCGGGACGGCGGACGGCTGACGCTCTCCGCGCAGACCAATAGGCTCGCGTCGCGACGGCGCGGACCGGCGGCCTGGCAGATTGGAATGGCTTGTGACTCTGACACTCATCATCGGGCTGGCGATGACCGCGGTGGCCCTCACCTTCGCCGGGCGGCGCGCGGCCTACCTGTACCGCCTGATCGCGAGCGGGCAGCCCGCGCCCGACCGGGTGGCCGGGGTCACCGGCCGCATCGGCCGGGCGGTGCGGACCCAGCTCGTGGAGGTGTTCGGCCAGCGCAAGCTGCTCAAGTGGTCGGTACCGGGCGCGGCGCACTTCTTCGTCTTCTGGGCGTTCGTGATCCTCGGCAGCGTCTACGTCGAGGCCTACGGCGCCCTCTTCGACCCCTCGTTCGCCATCCCGGTCATCGGCACCTGGCCGATCGTCGGGTTCGCCCAGGACTTCATCGCCGTGATGTGTCTGTTCGGCATCGTCACCTTCGCCGCCCTCCGGATCCAGCAGTCGCCGCAACGGCTGGGCCGCAGGTCCCGGTTCTCCCGGTCGCACACCGGCGGCGCCTGGCTGGTGCTGTTCATGATCTTCAACGTCCTCTGGACGCTGTTCTTCTTCCGCAGCGCCGCCTCGGCCCTGGGCAACCTGCCCTACGACAGCGGCGCCTTCGTCTCGATCGGGCTCGGCAACCTCATCGACGGCCTGCCCCACGACACCCTCGAGGTGATGGAGCATCTCGGACTGCTCCTGCACATCGGCGTGATGCTGGTCTTCCTGATCGACGTGCTCCACTCCAAGCACCTGCACATCTTCCTGGCACCGCTCAACGTCCTGTTCAAGCGCCAGCCGGTCGCCCTCGGCTCGGCCAAGCCGCTCATGAACGCCGGCAAGCCGGTCACCCTCGACGACATCGACGACCTCGACGAGGACGACACGCTCGGCGTGGGCTCGATCGAGGACTTCAGCTGGAAGGGCCTGCTCGATTTCAACACCTGCACCGAGTGCGGGCGATGCCAGGACCAGTGCCCCGCCTGGAACACCGACAAGCCCCTGTCCCCCAAGCTGATGATCATGGCCCTGCGCGACCACGCCATGGCCAAGGGCCCCTACTCCCTGGCCCCCGACGACAAGCGCGCCGCGCTGCTGGAAGGCAGCGACACCCTGGTCAAGGAGGCCGAGCGGCCGCTGGTCGGCGACACGGGCGACGACTGGTTCTACATGCCCGAGGACGGCTCGGGCGTGATCGACCCCGACGTCCTGTGGTCCTGCGTGACCTGCGGCGCCTGCGTCCAGCAGTGCCCGGTCGACATCGAGCACGTCGACCACATCGTCGACATGCGCCGCTACCAGGTGCTGGTGGAGTCCAACTTCCCGGCGGAGCTCAACCAGCTCTTCAAGGGCATGGAGAACAAGGGCAACCCGTGGAACCTGTCGGCCTCCGCGCGGCTCGACTGGGCCAAGGACCTGCCCTTCGAGGTGAAGGTCGTCGGTGCTCCGTCCGACCAGGGCGGCATCGAGTCGCTGGACGAGGTCGACTGGCTGTTCTGGGTGGGCTGCGCCGGTGCCTACGAGGACCGTGCGAAGAAGACGACCCGCGCCGTGGCCGAGCTGCTCGACATGGCCGGCGTCTCGTTCGGTGTGCTCGGCAGCGGCGAGACCTGTACCGGCGACTCGGCCCGTCGTGCCGGCAACGAGTTCCTGTTCCAGGGACTCGCCCAGCAGAACGTCGAGACGTTCAAGGAGCACAAGGCCAGGAAGGTCGTCTCGACCTGCGCCCACTGCTTCAACACGCTGAAGAACGAGTACCGGGAGTTCGGCATCGAGCTCGAGGTCGTGCACCACACCCAGCTCCTCAACCGGCTGGTCCGCGAGGGCAAGCTGACTCCCGTCGCCGAGGGCGCCGGAGCTGCCAAGCGCTCGATCACCTACCACGACCCGTGCTACATCGGCCGCCACAACCAGGTCTACGAGCCGCCGCGCGAGCTCCTGCAGGTCATGCCCGGAGCCGAGTTCACGGAGATGCCCCGCAACTCCGAGCGTTCCTTCTGCTGTGGCGCCGGTGGGGCGCGGATGTGGATGGAGGAGAACCTCGGTTCGCGGATCAACGTCAACCGCACCAAGGAGGCGGTCGCCACCGGTGCCGACCAGATCGCCGTCGGTTGCCCGTTCTGCCGGGTGATGCTCTCCGACGGGCTGACCGCCGAGCAGGCCGACGGCAACGCCCGGGCCGAGGTCGAGGTCCTCGACGTGGCACAGATGCTGCTCGCCTCGGTCAAGGGCGAGTCCGCCACCAAGGCGAGGAAGGCGGCGTCGAACGGAGCGCCGGCGGCTGCGCCCGCCGGGTCGAAGGACGACGAGGCGAC